>JBGUPV010000116.1:0-3619 GCA_045130455.1 Lachnospiraceae bacterium | reverse complement strand
GAAACTTTTGTAAAGAATTTCAAGGTTGTTTCACTGTTCGGTTTTCAAGGTTCATCCCACGGTAAATGCCTTATTTTACTAAGGGTTCCGTGGTGTTTGCGATCACCCTTTCGGTGTGACAGCGAAGTTGATTGTATCACAGCGATATGTGTCTGTCAACAGTTTTTTTACAAATTTTCAACTTTTTTATTCGGCCCGTTTCGGGTTATCAACAATGCAGAAAACCGCGGAAAAAATCCGTCTGATCGCGGTTGGCTTTCTCGCCCTCCTCAAGCTTCATGTTGACGTGAAATACATGGCTGATCTCCGGTCTGTCGGGTGCTCCGTAGATGCGGCTCACCGCTCTTCCGCCCCGCTCGTTGATCAGCGCTGCCATCGGCTCGCACGCCGCATAGAGCGAATCACAGTACGACGAGAATACAAATGCCGGCGGATAGTCGGCAGTGATGTTGTCAAGCACCTTCACCCGCGGGTCGTCGAGCATTGACGCGTCGCCGAAGTAATCCGTGAAGATTCCCTCCTCGGCTTCCGACGCCGGCGGGAATTCGTACAGGCCGCACGCAAGCGATACCGCCCGCAGCGTCACATCCGCGGGAATATCCAGCGCAAAGAGACCGGCATAATCTTTGTTCGAGAGGATGCACGCCATCTGGCTCACCAGCTGGGCACCGGCAGAGTCCCCGACCATGAACACATTTGCCGCATCCAGGCCGAAGCATTCCGCGTTGGCGGAGATCCACCGGAGCACGGCCGCCGCGTCCTCGAGGGGCGACGGAAAATGAAACTCCGGCGCAAGCCGGTAATTGTAATTCACGACCGCGAACCCGAATTCGGCAAGGTGCATGCAGTAAAACCGGTACAGTTCCTTGTCACCGTAGAAGAAACCGCCGCCGTGAATGCTCACGATCACGGGAAGCTTCGCCGCTGCATCCTTGGGCAGATACAGGTCCAGCAGATTCCACTCGCCGTGCGGACCGTACGAGATGTCTCGGAACTTCTCGATCGTATCGGGCTCGGTCAGACCTGCGTCGCGGGCCGCGTCCCCTTTGGCCCACGCCTTGCGCATCTTGACAACTCGCTTCGGTGCATCATTTTCCAAATAATTCATGGCAGCCTCCTTATACGGTAATGGGTGTATTACCATTATACGGAAACTGCCATCGGTTCACAACAGTATTATTGAGCTTTTACCAACTCGCCTGCGCGCTCCAGCGCCGCGTCGATGTTGGGCAGGAAGTTCTCCTCGCCGATCATCTTGTCGAAGCCGCCTTTGCGCATTACGCTCATCGGCTGCTCGTTGACATGCGACAGCAGAACGGTCACATCGTTCTTCTGGAATTTGGCACAAAGATTGGTCAGGTTGCGCATCGCGGTCGTGTCCATCGCGGGCACGTTGCGCATGCGAATGATGACGACCTTGTCCTTCTCCCGGAGCGGGAACGCGGCAAATTTGTCAGCCACGGCGAAGAACATCGGTCCGTTGATCTCGTAGACGCTGACGCCCTCGGGCACGGTCTTCAGACCGTGAAGCTCGTCCGTGGGCTGCTCGTCCTCCGCAATATAAGTCCAGGGACGCACTTCCGTCACGTCCGTCATTCTCTTTAGGAACAGGAACGCCGCGAGAACCATGCCGATCTCGATCGCGACCACGAGGTCGAAAACCACCGTGAGCACGAAGGTGGCGAACAGAACGAGGATATCACTCTTCGGCGCCGTCTTCACGATGTCACGGAAATGTCTCCACTCACTCATGTTGTAAGCGACCATGAAGAGAATCGCCGCGATGACAGGCATCGGGATGAGCGCCGCGTAAGGCATCAGAACGACAAGGATCAGCAGCAGAACCACCGCGTGGACCATTCCGGCGATGGGCGAACGGCCGCCGTTCTTGACATTGGCCGCCGTGCGGGCGATGGCGCCGGTCGCGGGGATACCGCCGAAAAATGCGGACGCGATGTTGCCGGTACCCTGCGCGATCAACTCGGTGTTGGAGTTGTGGTGGCTGCCGATCATACCGTCGGAAACGACGCAGGAAAGCAGCGACTCGATACCCGCGAGGATCGCGATGGTAAATGCGCTGGGAAGAAGCTCACGGATCAGCCCGAAGGAAACCTTGGGCGTCGTAAACTTCGGAAGGCTGCGGGAAATGGAGTACAGATCCCCGATGGTGTTCACATGGAGATTCGCGAATTTGACGATGACCACACCGACGATGACAGCGATCAGCGAGCCGGGGATCTTTTTGTTGATCTTCGGCCAAATGATCTGAATGGCGAGCGCCAGCAGGCCGATCAGCAGCGCCTGGTAGTTGAAGCTGTCGAAGTTCTTAACGACATTGGCAGCCTTATCCACGGTCTCGACGTTGACGGTCCCCTCCGGATACGAAAGCCCCAGGAAATCCTTCACCTGGCCGATGGCGATCGTGACCGCGATACCGGCGGTGAAGCCCGTGGTAATTGTATAAGGAATGTATTTGATCAGCGAGCCGAACTTAAACAGACCCATCAGGATCAGAAGAACGCCGGCCATGATCGTCGCGAGCGCGAGACCCGGAATGTCATACGTGGCAACGATACCCGCAACGATCGTCGCAAACGCGGCGGTCGGCCCGGAGATGTTGACGCGGCTGCCGCCCATCGCGGCGATGATGAAACCCGCGACGATCGCGGTGTACAGACCCTTCTCGGGGCTGACACCCGACGCGATCGCCAGAGCGATCGACAGCGGAAGCGCGATGATGGCCACGATGATACCGGCCACGATATCTTTGATCGCCTGCTCCTTGGTGTATCCCTTGAGCGCGGTTACGATCTTCGGTTGAAATACCTTCATAAAAAAAGCTCCTCCCGTGCGCCTGTTTTTGCGCACCGTAGAGGAGTTTACTTCACAGCGGTCGTTTTTGCAATGTGCATATAAAACAAAACTATGTTTGGAAAATGAGCCTCTTTCCGTCGCCATGCCCATCAAAGGCCGCCCATCTCCCGAAAAATGGAGCATAGGGGGTTCGAACCCCTGACCTCAACGCTGCCAGCGTTGCGCGCTCCCAACTGCGCTAATGCCCCGTGCGATACATGAATATTATGTAGGAAAGGCAACAACGTGTCAAGACATTTTTCGAAGGGAGAGCCCGCTCCGGCGGACTCTCCCGACCTTTGTGATAACCGATATCCGATACGCTTTGCGGCACTGTCGTTGCGCCCGTCCGCGATCAGACCTTATCGATCAGACCTGCTCGATAAGGTTTACCATCTCGATAGCGCTGAGTGCGCAGTCATAGCCCTTGTTGCCGGCCTTGGAGCCCGCGCGCTCGATAGCCTGCTCAATATTTTCCGTGGTGATCACGCCGAAGAGAACCGGCACACCCGTGCTCATTCCGACCTGTGCGATGCCCTTGGCGGTCTCGTTGACAACGAGCTCGTAATGGGACGTCGAACCGCGGATGACAGCGCCGACACAGATGACCGCGTCGTATTTGCCGCTCTTCGCCATCTTCTGTGCGACAACCGGGATCTCGAAAGCGCCCGGAACCCACGCCGCGTCGATGTTGTCCTCGTCAACGCCGTGGCGGACCAGTCCGTCCACCGCTCCGTCGAGAAGCTTCTGTACGATAAATGCGTTG
>JBGUPV010000115.1:0-14343 GCA_045130455.1 Lachnospiraceae bacterium | reverse complement strand
TACTCCATATCCGCGAGACCGCGGTCGCACGCTTCCCTTGCAAAGCCCGAGAACGACATGCCCGCCGTCACTTCCGCGCGCACGCTTCCGCCTTGCGCGGTGTACACGATCCCGTCGGTCTTCGCGGTCATGTGAAGGACCGCGCCCACGATCCCCTCATCCGCGACCAGAACGTTGCTTCCGTTGCCGAGCACCGTCAGCCGGATCCCTTCTCTGCGAAGGAAACGGACCGTCTCCGCCGCCTGCTTCGCGTCCGCCGGCGCCGCATAGATCTCCGCGGGTCCGCCGATCCGGAAGGAGGTGTGTGCCGCCATCGGCTCACCGTACCGAAGCGTTCCGCGCTGTGCGAAGATGGCCTCAAGCGCTTCTTTTTGTTTCTGTGTTACCATATAACTCCTGTCAAACGAACGATCTTCCGATCGCTCAGCGATCCTCGAGGGTCATGCGGGCCGCGCCGTAGATACCGGCGTCGTTGCCGAGCTCCGCAAGGCGGAACACTTTGCCGCGCAGCGCGGGAAGAATGTTGTCGTTGTAATGCTTTTCAATGGCGTCGATCAGGATCTGTCCTGCCTTGCTCACGCCGCCGCCGATGACAAACGCCACCGGATCCGCAACCGCCGCGACGTGCGAGAGCGCCAGCGCCAGATACTCGCCGAGGGTTTCCACCAGGGAGCACGCCACCGCGTCGCCCTTCTTGGCCTCGTCGAAAATGTCCTTCGCCGTGAGGTTGTCAAAGCCGTGCAGAGACGTCGCAACCGACTCGGACGCAAGCTTCTTCTTGGCCATGCGAACGATTCCCGTCGCCGAAGCGTACTGCTCGAGATGGCCTCTGCATCCGCAACCGCACCGGTCGGTCTCCGCCGGGTTGACGACGATATGGCCGATCTCCGCTGCCGCACCGTTGCTGCCGCAGACGATCTTGCCGCCGAGGATCAGTCCGCCGCCGACGCCCGTTCCGAGCGTCACCATCAGCATGTCCGCGTATCCGCGACCGCCGCCCTTCCACTGCTCACCGAGCGCCGCCACATTGGCGTCGTTGCCGACGCGTACGGGCACACCGAGAAGCTGCTCCATCATTTGCCGAACATTGATATGATCCCATCCGAGGTTCGGGCACAACAAAACCATGCCGTCCGCGAGCACGGGACCCGGAACGCCCATGCCGACGCCGATCACCTGATCCTGCGTCAATCCTTCCTCCGTCATCACGCCGGAGATGGACGCAGCCAGCTCACCGGGGATCTTGACGCCGCCGGCTTCCCGGTTCGTCGGGATCTCCCATTTTCTGACTACATCACCGTCCTGCGTGAACAGTCCGCATTTGATCGACGTTCCGCCGATATCAATACCGAAACAATATCTCATTTTCCTTAATCCTCCGCTCCCGTGCCAAGATTCTTCATCAGATTCTCCGTCACGCGCTTCTGCAGCTCGAGGGCTGCGTTATATCCCATCTTCTTCTGGCGGTAGTTGATCGCGGCCGCCTCGCAGATGATGGCCAGGTTCCGGCCGGGCCGGATCGGAATGTTGTTGCATACGACGCGGTTGCCGAGGAACTCCGTGTATTTTTCTTCGAGTCCGAGACGGTCGTACTCCTTCTCGCGGTCCCACTCCTCGAGTTGGATCACAAGGTCGATCGTCTGGGTCTCCTTGACGCTCTGCACACCGTACAGCGTCTTGACGTCGATGATGCCGATACCGCGAAGCTCGATCAGATGCTTCGTCACGTCCGGCGCCGAGCCGAACAGCGTGTCGTCGCTGACCTTCTTGATCTCGACCACATCATCGGAGACAAGACGGTGTCCGCGCTTGATGAGCTCAAGCGCAGCCTCGCTCTTACCGATGCCGCTCTCGCCCATGATCAGAAGGCCTTCACCGAAAACATCGACCAGAACGCCGTGGATTGAGATGCGCGGCGCGAGCTGAACCTTCAGCCAGCGCACGAGCTCCGCCACCAGCGCGGTGGTCTCCATGCTGCTCTGGAACACCGGCACACCCTTGTCGAGCGCCAGTTTCCTCATGCCGTCGCTCACGAAGAGATTCCGGCAGAAAATGATGCACGGAACGCCGTACCCCATCAGCCTCGAGAAGCAGATGTGACGGTCTTCCGACGTCATCTCGTTCTTATACATATACGCGTACTCCACATTGCCGATCAACTGAATGCGGTCCGCGTCAAAGTCGCTGAAAAAGCCAGCCAGCTGCAGTGCCGGACGGTTGATCTCCGGCTTGGTGATCATTCGCTTCGAAATGTCGATCTCGGGCGTCAGATTCACCAGGTTCATCTTCTCTGCCATTTTGACGAGAGAAACTTCATATGTGCACATGCGCACCTCCCATGTTCCGAACTCCCCGATTCCCCGGGAAGCTCTGTCCGGAGTCCGCCGTCAGCCGCGCCACGCGCAGGCCCGCTCCACGGCACCTCCACTGTTCATGATACACGATAGGATTCGGAAAGTCTATTCTTTTTTCGGCTCCTCGCCGCCGTGCAGAAAACCATACACAGAAGCCGCCGCCTGCCGGTTCATGCCGGGCACGCCCGCGAGCTCCTCCTCCGTCGCCGCGCGCAGTTCCGCGATCCCCTTGTAATAGCCCATAAGCGCCCTGCGGCGTTTCGGTCCGATGCCGGGAATATCGTCGAGCACCGAGTGCGTCTGCGCTTTCGAGCGCAGCGAACGGTGAAATTCGATGGCAAACCTGTGCGTCTCGTCCTGGATGCGCGTCACCAGCGCCGCAACCTCCTCGTTCGCGCCGGCCGCACCCTTGCTTGCCCCGGACAGAGCGATCTCATCGCCCCGGAAATACAGCCCGCGCGTGCGATGCCGGTCGTCCTTGACCATGCCGCACACCGGGATCCGGAGCCCGAGTTCTGCCAGGACCTCCTCCGCGACCTCGATCTGCCCTTTGCCGCCGTCCATCAGTATGACGTCCGGGAATACGGAAAATGAGGTCTTTCCCTCGCTGTCGCCCGCCGGGCTCCCGCTCTCCGCGGCATCCTCACCGAGTTCCCGGAGCCCGTGCGTGAACCGCCTCGTGAGCACCTCCCGCATGGAGGCGTAATCGTCCGGCCCGTCGACGCTCCTGATTCGGAATTTGCGGTAGTCCGAGCGGCGCGCCCGTCCGTCCGTGAAGACGACCATGGAGCCGACGCTGTGGAAGCCGCTGATGTTCGAGATATCGAAGGATTCCACGCGGTGCAGCGCCGGGATTCCCAGGAGATTCCCAAGCGACCGCATCGCGCCTTTCGTGCGCTGCTCCTCCTTCGTGATTTTCTCAAGGTCCTTCGTGATGACCATTCGGGCGTTGTCCTTCGCGAGCCGCACCAGCCGCTCCTTGCCTCCGATCTTCGGGACGCGGAAATGCACCGGTGTCTGCCGCTTGCCCGAAAGCCACGTTTCCAGAAGTTCCGGCTCCTCCGGAAGGATCTCCGTCATGATCTCATGCGGAACATAGGGCGTTCCGCCGTAGTATTGCTGCAAAAATGCCGTCAGGATCTCCGCGTCCGTCTGTTCCGCGGTCTCCTGCATATGATAATGTTCGCGGCCGATCAGCTTGCCGTCGCGCTCGAAAAATACCTGCACAACGCAATGCTCGCCGTCCCTGGCCATGCCGATGATGTCTCGTTCGTCGAGATGCCGGTCGTTCGCGTGCTGCACCTGCGAGAGTGCCTTCACACGGCCGATCAGGTCGCGGAATTCCGCCGCGGACTCGAACTCAAGATTCCGGCTCGCCTCCTCCATCCGTCCCGTCAGATAGGCGATGCCGTCGGCGTAATCGCCTCCCAGGAAGCGGAGCGCTTTCGTCACCTGCTCCGCGTACGCCTCCTCGCTCACTTTTCCCACGCAGGGCGCATCGCACTGGCCGATCTGGTGATAGAGGCACGGCCTGAGTCCGGTCTCCTTCTGCGGGAGCACCTTGTTGCACGAGCGAATGTGATAGATCTTGCGGAGCAGCTCGATGGTGTCGTTGACCGAGACACCGTTTGTAAACGGCCCGAAATATCTCGCCCTGTCCTTCTGCTGGCGGCGCGTGAGCAGGATCCTCGGAAACGGCTCGTCCAGTGTCACCTTGATGAACGGGTATGTCTTGTCGTCCTTTAGGAGCGTGTTGTACGGAGGACGGTTTTCCTTGATCAGGTTATTTTCCAAAACGAGGGACTCGAGCTCCGAGGCGACCACGATGTATTCAAACCATTGAACCTGCGAAACCATGCGGCGGATCTTCGGCGAGAGCTTGCTGCTCTCCCGGAAATACTGACTCACGCGGCGCTTCAGGATCTTCGCCTTTCCGACGTAGAGGATGCGGTCGCCGGCGTCGTGCATGATATACACGCCGGGACACGACGGCAGTTTCGCCAGCTCCTTTGCAATGTCAAACTCTTTCATCCCGCAACCTCCGCGTTGCCGTCATTTCAGGTCCGGAAAATACTTCCCGGCCAGTTCCTTCGGTATCTTCTTCGCCTCGATAAAGTCCGCGGCGATCTTCTTCGTTCTTCCGGTGACGATCTTCCGTAGCGTGTTCACGCAGCCCTGCCACGTCTTGTAGCTGTGATAATGGATCTCGCCGGAGCTGTCCCTGACCGGGTGCCATCGGTCGCAGTTGTATCCCATGTCGTGATCGATCCTCTCCGCCAGCGCATCAAGATACGCAAGCGAGTTGTCGTCCGCGAAGACCGTCGAGAAAATCTCCGACATCCGCGCGCAGAACAGCTCGCGGAACTCCTCATTTTCCAAAAGCCGGTAAATGAGCGCGTTAAACGTATAGTAGCCCGGGTTAAATGTGCCGAGCAGGTTCGCCGTCGTGCCCGCGGCCGCGCGGCACAGTGTCAGATCGCAGTCGTAAAGTGCGAACCGCCACAGTCCTCCGGCCTTGAACACGCACACATTGTCCGGGTCGATGTTGCCGCTCCACAGCTGGATGATATAATAGTCAGCCACGCTCTGTACGTCCACCACCGATTGCACGTACGCGTACGCCTCGTCGGACGTCAGCTTGTGCGAACTGATGTAGCGCCAGAAGTCGGTCCACTCCTTCGCGTCATTGCCGCATTTGACGGAGTCCATATGCTTGATGACCGTGACGTCCTCCGGCTCGCAGCCATAGTGCGACGCCACCATGTGCTCGTCGATGTGCTCGCGGATATAGTAAATGCCCCAATAGTTTCCGTTCACGTAGAGGTTCACCGGCCGGTACGCCTGCACCAGCACGTCGTCGATGACACCGCCGCTCACGGACAGGCTCGACACGTATTCGTCCTTCATCAGCGAGCCCTGATTTTCCTGGGAACCGGACCTCAATACCAGCGAATTAAACTCGTCGATCTCCAGGTTCTCAAAGACGCGGCACCGCAGTTTCGATGGCCCGTAGGCCGTGGAAAATGTGACCTGATAGCTCTTTTTGTCGTACTTCCGGCTCGTCGAACCGGCCACGGTCACGGCACAATCCTCCGAGAACACGGGGTTTCCGCCGGAGAACAGGGAAAGGTTGGCCGCATACTTTCTGTCCGAGGAAGCGTTCCGGTTCATCGACTTAAAATCCGCCTCTTTGATCGAAAGGCACGCGACATCGAGCGTGTACTCCGGCGCGTCGATGAAATAGTTGAACGCGGCGTCAAAACCTGTCAGGCAGCCGTCCTCCTCGGCGTAGGCCCGGAGCGTACAGGTGGACGCGATCCGGATCGGATTTCCATCCCAGAGTTTCGAGGATGCGTCCGGCTTGCTTCCGTCGAGTGTGTATCGGATCTCGCCCACTGAGGAAAATGAGACCTCCTGCGTCCCCTCGTAGAATCCCGGCGCAAGATCGACCGTCGGGACCGCCGCCATTCTCTCGTAGCCGCCCTCGTTGGCACTGCCCGGGGACGGTTTGTCGAAGATGCGGACATTCTCCCCGACACGACCGCAGCTAACATCGCGCGGGAGCTCCGGATACTCGAGTTCGTCGATGACGTTGCTCTCCGCATCCGCGAGATACACCTTTTCGCCGAAGTAAGACAGCCGGAACGGAAGCTCCGACCGCGCCGGATCGGCGCCGTTTCCGACGCAGTAAAACACAGCGTATCCGCCCCCCGGGATCTCAATCCCGGGAAGCGGATACTCATTCAGTCGTTTCTTGGAATCGGACAGATAATAGCCCGACAGCACGATCGGTTCATCCGACGCGTTGCCGATCTCGATCACGTCGCAGAATTCGCCGTCATGCTTATCATATTTTGAATTGGTCGGAAGGACCTCGCTGATGAAGAGCGGAACCGCGGTGGGCACGGGTGTCGGAGTAACCGTCGGTGTAGGCGTAACCGTCGGTGTCGGAGTGATCGGTGCCGTCGGCAACGGAACCTCCGTGACTGCGGGCGTCGCAGCGATCCCGTGGTCATCAATCTGCGACCCGGTCACTGTCGGCTCGGTTTGCCCGTTCTGCGCTCCGGTCACCGTCGGTTCGTTTTCCCGTTCCCGTGCATCGGAAATACAGGGCGTCGCAGATACGTCGGACACGCGGTTGCCCGAATGTCCGCAGCTCGCGAGAAACAACGCCGCGCCAAGCATTACCGAAATCACCAGAACTCTCTTCATAGGATTCACTTTATTCTGTTACTCAAGCGTTCCCGCAGATCCGTCCGCAGGAGCCGCCGTCTCAGCGGTGCTCTCACCAGCATTCTCTGCGATACTCTCACCGGTGCCCTCGTCGTTGCTCTCACCGATGCCGTCTCCGAGGTCGATGGACTCGACTGCCGCGGGTTCGGTCGTCTCCTCGCCGCGCAGACGATGAACGATCTCCATGAACTGCTTGCCGGTGATGGTCTCCTTCTCGATCAGGAACTGCGCTGCCGCATCGAGGATGTCGACATTTTCACGAAGCATGCGCTCCGCGTCGTCGTAGCAGCGGCCGATCGTGTTCTTGACCTCGACGTCGACCTTGGCCGCCGTTGCCTCGCTGCACTGCATCACCGCGCGTCCTTCCAGATAGCGGCTCTCCACCGTCTCGAGAGCGACCATGCCGAATTCCTCGGACATGCCGTACATCGTGATCATCTGGCGCGCCATCGAAGTCGCGCGCTCGATGTCGTTGCTCGCGCCGGTCGTCACGGAATCGAACTTCACGGCCTCCGCCGCGCGTCCGCCGCACAGCGTGCGCAGCGTCGTCAGGATATCTTCCTTCGAGTTGAGGTATTTCTCCTCCTCGGGAAGCTGCATCGTATAGCCGAGCGCGCCCATGGTACGGGGCACGATCGTGATCTTCTGCACCGGCTCCGCGCCCTTCTGGAGCGCAGCGACCAGCGCGTGACCGATCTCATGGTAAGCGACGATCTTCTTCTCCTCCGGTCCGAGGATGCGGTCCTTCTTCTCCTTGCCGGCGAAGACGACCTCCACCGACTCCATCAGGTCGGACTGGTGAACGACCGTCCGCCCTTCCTTGACCGCGAGGATGGCCGCCTCGTTGATGATGTTCGCAAGGTCGGAACCGACCGCACCGCTGGTCGCGAGGGCGATCTCCTCGAGGTTGACGGAATCGTGCATCAGCACATTTTTCGCATGAACCTTCAGTGTGGCAAGACGGCCCTTGAGGTCGGGCTTGTCCACGATGATGCGGCGGTCGAAACGGCCGGGCCGCAGCAATGCCTTATCCAGGATCTCCGGGCGGTTCGTGGCCGCGAGGATCACGACACCCTTCGAAGTGTCGAAACCGTCCATCTCGGCAAGCAGCTGGTTGAGTGTCTGCTCGCGCTCGTCGTTGCCGCCGCCGTAACGGCTGTCACGGCTCTTTCCGATGGCATCGATCTCGTCGATAAATACGATGCAGGGCGCCATCTGCTGCGCCTGCCGGAACAGATCGCGCACACGGGAAGCACCGACGCCGACATACATCTCGACAAAGTCGGAACCCGAGAGCGAGAAGAACGGAACCTTCGCCTCGCCGGCCACCGCCTTCGCGAGCAGCGTCTTGCCGGTACCGGGCGGGCCCACCAGGAGCGCACCCTTCGGGAGCTTCGCGCCGATGCGCGTGTATTTCGCGGGATCGTGCAGGAAATCGACGAGCTCGAGTACGGACTCCTTCGCCTCCTCCTGTCCCGCTACGTCCTTGAATGTCACGCCGGTGTCCTTCTCCACGTACATCTTCGCCGTGGATTTGCCGGCACCCAGACCTCCTATGCCGCCGCTCTTGGAGAGCATGCGGTACGCCAGCCAGAGCATCAGATAAATGAGCGCGAACGGAAGCACATAGGCGAAGATCAGGTCGAGAAGCGTCGTGCGCTTGTCGACGATCATGCGCCCGTACGTCAGCGGTTCCTTGCCCTCGGCGATCTGCTTTGCCCGGGCTTCCTCCAACCGCTCCGTGAGCTTCGAGTCGCTCTCAATGATACCGGTGTAATACGTCTCGATCCGGATGTCGTCGGTCGTGCCTTCCTTCGGATAGATCACGATCTTGTCGTAATCCTCCTGGATCTCGACCTTCTCGATCTTGTCCTCCTTGAGCATCTCGATGAACTCGCCGTACGAGATCTCGCGGTTGCGAAGCTTGTCGACCTCCGAAGAGATGAACATGTAAAGAATGATGAACAGTACAAAGAGGACCGCGGTCAGTATGATCCGCGTGAAAAAGCCCTTCTTCTTGTTGTTGTCATTGTTGTTGGGCTTATTTCCCCCCTCATTGTTGTCCCGGTTCGGTGTACTCAACGAAAAAAACCTCCTCAATTCAAGGCGTCCACCGCTTCGCGCATCACGGAAGCGATGTCGTCGTGGATCACGAGCGAAGCGTCGCGGTCCGCGTACGTCTCACTCTTGTTGATCAGGATCAGATTCTTGCCACGGTAGTACCCGATCAGACCTGCCGCAGGATAGACGATCAGCGAAGTTCCCCCCACGATCAGCGTGTCCGCCGACGCGATCGCCGCAACGGCGCCGTGAATGACGTCGTCATCCAGGCTCTCCTCATACAAAACAACATCCGGCTTGATGGTGCCGCCGCACTCGCATTTCGGCACTCCGGAATTTTCCAGGATCACATCCAGCCCGTAAGCCTTGCCGCAGCGAGTGCAGAAATTGCGGAGCACCGAGCCGTGCAGCTCATAGACTCTCTTCGAACCGGCCTTCTGGTGAAGGCCGTCGATATTCTGTGTCACGATCGCCGAGAGTTTGCCCATCTGCTCAAGTTTCGCCAGAGCGATGTGGCAGTCGTTCGGCTTCGCCTCGGGGTACACCAGGTGTGCCCGGTAGAAATCAAAGAATTCCTCGGGGTACCGCTCGTAAAATGTCCTCGAAACCATCTCCTCGGGAGACAGCGTCCGATGCAGTTTCTGCTGGTACAGCCCGTCCGCGCTCCGGAAATCCGGGATGCCGCTTGCCGTCGACACGCCCGCTCCTCCGAAGAACACGATGTTGTTGCTCTCTCTCAGAACATTTGTCAGTTTTTCCCGCAATGCATCCATACCCGATGACTCCTTTCTCCGTCGACGGCGCCCTCGCCGTCAGGCAATCCTTCGGAAAATGCGCCGCTGCCCCGTCAGTCCGTGTCGATGACGGACTTGCGGTAATACAGCGGTGATACACCGTAATACTTCTTAAACAGCTTGCTGAAATGATACACATCGTCGTAGCCGACCTGCGCCGCGATCGTGCGGATGCTGCCGCGGTTCTCCTCCAGCATCTCCTTGGCTTTGCCGAGGCGGATCTGGATCAGATAGTTGATCGGCGAGTCGCCCGTCTTCTCCTTGAAGATCTTGGAGATGTAGACCGGGCTCAGATACATATTCTGTGCGATCCCGTCAAGGGAAATATGCTGGGAATAGTTGGCCTTGAGATACTGGATGATCCTCTGCACCACGTAGCTCTTCGAGTAACTCTCGAACGGAACGCCGACGACCTCCTCCTTCGGATGCTCGACGATGGAGCGGTAAATGAGGATCATGATCTTCATCATCTGCGCCTGCACCAGGTAGTAACGGCCGGCCTGGGTCGTCACATTTTCATCGATGATCTCGTAACAGCAGCGGCTGATCTCCCGGCGGATCTCATTGGGGAGCGAAAGGATCGGGCACGCCTCCGGCGTCGCGATCGAATTGGGCTCCATATCCAGAAAATGGAAATCCGAGATTCCCGCCACGAACTCGAGGGTCGGATCGGCGGGGTTGGTGATGATGCTCTGGTGCATCACGCCGGGGTTACAGACGATCAGATCACCCTGCTTCACATCGTAGGTGACGCCGTCGATCCGATACTGTCCCTTGCCCGACAGGATGTACGCGATCTCCAGATTGCTGTGCGAATGATAGTACGTGAGTCTTGCGTCGCGAACGCGGCTGCAATACAGGACCGAGGGATTGAAATCCTCATACGAAATGTCTGACTGAAAACCACCCATAGTACCCTCCTCCGTTCCGACAGGAGCCCTGCCCCTGTCTCTGCTGCGGATATTTCTCCAATGCGGCCGGCCTGCCGCTCTCCTCAATACCGGCACCGTGTGCCGCGGCCGTCTTATTCTCGCGGATGCCGCAGGGTTTACGCCTGCGAACCTCCGACATTTTCGATCTGCCAATCAATCGGCGCTTCCCCGTGCGCCGCAAGGAAGTCGTTGGCCTCCTTGAAATGTCCGCACCCGAAAAATCCGCGGTACGCCGACAGCGGGCTCGGATGAGGCGCCGTCAGGATCCGGTGTTTCGGATTGTTGAGCATGGACATCTTCGATTGCGCCGGCCGTCCCCAAAGCATGAACACGATCGGCCGGTCCTCCCGGTTGAGCTCCGTGATCACCGCGTCGGTAAATGTCTCCCACCCACGGTCGCGGTGTGAATTGGCCTGATGCGCGCGCACCGTGAGAACGGTGTTTAAGAGCAACACGCCCTGCTTCGCCCATTTGACCAGGCACCCGTTGTCCGGAATGTAGCAACCGAGTTCCCGGTGGAGCTCCTCGTAGATATTGGCAAGCGACGGCGGGATCTCCGTCCCCGGAAGGACCGAGAAACTCAGGCCGTGCGCCTGGTTGACTTCATGATACGGATCCTGCCCGAGAATGACTACCCGGACGTCCTCCTTCGACGTAAACCGCAACGCCTCGAAGATCTGCTCCTTCGGCGGATAGACCGTCCCGCGCGCGTATTCGTCGCGGACAAATGCGCTGAGCGTCCGATAGTAGGGCTTGGCAAACTCGGTCTTCAGCAGTCCCGTCCAGTCCTGCGCGACCGTAGCCATCACCGCACCTCCCGAACGCTGACCCCGCGCTCCTTCAGGTATGCCTTGACCTCGGCGATCTCGAGTTCCTTGTAGTGGAACAGGGACGCCGCCAGCGCCGCGTCCGCGCCGCCCGCAGTCAACGCCTCGTAGAAATGCTCACAGTTTCCGGCTCCGCCGGACGCGATCACCGGGATCGGCACCCGGTCCGAGATCGCTCTCGTGAGCTCGATATCATAACCGTTCTTTGTCCCGTCGCAGTCCATGCTCGTCAGGAGGATCTCGCCCGCGCCGAGCTGCTGCGCCTTCACCGCCCACTCAACGGCGTCGATGCCCATGTCGATGCGGCCGCCGTTCTTGTAGATGTGCCACGTTCCGTCGGGCATGCGCTTCGCGTCGATGGCCACGACCACGCACTGGCTGCCGAATTTGTCGGCCGCCTCGCTGATCAGCGTCGGGTTCATGATCGCCGCCGAGTTGACCGCGACCTTGTCCGCGCCCTCCCGCAGGATCATGCGGAAATCCTCGACCGTGCGGATGCCTCCGCCCACCGTGAACGGGATGAACACCTGCTCCGCCACACGGCGCACCATGTCCTTCTTGATCGTACGCGCGTCCGAGGACGCCGTGATATCGAGGAAAACAAGTTCATCCGCGCCGGCCAGTCCGTAGGCTTTGCCGACTTCCACGGGGTCGCCCGCGTCGCGCAGGTTGACAAAATTGATACCCTTGACCACACGTCCGTTGTGAACATCGAGGCAGGGAATGATACGCTTTGTAAACATATGCTGACTCCGATCAATCAATCTGAGAAAAATTCTTAAGGATCTGCAGTCCGATGCCGCCGCTCTTCTCCGGGTGGAACTGGCACGCGAAGATGTTGTCATGCTCCACAGCCGCGTGGATCGTCACTCCGTACTCCGTCGTCGCCGCCACATCCTCCGGATGCTCCGCCTCCAGATAGTACGAATGTACGAAATATACGTAACTCCCCTCCGGAACACCGGCGAACAGCTTCGACTCCTTCGGATACGAAAGGTCGTTCCAGCCGATGTGCGGGATCTTCCGTCCTCCGCCCTCCGGGATCCTGAGGATCCTGCCGGGCAGGATCGAGAGTCCCTTCTCACCGGGCGCCTCCTCGCTCTCGTCAAAGAGAAGCTGCAGTCCGAGGCAGATTCCCAGGAACGGCTTTTCCTTCGCGGTCTCCCGGATCACATCAACCAGACCGCGGTCGCGAAGTTTCCGCATCGCGTCGCCGAAGGCTCCGACGCCGGGCAGGATCACATGATCCGCGGAACGGATCGTATCCGCGTCCCCCGTCACGACGTTCGGCAGGCCCAGAAGGTTCAGGGCATTTTCCACACTCCGGATGTTACCGGCATCATAATCAATGATCGCTATCATACGCTTCCTTCACTTTCCCGGGCACCTTTACCCGGGATCCTTTATTCTTTCATGACGGCCTTGCTGTCCGCACCGTCTCCGTTATTCCTTCACGACGACCGCACTGTCCGGCGCCGTCTCCGAGTTCAGGCTCTCCCGCTCCTCCGGCGAAAGTTCGTCGGAAAGCTCCAGTTCGAACCAGAACTCCACACCGTTCTCATGGTTGATCGCGCCGTACCGGCGGTGATGCAGATCCATGATGGCCTTGACGATCGCCAGCCCGATACCGCTGCCGCCGTACTCACGGCTTCGCGCCTTGTCCACTTTGAAGAACTTGATCCAGATCTTCTCCATGTCCTCCTCGGGGATCAGCTCACCTGTATTATACACGGAAACCCGCACGGTTGCATCCGTTTTTTCCAGCGACACCGCAATTTCTTTGGATTTGGCGGCGTGGTTCATCGCGTTGCTGATGTAGTTGGTCACGACCTCCTCGATCATGTACTCATCCGCCCACACGAACACCGGCTCGGTCTCATGGTAGTGCAGCGTGATGCCCTTCTGGTTCCGGAGCACCTCCGTGGAGTTCAGGACGCCGGTGACCAGACCGACGATATCGAATCTCGCGTACTCGACCTGGTTGCCGCCGAACTCCAGCTGGTTCAGCGCCATCAGCTTCTGCACCATCCGGTTCATCTTGCCCGCCTCGTCGGCGATGACGCTGCAGTAAAATGCGCGGCTCTCCGCGTCGTCGTTGATATTTTCCGCAAGGCCTTCCGCGTATCCCTGGATCAGCGCGATCGGCGTCTTCAGCTCATGCGAGACGTTCGCGATGAAGTCCGAGCGCATCTCGTCGACCTGCGTGCGATGCTCGAGGTCGCTCTGCAGTTCGCTGTTGGCGTTCTTCAGCTCGCCGACCGTCTCCTGCAGTTTCTCCGAAAGCCGGTTCAGAGAGTCCGAAAGCACGCCGATCTCGTCGCGGCTTGACACCTCGCAGCGCGCCTCGAAATCCATCGAGGCCATGCGCTCCGCCAGCTGCGACATCTGCTGGATCGGCTTGGTAACCCGCTGGCTGAACAGCGACGCGAAAATGATGCCGACCAGAAGGATGATCAATCCGATGAGAAGCAGCCAGTCGGAGATCGCGCGGTTGCTGCTCTCGACTTCCTTGAAGCTCTCGCGGATCAGCACGATGAAACCGTTGTTGAGTTTGCCGTGAAGATCGACGTACGTCGCACTCCCGTTTTTCTCGCGCGACTCGTAGACCTTGTACTCATTTTCCTCCGAGAGGATCTTCGGCTCGTCGCCCTTCTCGAGGGTTCGGAAGCCGTTGTAGACGCGCAGCGGATCCTGGTACCAGGGAACGCCGGTGCTGCTGCCGCCGCTGCGGGAATCGTAGGAGCTGAACGACACCGTGTGGACCGGATCATACACGAAGAGCATGTAGAATCGTCCGACCTCCTCCATCAGGTAATAGCTGTCGGAGTTCTCCAGACGGTCCTTGTTCTTCTCCTTGCCGTCAAAATATGTGTTCAGAGTCTTAAAGGCATCCTCGAGGTCGGACACGCGCTCGCGGTTCGTGACGTCGTCGATGAGGACGCGGAAAATAAGCCACATACCGCCGACGCACAGCAGAATGAGCGCGGCGAATGCGAGCAGCATCTTCATCCGAAATGACATGCACCTCTTCATGACTCCAAGCAACCTTTCCCGAAATCATGACCACCAGCTGAGCTGGTGGTTTCCTCTGCGGCTATAAGCCGCTGTTCCCTGCTTGCCTCTAAAGAGGCTCTGAAGAATC
>JBGUPV010000114.1:0-5415 GCA_045130455.1 Lachnospiraceae bacterium | reverse complement strand
AGGACATCACCACGGCATCGCTTTACCGTAGCAATCTGATCTGGATCCTGCGCAAGAAATAAGCCTTCCCGGGCATTGCCATCAGTGAAATGAAACCTTCTTATTGGCATTGCAGATAGAGCCAAATTAAAGAACAAATAAGAAACAGAGAAGGAACGGATTAAGACTTCCGCCCGCAATTCGGATACGATAGGGACATCAGAATTGTGGGCGGAGGTTTTTTATGAACAAAGGAAATTACAATAAGTTTTTGCTGCTGTGGGCGGGGGAGCTCATCTCCTCCGTCGGCAGCGGTCTGACGAGCTTCGGGCTCGGGATCTATGTCTTCCAAAAGACCGGCAATGCCTCGGGCACGGCGCTTCTTACGCTTCTTGCGTTTTTGCCTGGGCTCCTTCTGAAAGTGCCGGCGGGGGTGCTCGCGGACCGCTACGATCGAAGGCTTTTGATGATGATCGGAGACGGTCTCTCGGGCCTCGGAGTGTTGTTCATCCTCGTGTGCATGATGCGCGGCGACGCGGCAACATGGCAGATTTACACGGGCGTTGTGATCAGCTCAGTGTTTTCAGCTCTGTTGGAGCCCGCATTTACCGCGACGATCACGGACCTGTTGACGAAAGAGCAGTTTTCGCAGGCAAACGGACTGGTGTCGATGGCGGGCAGCGCAGGCTACCTTTTCTCGCCGATCATCGCGGGTTTTCTGCTGTCGGTGAGTGACATCAAGGTGATCCTGATCATTGACATCGCGACATTTTTCGTGACGATCACGGCGGCAGCGGTTGTCAGAAGAGGCCTGCCGAACAAGGAGTCGGAAGATAAGTCCTCGTTCTTTGAGAGCATGAAGGAGGGCTGGAAGGTCGTCTCCGGGAAGCGCGGTCTGTTGTCGCTGATCGCGGTAACCGCGTCGATCACGCTGTTCATGGGCGTGTTCCAGGTGCTTGCAGGGCCTTTCGTCCTGTCGTTCTCGAATGAGAAATCGCTCGGCATCGTTGAGACTGTTGCGGCTTCGGGCATGCTTGTCTCGGGCGCGATCCTCGGAATCCGCGGCATCAAGCGCAATTTTGTGAGGAAGTTAAGCTTCGGCCTTGCCGCGAGCGGAGTTGCCATGGCGATGTTCGGCGTGACGCACAATCTATTCATCATCGGCATGTTCGGTTTCCTGTTCTTCTCGGCGATCCCGATCGCCAACAACAGCCTTGATTACCTGGCGCGCACGAACATTCCGAAGGAGTTGCAGGGACGTGCGTGGGGCATGATCGGCTTCATCTCGCAGTCGGGCTACGTGGTCGCGTACGGTCTCTCCGGAGTGGTTGCCGACGCGGTCGGGCGTGTGACCGGCGGCGGTGTCGGACGGGGCTCTTCACTGACGATCTTCGTGTCCGGCATGAGCCTTGCGGTGATCGCGCTGTTGATCCTCAGAATCCGCCGAATCCGCGAGCTGGAGCCGGAGACGGCGATCGACACTGGCAACGAAACGGCTTCGAACGTTGCCACGGAACTTACCGAGACGATGTGACCGGGAATATGACCGCGGTCATACCTGAGAAGGCGTAATCATGACCGCAGTCACTTGCGGGCAACGCCTAAATTCGATACAATGATCTCAGAACGCAGGCTCGAAAGGGGGATGCACATGAAGAAAAAAGTAATCGCGATCGCGGCTGTGGTCGCCGTCGCCGTAATAGCGGCAGTAGTGGTCATAGTGATCAAAAACATAAAATACAAGTCACATTACGTGGTAACGACCTGCATACAATCGAACACCTCAAAGTCCGCGTCCGTAAGCTTCGGAACGCTGAAGGGAACGATGGTGTTCACCCTGCGCTGTGACGGAAAAGAGGGTCGCTGCATCCGCTACACCGGCAAACTCGGCAGCGGAAATATCACGGTGTACTGCGACAAGGACGGCACCAAAACCGAGCTGTTCAAGATCAAGGACGGCGAGGAGATCGAGAACACCGTCGGTGATCTTTCGAAGGGCAAGATCTACATCATCGTCGAGACCGACGGCAAAGTCTCCGACGGCAAATTCAAATTCGAGATTGAGTGATCCGATCATACCGAGAGTCGGGAACTCCCAGCGCGGGGTTCCCGGCTTTTTTGTTGTCGTCCCGGCGCGGAAAATATTTTCCGAATCATCGTTTTAGGGCTGTTCAGAACGTGTGTAATGTGGTATACTGGTCGGAACTATTTCAAATTCGAAGGGAGATGATTTCTATGGGCAAAGACATGACTGTACCGTGTGACGAGGGACTGATCAACCTCCGCGTCGGCGCCATCATTCAGAAGGACGGAAAGTTCCTGATGGTCGGCAGCGACAGGGAGGATTACCTCTACTCGGTCGGCGGGCGCATTCAGTTCGGCGAGACGTCGGAGGAGGCGGTCGTGCGCGAGGTTGAGGAGGAGACAGGCGTCCGAATGGAGATCGACCGGCTCGGTTTCGTGTCGGAGGTGTATTTCTACAGCGACGCACCGACGCACCCCGGGAAGACGGTCTACGAAGTGTCATTTTACTACTACATGAAGGTGCCGGAGGATTTTTCGCCGGTCAGCGAAGATTTCATGGAAGGCGAGACCGAGGAACATCTCCGGTGGGTGACCGCGGACGATGAGATCCGCATGTTCCCAACATTTTTCAAAACGGAGTTGTCACATCCGGAGCATGTGGTAAAATACTTTTTGAGGGACGACCGATGAAAAGAGTGATCGTGATCGGCAGCCCCGGCGCGGGCAAGAGCACGTTCTCGCGGAAACTGCGGGACAAGACCGGACTGCCGCTGCATTATCTGGACCTGCTTTACCACCGCGCGGACCGGACGCACGTGGATCGTGAGGAGTTCGACGCGAAGCTTCGCGAGATCATGGCGACCGACGCGTGGATCCTTGACGGCAACTTCGGGCGGACGATCGAGATGCGCATGCAGCAGTGCGACACGGTGATCCTGATGGACTACCCAGTGGACGTCTGCCTCGCCGGCGCGAAGGCGCGCGTGGGCGTCGTGCGCGAGGAGATGCCGTGGGTCGAGGAGACCCTGGACGAGGAGTTTGCGCAGTGGATCCGGGAGTTCCCGACGACGAGACTTCCGGAGATCTACGAGCTGCTCGGGAAGTACAAGGAAGGCCGAGAAGTCTACATCTTCCACGGCAGAGACGAAGCGGAAGCATTTTTACGGAATTTGTAAACCGGGGCGATGAGCCCTCGGAAAATGAGGCACTTATATGAAGTTGGCGGCGTATCAATTCGGAGTGTCGGGCGATGTCCGGCAGAACACGGCGATCATCGAGCGGGCCGCGGCGCAGGCTGCGGAGCAGGGGGCTGAGCTGATCGTCTTTCCGGAGTGCGCCCTGACCGGCTATCCGCCGCGCGACATCGCGAGTGCCGAGGCGGCGGACGAGGCAGCGGTGCTGCGGGCGACGGAGGAGATCAAGGCGCTTGCCGACCGACTCGGGATCGCGATCCTTGTCGGGACGATCGCCTCGGACGGCCCCGGCGAGTTTTACAACCGTGCGTACTTCTTCGTGCCCGGCGAGCCCACGTGGTGGTACGATAAGCGGGCACTGTACGGATGGGACGAGGAGAATTTTGCGCAGGGAACCGAGGACGGCGTATTCCGGTTCGGCGAGTACACGATCGGTGTCCGCATCTGCTTTGAGGTGCGGTTCCCCGAGTATTTCCGCGAGCTGTATCTGGCGCAAACCGACTTGAACATCGTTCTTTTCTACGACGTGGCCGACACGGACGATACCGACCGGTATCAGCTGATCCGCGGACATCTTCAGACCCGCGCCGTGGAAAATGTGACGCCCATTCTGTCGGTGGACGCGACGAAGCCGTACCAGACCGCGCCGACGTGCTACATCGACGCGTCGGGGAGTGTCAAGGCGGAGTGCGAGCGCGGAAGTGAGAGCATATTATTTTACGAGTTTGAGAAACAAAAACCGACGTTCGGGGAAGTCGGCAGAAAGCGGGTGTCCGATTCTTTGCTGGGGGTTTAATAGCCGGGGACCGGACTGACTTAAGAATTCGTGGGGGATTCGACAATGAAGAAAAAGAAGATCATTTTCCGGACGATCGCGATGCTTTGCTTTGCGTTTGTCCTGCTGATGATAGTCGCGGCGGCGAGCATCTTTCTGGATCCGAAGTCGCGGTTTGACGTTCGAAATCTGGTGAGGAACATGGTATTGATGTTCCTGGCAGCCGTGGTCGGAGCCGTGCTGTGGATCAGCACGACGCCGAAAAATCTGCGCGAGAAGCAGTTCTACGGGATGATGACCGGCGCGACGACGATCTACGGGATCACGCTGCTGGCGATCCTGTTCGGAACGCTCGACATATACCACCGCACGGTGGGCGGGCAGGTCGCATACAACCTGGTGCCCTTTAAGACGATTGGGGAGTACCTCGAGGCGTTTCGGACAGGCGAACTTCGGCGCTGGGTCGTGATCGAGAACCTGGTCGGCAATCTGATCCTGTTCGCGCCGGTGGGCGTGATCGCGCCGTTCTATGTGCGCGAGTTTCGCAAGCTGCCGTGGTTTTTACTGTTTTTGTACGCGGTGCTGATCGTGACGGAGGTGCTGCAACGCGTGACATCGCGCGGCTGCATGGACATCGACGACGTCATCCTCAACAGCATCGGAGCGATCGTCATGTTCCTGATCATCTGGAACAAGCGCGCGACCAAACTTTGGACGGACATCGGAATTATCGTTTGAGAGATATCGGAAAATAAGGAGGTTTACCATGGACAAGATCAGGATCGCATTTTTCGACGCGAAGGACTACGACCGCAACTCGTTCGTCAAGGCGAGCGAAAACCGGGAGTTTGAGATCAACTATTACGAGACGAGGCTGACGGAGGACACGTGCCGCCTGGCCGAGGGCTACGACGTTGTGTGCGTGTTCGTCAACGATGACATCAACCCGAAGGTCATCGACGCACTTGTTGACATGAAGGTCAAGCTGATCGCGCTGCGATGCGCCGGCTACAACAATGTCGACGTCAAATACGCCTACAAAAAGATCCACATCGTGCGCGTGCCGGCTTATTCGCCGTACGCGGTCGCGGAGCACGCGATGGCGCTCTTGCTCACGTCGATCCGCCGCATCCACAAGGCGTACATCCGCACGAAGGACTTCAACTTCAGCCTGAACGGCCTGACGGGCTTCGACCTTCACGGCAAGACCGTGGGCGTCGTCGGAACCGGTAAGATCGGCCGCATCTTCATCGATATCTGCCGCGGTTTCGGCATGCACGTGATCGCCTACGACAAATTCCCCGCGCAGGGCAGCGACATCGAGTACGTGACGCTCGACGAGCTGTGGGAGCGCAGCGATATCATCTCGTTCCATTGCCCGCTCACGGACGAGAACTACCACATGGTGAACGCGGACAGCATCGCGAAGATGAAGAAGGGCGT
>JBGUPV010000113.1:0-19005 GCA_045130455.1 Lachnospiraceae bacterium | reverse complement strand
CCGACGTGCACGACCGGCGGCAAGGAAGAGTACCGTTGTACAGTGTGCAAGAAATCATTTAACGGCCGTGAGATTCCTGCGAAGCATACGTGGAAAGTGACGTCCACAACGGCGGCAACCTGTACGACGAATGGTGTAAAGAATTACAAGTGTTCCGTTTGCGGTAAGACCACGAAGCAGACGATTATTGCTCCGGGTCATACATGTGCGTGGGTTACGGTAACGAAAGCGACATGCACGACCGGCGGTAAGGAAGAGTACCGTTGCACAGTGTGCAAGAAATCATTTAACGGCCGTGAAATCCCGGCGAGACATACATGGAAACTTACTGCTTTGGTGGAAGCGACCTGTACTTCTACCGGAAGAAAAGACTTTGTCTGCACAGTCTGCGGAAAAACGACCAAGCAGACACTTCCTAAGGATGAGCATGTCGGCGAATGGGTGACTGTAAAGAATCCGACCAAGAGTGCTGTGGGCAAGGAAGACTATGTTTGCTCGGAGTGCGGCGAAGCAGTGAAGAGCAGGGAGTTGTATCTTATTACGTACAGCCCGGAAGGTGGAACGCCGACCCCGACGAGTCAGGTTAAGTCACAGGGCGTTGTGATGGATCTTACTTCGACAAAGCTTACCAAGACCGGCTATGATTTCCAGGGCTGGTCTACGACCAAGGGCGCAAAAACCGCAACGTACGGAATCGGAAAACCGTTTTCGATTAATGCTAATACCGTGTTGTATGCGGTTTGGTTGCCCAAAAAGTACAATGTCAATTGCTATTCCAGTAAGGCTGCATATCCGCAGTCACAGCCGATGAAGCAATTCAAAGCTGATTACGGTACCCTGATCGTATCAAATGAGAATCTTCCTCAAGCACTGGAGGGTTATCACAGACTTTGGTATGACGCAGCCACAAATAAGGCCGTCGATTCTTCGACGAAGATTACGGGTCCGATCTCCCTTTACTATGTAGATAAACCCAACAGTGCTACTGTAACCTTTGTGATTGATGGTGTAAAAACGGTAAAGACGATCACTACAGGCACTAATCTTAAGTCTGTTATCGAAGTTCCTGAGGGAGACGTGTTACGAGTATTGGTCGGATGGAGTGAATCTGTGAATGGAACTACCGGAGTATATCCGCCCGAACACATATGCCGTGTTACCAACTCCAGTTATACGTTATATGCCCAGTTTGTGACAATACGTAGTCGGAATCTTGCAGTTGATTACATCTTGACTAAAGATGACTTGACCAAGATGAAAACCGCACTCGAAGTGATAAGAGACGTGAAATATGATGATTATTTTAAACTTCATGATATGAATGAGAAAGCGCAATTCTGGGCAGATACCCTTTCTGTTTGCGGAGCGGCTTTTTCTCTGGTTCCCGGAGCGGGACAAACCGTGGGTGTGGTGTTCTCTGTGTGCGGTATTGGAGTAGCTGGATTGACCGATGATTCATCTGAAGCATACTGTCATGTTATGGCGGATTTGGCAGATAAGGATGTCAGACAAATTAACGGACTTCTTAACAGAATGATTTCTGATACGGAAGTGTGTACACTGAGTGTTACAGCAAATTATTGGAGTCCGGAAGTGTTTTATTGTGATTTTCACTGATTGAGTTTCTGTTCAGTGGAGTAAACAAGGTCTTACAGTGCCAGCCAAGCATGGCTGGCACTGCCCTTTTGAAACTTGCCAAACAAAAAGATGTCAGGATTGCAACTTCGGGTTTCAAATACGGCAATGGTTTGTTTAATGTATTGGTTAATAGCAAACCGAGTGGTGGAGGTGAAGTGTGAAAACTAAAGGAAAGCGGGTTGTTATTGTTTTTTGTATATTCGCGCTGTCGTTGATCATCATGAAAGAAACCGGATTTGCGGCGGAAATCAAGTGCGGAGCATCAATAGGAACAGAATCTTTGAGATTGAGTCCTGACGCAATATGTGAGCATGATCCGATGTGGGTTGTCGTATCGGAGCCGACGATCTATGCACCGGGGAAAAGGGAACTTCGCTGCAAAAAATGCGGTGCTGTTTTAGCAAGTCAGGAGATTCAGGGGGATCATTTTCATAACTGGATCGTGATCGAGACGGTAGACGCGACCTGCACATCAACCGGAACGAAGACGTTCAGATGCACCGAATGCGGTAGGACCAGGACTGAGACGATCCCGAAGAAGGAGCACGACTGTGCGTGGGTGACCGTTCAGCAGGCAACCTGTACGCAAGGCGGAAAAGAAGAATATCGCTGCAAATACTGTTCCATGGCATTTGACGGGAGGGATATTCCGTGCCCTCCCCATCACACCTGGAGAGTTTTTTCGATGGTGCCGGCTACTTGTGAGGTTGCCGGACAAAAAACATATAAATGCGTAAGATGCGGGGAGACCCGGATAGAATCAATCCCTGGCGCTCACAGCTTTTCCTGGGTGACGGCACAGGTGCCGACCTGCACGGAGGCCGGGAAGGAAGAGTATAGGTGTGCGAACTGCGAACGTATTCTCGAAGCGCGGGATCTGCAACCTCTCGGTCATAAATGGAAGGTGACCTCACAGGTTGAGCCTACCTGCACAAAGACCGGTGCAAAGTTCTATGAATGTACGGCTTGCGGTAAGACGACGAAGGAGACCATCCCGGTCGTGAAGCACAGCTGGAAGATCACTTCGATCACGAAGGCAACCTGCACCGTGAACGGCGTCAGAAATTACGCGTGTACCGTCTGCGGAAAAACGACGAAAGAGACGATCAAGGCTACCGGACATGTTCTTTCCACGGTGATGACCAAGGAGGCAACATGTACGGAAGAGGGCAGAGAAGAGTGCGCATGCGAAAAATGCGGCTTCATCTCGGAGGTTCATGTAATACCGACCGTAAAACACAGCTGGAAGATCACTTCGATCACGAAGGCAACATGCACAGCGGTCGGGGCCAGATACTATGAGTGCACGGTATGCGGAAAGACGACAAAGGAGACGATCCCGGTTGTCAAGCATACGTGGAAAGTAGTTTCGCGCACAGAAGCAACAAGTACATCGACAGGCCGGATCGACTACGTGTGCACCGTGTGCGGGAAGACGACAAAACAGACGATCCCGAAGAAAGCAGAGACCGGGAAAGAACTTTATCTCAGCGAGTGAGAATACTCATAGGATGAAAAATGAAAGGACAGCGACGACAACGAACAATGCCGTCGCTGTCTTTTTGATGCAAATTTTTCGCTGTTAAGTAAAACATTTTTGTATCGCTTTTGATTTATTTATGATATGATATCTGTTAGGGCATTTGCCCGCTGAATAATCGAGTATTGGAGGTAGAGTGTGAAAACAAAGGGACGAAATAAGTCTGCGGAAGCATGTCGCTGCGCAGGCATGATCGGCAAGATCGTTGTCGTGTTGAGTGTGTTCGTTCTCGCGGTGTTGTTTCTGAAGAATACCGGAGCAGCAGCTGAACAGCAGACGACGAAGGCGTCCGTCGGAACCGTTGCGGATCAACCGCTTCGTGCTGCGGCGTGCGCTCATAAGAATAAGAAATGGGTGACGACCAAGAAGTCAACATGTACCGCCGGCGGTCACGAAGAGTATCGCTGTATGGACTGCGGTCTGGTGTTTGACGGACATGATACACCTTCGAACGGCGGTCATGTTTGGGGTGTTACCGGTTCGAAGGATTCGACCTGTACGTCGACCGGATACATCAGCTACAGATGTTCCCGATGCGGAGATACGAAGACGGATACGATCGGAGTGAAGGCGCATTCGTATGCCTGGGTGACGACAAGAAATTCCACTTGCACTCAGGGGGGACATGAGGAATGCAGGTGTACAGTGTGCGGACTCGTGATCGACGGACATGACACGCCCTCCAACGGCGGTCATGTTTGGGGGGTTACCGGTTCGAAGGATTCGACGTGTACAACAACCGGTTATACCAGCTACAGATGTTCCCGTTGCGGAGATACGAAGACGGATACGATCGGTCTGAAGTCGCATAACTATGCGTGGGTGACGACCAAAAAGTCCTCGTGTATCGAAGGGGGACATGAGGAGTACAGGTGCACGATGTGCGGTCATGTGCTCGACGGACATGACACGCCTTCCAACGGCGGTCACGTTTGGACCGTTACCGGTTCGAAGGATTCGACCTGTACGTCGACAGGCTACACCAGTTACAGATGCTCCCGCTGCGGAGACACGAAGCAGGATACGATCGCAAAGAAGGATCATACGTATAAGACGGTGAAGGTGAAGGATCCGACGTGCGCGGAGCCCGGAAGGGAAGAAGACACTTGTACGATGTGCGGTCATGTGATCCGCGGCCGCGAGATTCCTGTTGTTGTTGCGCATACATGGACGGTGACATCCACAACGCCGGCGACATGCACGGAAAATGGTGCAAGAAACTACAAGTGTTCGGTTTGCGGTAAAACGACGAAAGAGACGATCACCGCTTCCGGTCATTCGTATAAGTGGACGAAGGTGAAGGATTCGACATGTGCGGAAGCCGGTTCGGAACAGTACAAATGTACCCGTTGCGGCCATGTGCTCGACGGTCATGATATTCCTGTGAAAGCACACACTTGGACGTTGACATCCACAACGCCGGCGACATGCACGACGAATGGTTCAAAGAACTACAAGTGTTCGGTTTGCGGAAAGACGACGAAAGAGACGATCGCTGCTCTTGGTCATTCGTATGTGTGGATGAAAGTAAAGGAACCGACATGTACGGAAGCCGGTTCCGAACAGAATAAATGTACCCGCTGCGGTCATGTGATTGACGGACATGATATTCCGGTGAAATCTCACACGTGGACGTTGACATCCACAACGCCTGCAACCTGTACAGTGAACGGAGCAAAGAACTACAAGTGTTCGGTCTGCGGGAAGATAACGAAAGAGACGATCAAGGCTACGGGACATGCATATTCATGGGTGACGACAGCGAAGCCGTCTTGTTCTGTTGTCGGCAAGCAAGAGTACAAGTGCTCAAAGTGTAATTATGTCCTTGAAGTGCGCGAACTTCCGACCGTGAAACATACCTGGAAGTTGATTTCCTCTACACCGGCGACCTGCACAAAGAACGGCGCAAAGACTTACAAATGCGATGTTTGCGGGATGATGACAAAAGAGACGGTCAAGGCTACGGGTCATACGTGTATCTGGAAGATCGTTGTGAAGCCGACTTGTACTGCAACCGGAAGAAAAGAGTATCGATGCTCAACATGCAATCAGCTTCTTAAAGTTCAAGTAATTGAGCCGGTTAAACACACCTGGAAAATGGTTTCCGACACGGCGGCGACCTGTACCGCAAACGGTGTGAGAAACTATGTATGTACTGTTTGCGGAAAGACAACAAAAGAAACGATCCAAGCTACGGGTCATACATACAAATGGATTACGGTGAAGGAGCCGTCCTGTTCGGCTGCAGGCGAGGAGCAGAGTAAGTGTACGAAGTGCGGCCACGTGATCGACGGCCACCAGATCCCGATGTTGAAGCATACCTGGAAAATCGTCTCGATCAAGAAGGCAACCTGTACGGCAAACGGTGTAAGAAATTACGTATGTACTGTCTGCGGAAAGACAACAAAAGAAACGATCAAGGCTGAGGGGCACAAGTGGAATCGGAGTTCGGCAAGTTGCACTGCGGATAAAAAGTGTACTGTGTGCGGATTGGTTTCGCAGAAGGCGACAGGGCATACGCTGACACTGAAGAAAAAGACAGAAGCAACATGTACGGAAGGTCAGACGGAAGAGTATAAGTGTTCGAAGTGCGGTCATGTTCAGACCTTGATAACCACAGAGCCTTTGGGACACAGCTTTCTCCTTGAGAGCAATTACATAACGTACGACGGCACATACCATTATATTTACTGTCAAAGATGTCACAAGGACATCAAGTATCAGCATACAATGCAGCTCGCGCTGTATCAGATTCCTCAGCATTTGGCGCCGCAGCATACGATTTACTGCGCGATCACGGATGACGTTGCATGCGGTTGTCATCAGGATGTTTACTGTCATGACGAGATTAACAGGCTTACACCGGATGCATGGCAGTATTATAAACTGACATTCAAGTGGGATAAGGACGAAGACTGCGTCGCGTATTACAGAGTGGCAACATGCCCGACCTGCGGGGTCATCACTTATGAGTACGTATATACGGGTGTCAAGAATGTTACGGGAATCCTGAATATACCGACGAATCTGAGTAAGCGCCTCATCAATTACATTCCGGTTCTTGGATTGTTTACTTCTGCGGCGATGGATGCTCTGGATACGTGTGAGGATATTCACGAGTTCCTTAAATCACGTGATGCCGCCAGTCTGTTCCATGACGATCTGCGAGGCATGGTTCGTCTTCCGAAGACACAAACCGAGTATGATACGGCAAAGATGTATCTTGATGTTGAGGTTTATAAAGAAAACAGAGGTTATTTCTGGAGATATCCTAAAAACAGCCACCATAAAATGCTGCCGCAGAACTACTTTAATCTCTTTACCTAAGCAGGAAATAAAGGCATAATATCAAGTGAAAATGAAAAGCGTTGTCGGCGAGAGTGGCGACAACGCTTTTTTTGATGTCTGACATATTTGTTTCGGTCATTGTTTTGACGATCATGACTGCGGGGAGAGGGGCTTTTCTTTCCTGAACCTCTCCCTGTTCTTTCTCAGCCACCACAGGTAAACCGAGCCGTGCAGCACGATCGTGATGCACCAGCTGATCGGGTAGGAGGCGTAGAGCACGCGGAGCGAGCGGTGCGACTGAAAATACGTGTAGATCCAAGTGATGCGGAAGCCGCACACGCCGAGCAGAGAGGCGAAGGTCGGCAGGAGCGAGAAGCCGATGCCGCGCAGCGCGCCGACGATGACGTCCATGATGCCGCAGGTGAAATACAGAAGACAGATGACACTGATGCGGCGGCATCCGTAGACGATGGCGTCCGGATTTTTCGTGTAGAGGCTGACGAGCGGCGACTTGAACAGCAGCGCGATGAGGTCGAGCCCCGCGCCGAAGAGGAAGACGAACAGAAGTCCCCAGCGAAGAGACTTGCGGATGCGGTCGTATTTTCCGGCGCCGTAGTTCTGGCCGACAAAGCTTAAGGTCGTGTGGTGCCATGCGTTCATGGACACGTAGATGAAGCCCTCGATGTTGACGCCCGCGGAGTTGCCCGAGATAGCAAGGGGACCGAAGGAGTTGATGGAGGACTGGATCAGCACGTTGGAGAGCGAGAAGATGCAGCCCTGCAAACCCGCGGGAAGACCGATCCGCGCGATCATTCCGAGCTTGTGAATGTTGATCCGCAGCGAGGAGAGGCTCAGCTTGCAGGCGTTGTCCTGTGTGCGCAGATTGTTGAGCACGAGGATCGCCGAGATCAGCTGCGAGAGCACGGTCGCGTAGGCGACGCCGTCCACGTCCATGTGAAGCACAAGGACGAAGAAGAGGTTCATTACGACGTTGATGCAGCCGGCAAATGCGAGATAGTACAGCGGGCGTTTCGTGTCGCCGATCGCGCGCAGGATGGCGCTGCCGAAGTTGTAGAGCATCATGATCGGCATGCCGAGGAAATAGATGCGGATGTAGCGCGTGGCGAGGACGAGCACTTCGTCCGGCGTGTTCATCAATTCCAGCAGCGGGCGCGCGTACACAAAGCCGATGATCGCCAGAAAGCAGCCGCTGATCACGCTGATGCAGACCGCGGTGTGCACGGTCTCACTCACGTCCTTGTCCCGGGCAGCGCCCGTGAAGCGCGCGACGAGAACGTTCGCGCCGACGGAGAGGCCGAGGAACAGGTTGGTGAGCAGGTTGATCAGCGCGCCTGTGGAGCCGACGGCGCCGAGCGCGTTATCGCCGACGAAGCGTCCGACGACCATCAAGTCGGCGGCGTTGAACAGCAGCTGCAACACGCTGGAAAGGATGAGCGGCATCGCGAAGAGAAGCATTTTCTTCGGCAGTGAACCGGTACACATATCGATGTTGTTGGATTTGATCGTCTTAGTCAGAGCCATAAAAACGTACCTGTCGTATTCTGTGAGCGGGGCTCGTCCCCGCGTTCTTTATTTTCCGGTGATGTTTCAACACTATACTATGGTTTATCGCAAAAGACAATATCCTTTTTTATCGGAATTGCCGCAGCTTGAAGAATTCGGCGCGGAAAATGTGTTTCGGTTGAATTTTGCGCCGCATGAGGCTATAATGATAAATGGCTCAGACTGTCGTCTGCCCGCACGCTGCGGGTGCCGGACAGTGTGACCGACACGGAAATGTCTGTGCGGAAGAACGGAAGAATCGATGTATCACCGGTTTCGTGAGGCATGTGACGGAAAGGATAAGGATACGTTGAAAAAGATTCGTAAGAAAAATGAGCCGGAGAAGGAAGGCAGCCGGAAAAACCCGATCGTGATCACGATGATCGCCGTGATCGTCGTGCTGGCGATCGTTCTGGGCGCGATCCTTCTGGATACGTTTGTACTGAAGAAGAGATACACTTCCCCGCGGTACGGATACTCGATCCAATATGATAAGGACAACTATGAGATCCGCGAGGAGAAGCTGGACGAGAAGCCGACCTACATGGAGTTCTGTGTCGCGAGCGGCGATGAGTACGCGAATTTCTTCGCCGTGTCTCCGGTCAGCTCGGAGGAGGAAGTCAACAATACGCTGGAGGCGTTCCAGTCGGACGGAAGCTACTCATTTTCCGAGGTCGAGGCAACGTTCGGCAAGGGAGACTACCGTGCCCGCAAGATCTCTTACACGGACACGACCGGCGAGATCGAAGTCTCGGTTGATTACTACTATGTGGTCGACCGGCAGCTGCTGATCACGGTGAGCTGCGACGCGGCGCACCGCAAGGATCTCGAGAAGGTCCTTAACAGTTTTCGGTTTACGAAATGATCTTCGTTTGAAATAAAAGACAGGAAAATAAAAGATAACACCGGAGGATACATGGTTTACGACAGTATCTTGGAGGCGCTCGGGCACACCCCGATCATCCGCCTCCGCAATATGACTTCCGAGGAGGATGCGGAAGTCCTCGTCAAATTCGAGGGCCTCAACGTCGGCGGGTCCATCAAGACCCGGACGGCGTACAATATGATCCTCGCAGCGGAGCGTGAGGGGCGGATCACGAAGGACACGATCATCGTGGAGCCTACGAGCGGCAACCAGGGGATCGGACTTGCCCTTGTCGGCGCGGTCCGCGGATATAAGACGATCATCATCATGCCCGACTCGGTCAGCGAGGAGCGGCGCAAGCTTGTGCATCACTACGGCGCGGAGGTTATCCTCATTCACGACGCCGGCGACATCGGAGCGTGCATCGCGGAGTGTCTGGCGACGGCGATGCGCATGGCGAAGGAGGACCCGAACGTCTACGTTCCCGAGCAGTTCTCCAACCCGAACAATCCTCTCGTACACAAATACCACACCGGCGTGGAGATCCTCGAGCAGGTTGCGGGACCGATCCACGGCTTCTGCTCCGGCATCGGCACCGGCGGCACGATCTCCGGCATCGGCGAAGTCCTTCGGCAGCAGAACCCCGACATTATGATCTGGGCCGTGGAGCCTGCCAACGCGGCGATCCTCTCCGGAGGTTCGGTCGGAACGCACCTTCAGATGGGCATCGGCGACGGTCTGATCCCGGTCAACCTGAACACGGAGATCTATTCCGAGATCTTTATCGTGGAGGATGAGGTGGCGCTGCAGACGGCGCGCGACCTCGCCCGCAAGGAAGGCATCCTCTGCGGTATTTCCAGTGGTACCAACGTGGCGGCGGCGCTTGCGATGGCGCGCAAGCTCGGCAAGGGAAAGACGGTTGTCACGATCCTTCCCGACACGGCGGAACGTTATTTTTCGACGCCCCTCTTCGAGGGCGAGTGACCGGCTTTTTGTGCCGCGGCACATGTGCGATGCGCGTGGGGCGGGCAGGACGATGCGTGTAATATGAACCGGACGGGGAAAGGAGAGCGAAATGTGGGACAAACTGAAGCGGTATTTCGCGGGCCGCGGTCTCAATGATGTCAATCTCCGTCGTGAGGATATGCTTTTGTTTTATACTTCCGAGGGTTCCGGCGCCAATCTGGTCTGGATGATCAACGACGCGGCGGTCTCTGCGCTGACCAAGGAATCCTTCGGGGAGTTTCTGGAGAAGATCCGCGGCAGTTTCGTGAAGCAGGGTTTCACGATGGTCGATGTGCTGACGCTCTTCGTCACGCACGCGGTGGAGCAGGCGAAGACGATCGGGGAAGGAACGATGTTCTGGATCGTCGACGAGGCGTACGGACGGCTGATCGTGTATGAGAACCAGCCGGAGGATTACCTCGGGATCCGCACGATGATCGAAAATAACCTGACCTTCGGCGGGACGAGCCGCAACAGCGAGGGTGCGCAGATCAACGCGTGGAACGCGGCGGAGGCGGAATTACGGTATGCGGACCGTACCAAGTCGGTGCGGATGACGGACGAAAAACGGAAGAAAAACTATCTGAATTCGCTCCTCCGGGACAAAATGATCCGGAACGGGCAGCGGTCGACCAAGTATCAGAATGCCGCCGTCGTCACGATCGCGCTGGTCGTGATCAACGTGATCATTTTCCTGATCACCGACCTCTTCGGGGCGATAAAGGTCCTGGATGCCGGCGAGATGAGCTGGCACGCGGTGTTCGAGGAACACGGGTATTACCGCCTGTTCACATGCATGTTCCTGCACTATTCGCCCGAACATATCATGGGCAACATGATCGCCCTCTTCGCATTCGGCGATGTCCTTGAGCGGCACATGTCGCATGTGCGGTTTACCATATTGTATCTGGTTTGCGGCCTGGTGGCTTCGCTCGTGTCCTGCGGGTGGTTCCACTGGTTCGCGGGGTACGATCCGGACTCGGCAGGCGCCTCCGGAGCGATCTTCGGCCTGATGGGGGCCATGCTCGCGGCGCTGATCATGTACCCGCAGTTCCGCAACCGCAGCTATGGGATGCGGTTCGGTATATTTGTGCTTTACCTGATCTACACGATCGTCTTCGCGGTGGAAAATGTCAACACGGCGGCGCACCTCGGCGGTTTGGTGTGCGGCCTGATCCTTTTTCCGATCCTCGAGAAGATCTCGACGCGGAGAAGATCGGCATGGAAGAAGAAATTGCGTTGATGCGGCGGCACGGAGAAGACTGCCGCAAACACCGTTTGAATAGGGGGTGTACAAATGCTGGATCTTGAGAAAGTTCGACGCTACTTCCTGACGCAGGGGTATTCGGAGGAAGGCAACGGCAATGAGTCGTCCGCCATGCTCTACAAGCAGGAGAGAGGACAGTACAATGTCATCCGTATCCTCGACGAGACGGTTGTGGAGGAGATGGACCGCGAGCAGAACCGCGTGGAGATCGAGGCTCTGCAGGAGTGGTTCTCGCGCAAGGGAAGCACGAAGACGGATATCCTCACGATCTTTGTCGCGGACCGCATCGGGCAGTGCGCGCTGATCGGCCAGGGAACGCAGTTCTGGATCATCAACTCGCTCGGCCGTCTGGTCATCCGCGATGAGCAGTCCAAGGATTTCCACGGACTTCGCGCGGGTCTCGAGAAGGTCATCGTTCCGGCGGAAGTCACCGCGGCTTCCAAGCGTGCTCGCAACACGGTGCCGCTTTTGAGCGATAAGATGACCGGCGACAGCAACGTTGAGAAGGGCATCAAGGAGTTCTTCTTCGGCTGCGCGGACCGGCGCCGCGGCTGCATCATGACATTTATCATCCTGGTCGCGACGATCGTGGTGACGGGAATCCAGACCGGAAGAAGCTTAAACTCCGCGAACGACCCGCTCGCGTCGGCGTACGCGCTGACCTGGAAGGGCGTTGTGCAGGACCATGAGTTCTACCGGCTGTTCACGTACATGTTCTTCCATTCGGACATTTTCCACGTCGGTATCGTCGCGCTCTCGATCCTCGTGATCGGCGTGTACCTCGAGAGACGTATGCCGAGACTGGCATTTCTCGGGCTTTACCTCGTCTCCGGTATCGGTGCCGGTGCGGTCTCGATGGTCTACATTCATTTTAACGGCATTATGACGCGGGTGCAGGAGCTCTCCAACGAGTTGACGCGCGTCTATGATATCGAGCGGATCGGCGGCTACGGCGCGATCGCCGGCCTTGTCGGCGCGGCGCTGTTCAAGGCCGTGTTCTGGTCCAAACCGCTGGAGGAGTACGCGGACGGTGCGGTTGCCAACCTCTCGCAGATCGCGCTCCTGTACGCGGCGATCGTGTTCGGCGTCGCATTTTTCGTGCCCATCGAGTACTCGGAGGCTTCGGGATTGATCGGAGGCTTTATCATCGGCGTCTTCTACATGATCCTCTGCTTCTTTGTCTCGGTGCTGCTTGAGGGACGCAACAAATACCCGTTCGACAACATCGGGCGGTAGACGGGACGACGAAGGAGCGTAGGTTCGATGTTTCGATTGTGGGCTAAGATGTGGAAGGAAAACCGGCTGGTCCGCGACATGACCGTGGACGATGACCGGCCGGTGAACCGCACGAAGAAGGTGTTCGACGCGGTGGAGAAGGTCTGCGGCGAATGGGACCTGCCGAAGCCGATCTGGCTTCAATCCAATATCAAGGATTTCAAACTCCGGGCGCGAACGCGGTTCGGCCCGGATTCTTTCATCGAGAACGTGGAGTTCGAATGGCTTGAGATCCACGTGATCGAGGAGGATAACTGACGCGGAAGAGCGGTCTTCCGGCCGGCTTTTTCGGATGCATTCCTTCGGGTTTCGGTAGACATTCCCGAGGAGATTGTGATATACTGTGAGACACGCCGCCCGCCGGCGGAGTAAGCGGAAAGGAGTCCCCGACATGGCTTATGTCGCGCTGTATCGAAAGTTTCGTCCGTCGACATTTGACGATGTCAAGGGACAGGACGCGGTGGTAACGACACTGCGCAACCAGATCCGCACCGGGCGGGTCGGACACGCCTATTGTTTCAGCGGAACGCGAGGCACCGGCAAGACGTCGGTGGCGAAGATCCTCGCGAAGGCGATCAACTGCGAGAACCCCGTGGACGGCAATCCGTGCAATGAGTGCGCGATGTGCCGGGCCATCAACGCGGGAAATTCGATGAACGTCGTGGAGCTCGACGCGGCTTCCAACAACGGCGTCGCGAACATCCGCGAGATCGTGGATGAGGTCCGCTACTATCCCACAGAGGGACGTTACAAAGTCTATATCATCGACGAGGTTCACATGCTGTCGGTCGGCGCATTTAACGCGCTGCTGAAGACCCTCGAGGAGCCGCCGTCGTATGTTGTGTTTATCCTGGCGACCACGGAAGTGCACGCGATCCCGATCACGATCCTTTCGCGCTGCCAGCGGTATGATTTTAAGAGGATCCGCATAGAGACGATCACGGACCGCCTGATGGAGCTCTGCGAGCGGGAACAGATCCCGACCGAGGAGAAGGCCATGCGCTATGTCGCCAAGCTCGCGGACGGATCGATGCGTGACGCGCTCTCCCTGCTGGAGCGATGTGTTTCGTACCATTCCGGACAGGAGCTTGATTACGACCGGATCCTGGAGGTGCTCGGCACCGTGGATGTCGAGACGTTCGCGAGGGCGCTGCGGTATCTTCACGAGGGCCGCGTGACGAGGATCATCGGTCTTCTGGACGAGATGACGGTCGCGGGCCGGGAACTTACCCGGTTTGTGGTCGACCTTACGTGGTACATCCGAAACCTGGTACTCGCGCAGTCCGGCGAGGACATGAGCGAGGCGCTCGAGGTTTCCGGGGAGCAGATGAAGCTTCTGGCGCACGAAGCCAAGGTTTACTCGGAAGAGGAACTGCTCCGCTATATCAATGTCCTGAGCGAACTGACCAACCGTCTTCGCTACGAATCCCAGAAGCGGGTGTTGATCGAGATGTCGATGATCCGGCTGTGCCGGCCGCAGGTCGACGTCGACAATGAAGCCGTGCTGGAGCGGATCCGCCATCTGGAGATGGAGATCGCGCAGCTGCGCGTGACCGGCGTTGCCGCGCAGGCGACGGAGGAGGAAGAGGCGGTTCCCGAGCAGGAGCCGGAGCTGGTGGATGCCCTGCCGGAGGAGATCCAGGAGTTTGTGGATCATTTTGACGAGATCGAGCGGTCGGTATCGCAGCCGGTGCAGTTCTTCCTCAACAAGCAGGACATGCAGGTCGGACCGAACGGCGAGCTCGTGCTGATGCTCCGGTCGGACGTGGATTACATCCTGATGAGTTCCGAGGACCATCTCGATGTTTTGGAAAATGTGATCGAGCGGACCATTCAGCGCAAGGTGACGGTCACGCTTCACAAGGTGGAGCCGGGCGAACTTGTGGATTCCCGCAACAGCCTGGATGCGATCAGCAAGCGTGCGGAGAAGCGGCGCAAGATCCGCATGGAAGTCGTCGAGGAGGACGACTGACGCGGTGGAAAGCAGACAACACCATAGTTCAGAAATACAAAGAAAGAAAAGGAGAACACCGAACATGGGCAAGAAAGGATTTTCCGGCGGTATGCCGGGCAATATGAACCAGATCATGAAGCAGGCGCAGCGCATGCAGCGTCAGATGGAGGAGAAGCAGAAAGAGCTCGAGTCCAAGGAGTGGGAGGCTACGTCCGGCGGCGGTGCCGTTAAGGTTCGCGTTTCCGGCCAGAAGGAAGTTGTTGCGATCGAGATCGCAAAGGACGTTGTGGATCCCGATGATGTTGAAATGCTTCAGGATCTGATCATGACCGCGGTCAACGAAGCGTTCCGCGCCATGGAGGAGGAGACCAATGCGGAGTTCGGCGGCATCGCCGGCGGCCTTGGCGGTCTCGGCGGATTCGGAGACTTCGGATTCTGATAACAACGGGAGACAAGAACCGTGGATTATTACAGTGAGACGATAAGCCGGCTGATCGCCGAGCTGGGACGACTTCCCGGCATCGGCAGCAAGTCCGCGCAGCGTCTGGCATTTCACGTCATCAACATGCCCGAGGAGCAGGTGCGCCGCCTGACGGACACGATCCTCGAGGCGAAGACGAACGTGCGCTATTGTAAGGAATGCTTCACGTTGACGGACCGTGACCTGTGCCCGATCTGCGCCAGCGACAAGCGCGACCACAAGCTGATCATGGTTGTGGAAAATGCGCGGGACCTCGCGGCGTACGAGAAGACCGGTCAGTACAACGGCGTGTATCATGTTCTGCAGGGAGCCATATCGCCGATGCTCGGCATCGGGCCTTCGGACATCCGTCTGAAGGAGCTTTTGGTGCGTCTGCAGGGCGATGTGGACGAAGTGATCATCGCGACCAACTCGACCGTGGAGGGCGAGGCGACCGCGATGTACATCAGCAAATTGCTGAAGCCGACGGGGATCCGCGTGACGAGGATCGCCAGCGGCGTGCCTGTCGGCGGAGACCTTGAGTACATCGATGAGGTCACGCTTCTGAAGGCACTTGAGAATCGGAAAGAACTCTAGAGTATGCGGGAGAGGAGACGCGGGTTTTGGACGAAGGAAGACAGATGACAAAAGAATACACCGGCCCGTCCAGAGCCAAACCGTACCTGATCGCCGTGCTTATCATCGCACTCCTGGCCGTGGTGGTCGTGCTGATCTGGACGATCATCCGGCGTAACGACAACCGAACATACACGGGCTACGATGTGGTCGAGACGAAACAACTGACATTTTCCTCGACGAACGGTATCCTGCCGATCCAGGGCGGCGTCATGCGGTACGCGCGCGACGGCGTTGAGGCAGTCGATGCGCAGGGAAAGACGATGTGGAACGTTGCCTACAATATGGCCAATCCCGTGGCGGCGGCCTGCGGCGAGCATGCGGCGGTGGGCGACAGCGGCGGCGTTTCCCTGTATCTTCTCGACGGCAGCGGCAAGGCCCGCGAGGTGATCACCAGCAATCCGATCGTCAAGGTGGCGGTTTCGGCGAACGGCGAGACAGCTGTCCTGATGAACGGCGGCAACGACAATTTCGTGACGGTCTACCACGCGGACGGAACCATCGCGGACGAGCTCAAGACATACGCGCTGGTCAGCGGGTTCCCCGTGGACATCGCGATCTCGACCAACGGCGCGAAAGTGATCGTCTCCTATGTATATTTTGAGGAGGACGCCCTCCGCTCGAAGCTTGTATTTTACAACTACGGAGACGTCGGCAAGAGCTACATCGACGGCTTGGTCGGCAAGGCGGAGTCCTCAGTGACGAAATACCCGGACAACATGTACGCGGACGTGGAGTTCGTAACCAACGACAACGTCGTCATTTTCGGCGACAAGAGCTTCCTTCTCTATGAGATGGAAGAGATCCCGAGCATCAAGCCCATCGAGATCGGATACACCGGCAACGTGCGAAGATTTGCCTACAGCAGCAAGTACATCGGTCTTCTGACCGAGGAAAATAAAGAGGGCAAGATCTCCTACGCGGTGTATATCTACAATCTTCAGGGCAAGCTCGTGGAGTCGCGCACGCTCGAGCGGTACTACGGCGGTTTCCGGATCGAGGGGGAGGAGATCTTCCTCTACAACGATACCGACCTTTACATCGCGCGCATCCGCGGACGCGACAAATTCAAATCAAGCATTTCGCGGCCGATCACGTACGTCCTCGCGACGAGCGGGAAGACGGAGTACGCGATCCTCAGCGACAATCAGTATCACAAGATCAAGCTTCTCGTCGGTGAAGAGACGAAGAAGTAGATCGGAAAAGGGGGAAAAATGAACTGGTTATTGATCGCCACGATCGGAGTCGTGGCACTGTGCGGGATCATCGGATGGTTCCGCGGATTTATCAAAACGATGTTTTCTCTGGTGGCAACGCTCCTCGCGCTCGTGCTGGCGGCTTTCCTGTGCGGACCCGTGTCGAAGGTCGCTCTTGCGCAGGACAGCATCGTGAACCGTGTGAAGACGAGCGTCAGCGATACGCTCAAACTCGATTCTCTCGAGGGCAAGACAAGCATCTCCGATGAGGAGATCGACAAGATAAAAGCTCCTGACATCGTGAAGAAGCAGCTGAAGAGCTACAACGACAAGAGCGGTTTCGAACTCTTTGACGCGAAGGATGCGAAGGACTATGTGTCCGGCGTGGTTGCCAACATCATCATCCGCGCGGCAGTGTTCGTTGTGCTGTTCATCGTTCTGGTAGTTTTGATCCACGTGATCGGAGCCGCGCTCAACCTGCTTTCGAAACTGCCTGGCCTGAACCTGGCCAACAAGGCAGCCGGTATGGCGATCGGTCTGGTGCTCGGCGCGGCGTTCGTGCTGGTGCTATTCGCGCTCGTCACCGTGTTCAGCAACACGGAGATCGGCCAGTCCGCGCTGAAGCTGATCGAGGACAACGGAGTTCTCAAGTACATCTATGAGCACAACATCGTCAACGACGTGTTCATCGAGCTTGCGGGTAAGATCAAGAAGTAATTCGGAGGAAAATGATGCATCCTATTTTAGAGCAGTTCGGCCGGTTGGGAATCATCCCGGTCGTTAAGATCGATCGCGCGGAGGACGCGGAACCGCTTGCGAAAGCGCTGATCGAGGGAGGACTTCCCGTGGCGGAGGTAACGTTCCGCACGGCAGCGGCGGCAGACGCCATCGCCGCGATGACAAAGGCGTACCCGGATATGCTGGTGGGCGCCGGCACGGTCCTGACGACCGCGCAGGTGGACGCCGCGGTGGCAGCGGGCGCAAAATTCATCGTGAGCCCGGGATTCAATCCGAAAGTGGTCGGCTACTGTGTTGAGAACAACATTCCGATCACGCCCGGTGTGAGCAGCCCCTCGGAGATCGAGCAGGCACTGGAGTTCGGGCTTGAAGTCGTCAAATTCTTCCCGGCCGAGGCGTCGGGCGGACTCGCCAAGATCAAGGCGATGGCGGCACCTTACGGAAACATCCGTTTTATGCCCACCGGCGGCATCAATCCGGACAATCTGAATTCGTATCTGCAGTTTGACAAGGTGCTCGCGTGCGGCGGAAGTTGGATGGTACCGGGCGACCTGATCAACGCGGGTGATTTTGCGAAGATCAAAGAGCTGACTTCCGAGGCAGTCAAGAGGATGCTCGGTTTCGAGATCAAGCATGTCGGCATCAACTGCGAGGGCGACGAGGCGAAGCGCACGGCGGATCAATTCTCGAGCATCTTCGGATTCCCGCAGATGGAGCTTCCGATCTCGTATTTCTGCGGACAGGGCTTTGAGGTCATGAAGAGCATCGGCCGCGGCCGCATGGGCCACATCGCGATCATGACGTGGTCGGTCGAGCGCGCGATGGCGTATCTCGAACGCAACGGCGTGAAACTCGATTACACGACGCTCCGTCTGGACGCGAAGGGCAAGCCGGACTTCATTTATCTTGAGCAGGAATTCGGCGGTTTTGCGGTTCATCTTGCGGTGCGCCGCGCTTAAGATAAGGCAGAGATATCGTTGAAAAGACCTGCGCGGAGTGGGTTCGGAAAGCCGACACGCTCCGGCGCAGGTCGTTTTTGTCGGAAGAATTCGGCCCGGGAAGGGCTTATTTTCCGGGAAATGAGCCGAATTTTTCATAATAAGAAGAGAGGAGAGGCGCCACGCGCCGGAAGAGAGCATGAGAAGTAAAGCGGAACGCAAGCAGAAAAAACTGGAGAAACTGAAGCAGGAGGCGCGCACGGCGTGGATCGTGGCAGCCGTCGGTCTGGCGCTCCTCATTGCCGGCATTGTCGGCGTGATCCTGGCAGTGCGCGAATACAATGGGTATAAGGAGACCGAGGAATCGTTCAAGGCGACCTGTGAGATCACTTCGGTCGACATCCGCACAGCGACAGATGAGTACGACACGAAGATCACGGTCTACGATGCGAAGATCAAATTTGTCGTGGACGGGAAAGAATACAAGGGTGAAAAGCGGTTCCACGATAAGGTTGAGAAGGGTGACCTCAAGGAAGTCTTAGTATATAAAAAGAAGAACGGCGATTACTCGGTTGCGAAGACGACTAACGAGCTGTCGCTCATCGGAGAGCTGGCTGCGCCTGTGATCGGACTCGTCGTCGG
>JBGUPV010000112.1:0-40732 GCA_045130455.1 Lachnospiraceae bacterium | reverse complement strand
CTTTGAGTTCGGCGCGGAGCAGGAGTTCTACCTCTTCGAACTGGACGAGAACGGCAACCCGACCAACCGCCCGTACGATCACGCCGGCTACATGGACATTGCGCCGGAGGACCGTGGGGAGAACATCCGCCGCGAGATCTGCCTCACCCTCGAGCAGATGGGCATCCGCCCCGAGAGCTCGCACCACGAGGAGGGCCCCGGGCAGAATGAGATCGATTTCCGCTACTCCGATCCGCTCACGGCAGCGGACCACGCGATGACGTTCCAGACGGTTGTCCGCACGGTCGCTGCGCGCAACGGCCTGACGGCTGATTTTTCACCGAAGCCGATCCCGGAGATGCCCGGCAACGGCTTCCACATCAACATTTCGCTCCGCCCGGAGGATGACGACGTGTTCGACGGCATGATCGCGGGAATCCTCGCGCGTGTCGAGGATATGACCGCTTTCCTGAATCCGGTGGAGGATTCCTATCGAAGACTCGGACTCCGCAAGGCGCCCGGATATATCTCCTGGTCGAAGGAGAACCGCTCACAGCTCGTGCGCATCCCCGCCGTCACAGGCGGAAGCCGGCGCGCGGAGCTTCGCTCGGCGGATCCTTCCGCCAACCCGTATCTGGCATTTTCCATGCTGATCTACGCGGCGCTCGACGGCATCTCGAATCGGATCGAGCTTTCGCCGGCGGCGAACATCAACCTGTTCCACGCGAGCGAGGAGGAACTTGCGGGATTCCGCAAGCTTCCGGGAAGTCTGTCGGAGGCACGCAGCATCGCGGCATCCAGCACCTTCATCCGTGAACATCTGCCGGAAGAGGTCATCAAGATCTACTGTCAGTAAACGTGTATTTCGAAAAATGAGGGAAAGGAGGGGCGCAGCATGAGTCTTGAGGTGCGTATCTACAGCATTTTGCTCGTGTCGTCATCGGCCGGATTCTGCGATACCATGCGCTCGCTCCTGCCGGAAAACCGGTATTCCCCGGTCAGCATTGCCCCGAGTGTCAGCGCGGCCAAAAGAGTCCTCTCGGAGCGTTCCTTCGACTTTGTCATCATCAATTCCCCGCTCACGGACGGTACCGGCTTCCGGCTTGCATCGGATGTCTCGGAGGAGAAAAATACGATCCCGCTCCTGCTCGTCAAGAGCGAGGACTACCCGGATATGCTGGAGCGCACGATCCGCAATGGTGTGTATGTTCTCGCAAAGCCGCTGTCGCGCGCCACGGCGGGCGTCGCGCTGGCGTGGATGGCCGCGTCCCGTGAACGTCTCCGCGTGACTGAGAAGAAGGAGCTTTCCTTCGAGGAGAAGATGGGCGAGATCCGCCAGGTCAACCGCGCAAAATGGCTCCTGATCAGTGAACTGAACATGTCCGAGCCCGAGGCGCACCGCTATGTCGAGAAGCAGGCGATGGACCGCTGCGTGTCGAGAAAACAGGTCGCGGAGGAGATCATACGGATGTATTCCTCCCGCTGAGAGAGCATTTTCCGATGCCTTCGGGCAGTTCGGCAGAGGCTTTTTGACATATGATTTTGCATTGCTTTCGAAAAATGCCGGGATCATCCGCGATCCGCGGCCGCGGAAGTGCCGGAAACAAGGAAAATATTGTTATTTCACCCCACAGTAGTATATAATTATACTGTGGGGTCTTTCTATGCCGGAAAATGCGCAGAGCATCCTCGGGGAACGGGGATTCCGGCGGTTGTGATAACAGAGTACGGAGGATAGTGTTCGACAGCCCGGATGACCGGGAGAGGAGAGACCATGTTTACCTGGAATTATCAGTATATTTCAAAAGCGCGCTTGGAGACATCGCTTCGTCAGATGCTGCTCGATCCCGGTAAGGGGGATATCCTTGTCCGGATCCACACGGCGATCCATCTGGAGGATGAGGCGGTCGAGTTGGCGCGCTTTATTAAATCCATCGTGCCCGGGGCGAAGATCGTCGGAACGAGCACGTCCGCGATCATCAGCTGGGGCAAGCTGGCGATGAACCAGTGCGTGATCTCGGTGTCGCAGATGGACGGCGGACGCGTTCGGACGGCGATCATCCCGACAACGGACGCGGAGACCGGACTTCCGATCACGGTGGACACGCTCTGCGGCGAGGCGCAATGCATGGTGCTGCAGCCGATGACCAAGCTGATGATGGTATTTGTCGCGGGCGATTACCTCGATGTGCAGCGGATGGCGGACAAGAGCAACGAGTGCCAGCCCGGGCTGCAGATGGTCGGAGGCATCGTCAACGTCTCGGAGATCGGGCAGCAGAAGGACTGCCGCTCCGGATTTGTCTTTGACGAGACCGGCTGGTCCGCTGACGGCATCCTGATGGCCTCCCTAGCGGGTGAGGATCTGGAGTGCTTCAGCGCCTACGCCACCGGAGCGCAGGCGATCGGCGGCGCTTACGAGATCAATGAGGCGGTGGGCAACTGTATTCTGAAACTCGGCGGAGTCGATGCCGCGGAGGAGTACCACACCGGTATCGGCGAGGTGCTTCGCAACCGGCCCGAGATCGCTGAGATGTTTCCTCTCGTGTACGCGGACGCGCCGGACATCCCGGTTCCGATCCGTTACACCGAGTCGACGACGCTCGCCGAGATGTTCCCGCAGGACAATCCCGCGTTCGCGGGGCTCCTCGGGGAATGCGGCGGTCTCGACATCCACGAGAAGAAAGATTTTATCCTTACGAATCATAACGTCACGGTCGGACGAAAGCTCTGCCGCGCATTTATATACGATCGCAAGATCATCGCGGACAACCACGCGATGTTCGGTCATATCGAGAATTTCGCGAAGGCTCAGACTATCTTCGGATACTCCGGCGTCGAGCGGTCCTCCATCTATTCCAATTGCGCAAAATGGGAGCTTTCCGTCTACGAGAACAGCAACATCTGCGGATGCGTCACCCGCGGCGAATTCGTATTTTCCAACGGGCGGAACACGCTTTCCGACTCCGCCTTTGCGGTGACGGCGCTCGGCGAGGAGCCTGCGACGCAGGAGTGCAATCCGTACGCATTTTCCCATACCGATTCGCTTGCGGCGGACAACCAGGCGCTGCTCAACTATCTCCTGGAGATCGAGAGTTTCATGGACCGCGGCGCGGAGAACGGCGGGGGTACCGACCTTCGCTCCTTCGTGCGCGACTGCGAGCTGAAGCTTCTCTATTCGGAAAATGAGGACATCCCCAACGAGGCAGCCCTGATGATGGACATCAAGCTCAAGGGGTATGACCGCGTCTGCCTGATCAACGTGCCCGACACCGCAGGCATGAAGCTTGTTTTTGACGAGAGTGCCGTGCAGCTGACGCAGCGCGCCTTCGTCGGCAAATGTTCCGAGTACGCGAAGCGCTTCTACTATCATCTCTACATGCTGAGCGACTGGCAGCTTGCCATCGCCGTTCCGTCGTACATGGATTCCCTGTCCTCCCTGCAGAAGAACATGGAGCATCTGCAGCGCGACCTCTTCGAAGCGTCGGAGGGCAGGATTGCCATCGTCCCGACGTTCTGCATCATCAACGGCTGCCGCGCGGAAACGCTGAAGGCGGTGTACGCTTCGGCGCAGCTGGAGATGATGAGCCGCAACATGCAGTTTTACGTCTGCGACGCGAGCTCGTTCCAGTCGGATGAGGAGAGCATCCGCGAGCGCTATCATATGGTCAACGTGATCAACTACGCGATCGCGCACGACCGCATCATCCCGTACTATCAGGGCATCCACGACAACGCCACCGAGACCATCCATCATTACGAGTCGTTGATGCGCCTTGAGGACGAGAACGGCAACGTGTATTCGCCATACCGGTTCCTCGATGTGGCCCGGTCCTACGGACTTCTGTACGATTCCGTCTCCGCGATCATGGTACGCAAAGTGTTTGAGCGGTTTCGCGACGTCGAGGGCGCGAGCGTGAGCATCAACCTCGGTATGCGCGACATCAAGAACCGCGACATGATGGAGTACATCTATGATTTCCTTGCTGCAGCCAAGCATCCGGAGCAGTTCGTCTTTGAGATACTGGAGAGCGAGGATGTCGAGGCCTACGATGTTCTCGAGAGCTTCGTGGATCACATCCACAGGCTCGGCGGCAAGATCTCCATCGACGATTTCGGCAGCGGCTACTCAAACCTGCAGCATATCGTCGGAATTCATTCGGACTACCTGAAGATCGACGGTTCGATCGTGCGCCGGTGCTGCGAAAACCGCGAGGCGGAGCTCCTGATCACGCTCATCATGGGCTGGAAGAACCTGAGCGCGCAGAAGATCAAGGTCGTCGCGGAGTTCGTGGAAAATGAGGAGATCCAGAATATGCTGGTCAAATACGGGGTGGATTACTCGCAGGGCTACCTGTTCGCGAAGCCCACGCCGGATATTGCGGTATAGAGGAGGAAGAGGATATGAAAAACTACGGGGAAGCGACGAGAACCATAGGACTGATCCTGGAGGATATCTCCGTCGACTATTCGAAGGAGATCATCCACAGTGTGCGGACCGCGATCGCCGGTCTTCCGAACATGCGGCTTGTGGTGCTGGCCGGGATCCACGATGAGGAACAGAACAAAAACGACTGCAGTTACTGGTACAAAACGGTTCACAATTCGGTCTATCGTCTGGAGGAGATGCTCCGGCTGGACGGCCTGATCCTGACGCTCCCGAATCTGAGCGGCATCAGCGGTACCGAGGTGATCGACGAGCGGTACAGCAATTTCGCGAGGGTTCCGAAGGTGTTCATCTCCACGGGCGTCGATGACGTGACGACGGTCCGGTACGACAACGGACAGGGAATCCGCGAGGCCGTGGATTACCTTGTGAACGTGAAGGGGATCACAAAGCTGTGCATGCTGGGCGGCCGCGACGACAACGCGGACGCCCAGGCGCGCAGGCAGGTGTTTAAGAGCTGTCTTGAGGAAAGCCGGCTGACCTTTACCGAGGATATGTACGAGAAGACCGACATGTCGATCGAGAACAAGGCTGCTGCGGCGCGTCTGATGGACCGCAACCCCGACGCGCAGGCTGTCTTCTGCGTCAATGACCAGGTGGCCGTGCCGTTGTACGAGGTGCTCAAGGAGCGGGGGCTGATGCCCGGCCGTGACATTCAGGTGTTCGGCTACGACAATACAAAATTTTCCGGCACGATGGCACCGCCGCTGGCGTCCATCGGCGCCGACAGCGTCTCGTTGGGACAGAAGGCCGTGGAACTGCTGGTCGCGAAGATGGACGGCAAGACCGTGGATTCGGTCGTGCTTCCGACCCGTTTGTACGGCAAGGAATCCCTCGAGTATGAGATGTACGAGTACACGACCATGGAGATGCTGCAGGTGGACACAGCGTTCGTCTACCGCATGTTCGACGACTGCTTCTACCGCTACGCCGGCGAGATTCACGACAGCGAGGAAGTGAACCTCCGGAGGCTCTTCTTTGAGTTCATTTCGCGCATGCTGCATTCGATGCTCAACAACTCCATGACGATGGAGGAGTTCACGGAACTGCGGCGGCTGATCAACATTTTCTTCGACAACGGCGCGATGAAGTACACTGACCCCGCGCGGCTGGTCCGCAGCATCGAGAGACTTCAGAACAGCATGAACAAGGCGCAGAAGACCGTCACCGCCAACCTCATGAACAACCGGTGTTTTGCGTTCATGAAGGACAAGGCGATCCTCTCGATGTCCGGCCAGATCAATCATCTCGAGGAAAATCTCAAGAAGGAGAGGGAGCGTCTGCAGGATTTCTGCATCCACAGCATGTCCTTCAACGCCATCGAGCCCGTCACCGAGGAGACCATCGTGCAGTACGCCGACCGGCTCGGCATTCCGAATTCGGCGCTGTTCCTCTTTGAGAATCCGGTGGCGATGTCCGATGACCGCACGATGGATTTTCCGGACAGGATCCGCCTGATGTGCGTGATCCGGGACGGAGATCTTCGGGTACTCGCACCGGAGCGGAGGCTGTGTCCGGTGAGCGGTATCCTGGAGCGGACGGAGCTGCCGAAACGGAACAGTTTTGCAGCAATTCCGGTGTTCTACAGCGATAGAATGTACGGTCTGCTCCTGGCGGAGATGAACGAATCCACGGCGGACCGGGGCGAGTTCGTCGCCGATCAGCTGGGACGATCCCTCTACATCAACGAGTGTTGCAACAGCCGCAGGAAATGATGCGCGCTGCCTATTGTCATACCGCGGGGGAACGCGGTATAATCGATAACGGTTCCACCGGAAAATGAGTGACAAAGGAGTTCGATATTATGGGTAAATTATCTTGGAAGCCCGGCAACATGCTGTACCCGGTGCCGGTCGTGATGGTCAGCTGCAAGAAGAAGGGCGCGGGGGAGAAGGCCAATATCGTCACGCTCGCGTGGGCGGGCACGATCTGCTCGGATCCCGCGATGCTCTCGATCTCGGTGCGCCCGGAGCGGTACTCCCACGCGCTGATCGAGGATAGCGGCGAATTTGTCGTCAACCTCGTAAACCGTGAACTTACCGCAGCGTGTGACTGGTGCGGTGTGCGTTCCGGCCGCGACTACGACAAATTCCGCGAGCAGGGGCTCACGGAGTACGTGTCTGAATTTTGCGAGACACCCGCGATCGCGGAGAGTCCGGTCAATCTCTACTGCAAGGTTGTCAAGACCGAGTGGCTCGGCTCCCATGACATGTACATCGCGGAGATCATCGGTGTGACCGTGGACGACCGCTACATGGACGCGGAGGGACGCTTCGACCTTGAGGCGGCGGACCTCGTTGCCTACTCCCACGGCGTGTACCATGCGCTCGGTGAAAAGCTCGGCACCTTCGGCTATTCCGTTAAGAAAAAGTAATACCGGCCGGGTCCCGACGGACGATCCGGATAGTGAAAAGCCCCCTCGCGGGGCTTTTTGAATGCGCTCTTTACTTTTTTTACCAAATGGTATAATATAGGCTTCAAATGGGTCGCCGCGGCCGGGCCTTTTGCGGCGCAGGCGGTCTGCAGAATTGCAAAGGAGTATACTTATGAATCTTTCCCCTCTTCAAAAAGCAAGATATGAGTATCAGCCGAAGCTTCCCGGCATGCTCAGAAACGGTATCGCAGACATCTGCGTGAAGGAAGGCGAGGCTACGCAGAGTGTTGCGGATCAGGACAAGATCAAGGCTCTGTTCCCGAACACCTACGGCAAGAAGGAGATCACCTTCGTCAAGGGCGCAAACACGTCCGCTGCCAAGAAGCAGGTTGTCGGCGTGATCCTCTCCGGCGGACAGGCACCCGGCGGACACAACGTTGTATGCGGTCTCTATGATGCCCTTAAGGCAACCGACAAGAACAACGTTCTTCTCGGATTCAAGGGCGGCCCGAGCGGTCTCCTTGAGGATTCCTACATTGAGTTTACCGACGAGTTTATCGATCAGTACCGCAATACCGGCGGTTTCGATATCATCGGTTCCGGCCGTACCAAGCTCGAGACCAAGGAGCAGTTCGCGATCGTTGAGGAAGTTGCGAAGAAGCACGGCCTTACCGCGATCGTGATCATCGGCGGTGATGATTCCAACACGAACGCAGCCGTACTTGCAGAGTACATGGCAGCGAAGAACACCGGCGTACAGGTTATCGGATGCCCGAAGACCATCGACGGCGACCTCAAGAACGAGGACATCGAGGCTTCCTTCGGTTTCGATACCGCTACGAAGACTTACTCCGAGCTGATCGGAAACATCGAGCGTGACGCGAACTCCGCGAAGAAGTACTGGCACTTCATCAAGGTTATGGGCCGTTCCGCTTCGCACGTAGCTCTGGAGTGTGCACTTGAGACGCAGCCCAACATCTGCCTGATCGGCGAGGAAGTTGCGGCGAAGAAGATGTCTCTTGCACAGATCACCAACTACATCGCCGACGCGGTAGAGAAGCGCGGCAACAACGGCGAGAACTTCGGTGTTGCGATCATCCCCGAGGGTATCGTTGAGTTCGTTCCCGAGTTCTCCGCTCTGATCAAGGAGATCAACGAGCTCCTTGCCGGCGCTAAGACGGAAGAGTTCAACGCGCTTCCGGACTGGGCTGCAAAGTACGCATTTATCAAGGCCGGCCTTACCGCCGAGTCCTTCAAGGTATTTGACATCCTTCCTCAGGGAATCCAGCAGCAGCTCTTCCTCGAGAGAGATCCTCACGGCAACGTTCAGGTTTCCCTGATCGAGTCCGAGAAGCTCTTCTCCGAGATGGTTAAGAACGAGCTCGCAAAGAGAAAGGCTGCAGGAACCTACAAGGGCAAGTTCGGTCAGCAGCATCACTTCTTCGGTTACGAAGGACGTTGCGCATTCCCGTCGAACTTCGACGCTGACTACTGCTACTCCCTCGGCTACAACGCATTCATGCTCATCCAGTACGGCTACACCGGATACCTTTCGAAGGTTTCCAACCTTTCCAAGCCCGCTGAGGAGTGGAACGCAGGCGGTATGCCGATCACGAAGATGATGAACATCGAGCGCCGTAACGGCGAGGACAAGCCGGTTATCCGCAAGGCTCTTGTTGAGCTTGACGGCAAGCCGTTCAAGTACTTCGAGGCTCATCGTGAGGAGTGGGCGGTTAAGACCAGCTTCACGTATCCGGGTGCGATCCAGTACTACGGACCGGCGGAGGTTTGCGACCTTACCACGAGAACGCTTGCTCTTGAGAAGGGTTGATCTTCGTTTATTTACGAAAAATGACATGGAACCGGGCACGATCCGTCGCCCGGTTCCTTTTTTCGGTCCGCCCGGCTGCCGGGTTGCATTGCAGGTTGATTTTGCATTTCGATTTTGCTACAATTAGCATGAAGAAATATCGACATGGGAGACGACGGAAGGGAAGCGTGGATGAGCATGACGGATGAGGAACTGTACGACCGCTTCCTGGATCGGCAGGAGGAAGCCGATATACGGGAGCTGTTTGAGCGGCATAAAGAGGGATTGATCCTGTTCATCAACGGATTTGTCCATAACCTCGACGACGCGGAGGAGTTGATGATCGATTCCTTTGCCGAGGTCGCGGCGGGGCGGACATTTTTCGCGAGGCGATGTTCGTTTAAAACCTGGTTATTTTCCATCGGAAAGAAACTGGCGCTGATGCATCTGCGGCGGACCGGCCGGGTGGTGACGGTTCCCGTCGATGAAAACCAGCCGGACAGCGGGCGCGAGCTGCCGGAGCTGCAGATCCTGTCGGAGGAGAGAAACCGCAGGCTGTACGAGGCGCTGGAACGGCTGCATCCCGATTACAGCAGAGTATTGATGTTATTGTACTTTGACCGGATGACGCACGAAGAGGCGGCGAAGGTCATGGGAAAGAATAAAAAGCAGATCTATCATCTTGTGGAGCGGGGCAGGAAGGCCCTGCGGGAGATTATGGAAAAGGAGGGTTTCCGTTATGAGATCGAATGATGTTCAGTTCAGTGAGATCATGAAGCGGTCCGGAAGAATCAAGGAGCGCAGAGCCCTGAACCGGAAGATCGTGACAGATGCCGTTGTGGCGGTGATCTTCCTTGTTTTGATGGTCGTTACGGCGATCTCAATCCCGAAGCTTTCGGAGTACGGCACCGAAGTGACCGAGCAGCACTACGGCAGCCTTTCCCTGGTTGTTCCGTACCTCGGTTACGTGATGGTCGGCATTCTTGCGTTCGCGCTCGGCATCACGGCCACCATACTGTGCCTTCACATCAGACAAATGAGACAAAAGGACGAGAGCAGAGCATGACACTCGAATTCTGGAATGTCAGTCTTACCGTGTTCAATCTTATCATTTTTGCGGCTTCCCTGGCGGCGGTCATCCGATTTATCGTGATGGGCTTCCGCCCCATGAGAGTCGTCTTTTTTGCGTTCGCACTGGCGAGCTTTTCCATGAGTTTCATCTACTGGTTCACGTTTGACATCCTGTATCCGACGGGGCAGATGCCTTTCGCCGCCAACGAGATCAGCGAGTGGGCCGGTTTTATCATGCTCGGCACCGCGCTCGAGTACACGTTCGGCAGAACGCAGAAGAACCGCCCGGTCGCGGTGATCTGCGAGATCCTGTTCATGGCGGTCAACGTGGCGCTTTGGATCACCTGGTCCGGAGAGTGGGTTCAGGATATCTTTACCGGCTTTGCCCTGGGGTATATGCTGTATTGTCTCGTGCGGGGATTATTTTCCTCGAAGGCACTGTGCAGAGCGGAATGGATCATTCTCGCGGCCGCCGGCACACTCACGCTCGGCTCCATGGTGATCGGCAACTATGTCCTCCCGGAGCAGATGGCAGTCTTTGACATGATCGGTTTCGCGATCATGTGTGCGGCATGTCTCTACTTCGGAACAAGGACTGTCATGTGGCTGCGCAAGCCGTTTGAGCCTGCGGAAGAGAGCACCATGAAGGCTGTGGACGGCGGACCCGACGGCCGGCCGATCCGGAAAGCGTTCTGTCTCGCGCTTCTGACGATGTTTCTCTCCACGATCGGCATGTATATGTCCGCCGGAATTTACTATCTGATCTTCCTGTTCCTCATGCCGGCTTCGATCATGTTCGCCTGGCTGTCCTTCCGGAAGGAGGTGGCGGCACAATGATCTATGCGGAAAATATCCTTCTTTGCATTGTGATCCCCCTGGGAATTGCGATCCTGTTCGTCAAGGGGCCGATCCGCCGGTTCGTCCTGGCGTTTCTACTCGGCATGGGCGTGTGCCTGCTGTCGGCGTACATCAGCGGCTTTTTGAGCGTGGTCACCGGCTACGGCACCGAGGAGACGGCGATCTATCTCTCGCCGGTCGTCGAGGAGTCGATGAAGCTGTTCCCGCTTCTGTTTTTCCTGTTTATGTTTGAGTCGGACAGTTCCTCCATCGTCAACACCTCCATCGCCATCGGCGCGGGGTTTGCGACGTTTGAGAACTGCTGTTACATCTTAAACTACGGCGCGGGCAATCTTTCGTATGTGATCATCCGCGGAATGTCCGTGGGTGTCATGCATATCATCAGCGTGCTGGCGCTCTCGCTCTGGTTCGTGATCTCCATGCGGCTGAAGGCATTTTCCTTCCCGACGATCATCGGAGCGCTCTCGCTGTCCATGACATTTCACGCGCTTTACAATCTTCTGGTGTCCCACAAAGGCGTTTCTTCGGGCATCGGTTATTTACTTCCGATCGTCACGGCGATCGTTCTGGCACTTGTGTATCGAAAGCTGCCGCAGAGTTTTGACCGGACACGATCCGGACCCGACAAATGATATTCCGTCCGCAGGACGGGACGTAAACAGCGGGCTGTTCATTGAGACTGAGGTCTTATGAGCAGCCCTTTTTTTGCGTGTGCGGAAAATGAGCCGGCACCGAACCGGAAGTTAGTCGTGCAAAAACGGAGAGTCGGTATCAAACCAGAAATTAGTTTGACATTCAACTTGTCAAAAAAAATTGAAAATCCGGTGGGTAAAATCCGGGGAATCCGCAACTAAGGGTCAGATAGATGATTCGGGGCGTTGCTTGAAACGGAGGGGAAGCAATGAAATATACATCGGATGAGGCAATGGAAAGGATCCTGCGAAGAGGCAGAGAGATCCGGTCCGAACGGGATCGGAGGACAACACGGATTCTGGGCGGTGTGTCCGCCGCGCTCTTTACTGCACTGATCGCCGTTCTGGTGATGATGCCGGGCAAGAGCCATGCGGAGGCCGGCAGTTCGGTGTTCGGAGCGTTCCTGCTTCCCTCGGAGGCGGGAGGATATGTGATCGCCGCGGTGATCGCATTTGCGCTCGGCATCGTGATCACGATACTGGCGATCCGCTACCGGAACAACAGAAGGAACGGCGATAAGCCGAAGGAAGACGGGGAGGAAGAACGATGAAACGAAAACGTATCGGAGGTATCCTGGCGGCGGTGCTGATCGCGATCCTGCTGATCTCCTGCAGCCGGAAACAGGCTCCGTTTTCACAGAGGATGGTCACGGATGGTGCCGGACGGACTTCGGACACCGCGGCGACGGTAACACCGGACGCGACGGTCACTCCGAAGGAGGATCCGGGGCAGCCGCCGGGTGACGGCGAAACACCCGGAGATGTCGGGACGCCCGGAGATATCGGCACACCCGGAGACATCGGAACGCCAGGTGACACACCGGGGGAGAACCCCGGGGAAGGAACGATACCCGGTCCCGTCGAACCGCCGGCGCAGACCGAAAAACCGTGGATCGATAAGCCGTGGGATATCGAGACTTCCGCGTACTCGGTGGTGAAACTCGAGACCTATGACAAAGAAGGAAACCGGATCGCGACCGGAAGCGGATTTTGCATCTATGACGGACGATATCTCGTCACCGCCCGTCACGTCGCGGTCAACATGGACTATATGACGGCGACGCTGGATTACGGAGAAACCTTTGTGATCCGCGATGTGATCGAAGTCGACAGTGACAACGACATCGCCGTATGCCTCGTACCTGAGGATATCGACCTGATCCCGCTGCCGGCAGCGGCGGGGATCCCGGCGCGAGGCGAAAGAACCGTTGCGATCGGCAGCCAGTTCGGAGTCGTGAATCTGGTGACGTTCGGCAACTATTGCGGACAGTGGTCCTCCGGCGATCTCGTGAGACTGCTGTTCACGTCCCCCGTCGCCAGCGGAAGCAGCGGCGGACCGCTGCTCAACAGCATGGGACAGGTGATCGGCGTCGTCAGCGGGACGTACGACGGCGGACAGAATCTGAACATAGCAGTCCCGATCGAGGCTGTGTACAGGCTCTTAGAAGATGAATTGGAGGAATAGCAGAATGAAATCAAAGCGTACAATGATCATTGTTCTGTCCGCGGTTCTGACCGCGGTCGTCGCAGGCGTGATCGTATTTGCCGCACTTCATAAGAAGAGTGCGCCCAAGGAGCCGGAGAAAGTCGTCAATGACTCCTACGTGGTCACATTTGCGCTTCCGGAGAAGATGACCGAGCTTGAGCGCAATAACACGACGCTCCCCGAGAACGTCACGGTGCAGAGCGGCACGAAGATCGGTGACCTCGAGACGGCGAGCCGCTACAGTGCGATGTTCCTTTCCTGGTCGTACGATGCGGAGGGAACACAGCGCGCGAACAACGAGGATGAGATCAGGGAAAATATCACCCTGTATCCGCAGTTTACTTCCACGGATAATTCGGACGGTGTCAAGGGATTCACCTATGTGGCCAAGACCAAGGTGTCCCCGGATTATCCCATTGAACTTGTTTCGTACGGCCTGACCCGCGAAGAAGTCATGAAGAACATCTCCGTGATCAACTCCAGTTTCGCGGGCGAGGAGGTTGCTTTCAATCTCAAATCCGTCCGCGAGGAGGAAGAACTGGCATGGCTTGCGTCCTTCGGATTGAGCGAGGATGTCGCGAAGTCCGTCTGGAAATGCGTGGAGCAGAGCGAGGGCGATGACACGGTCACGCTCCGCGAACTTTTCGACAACCTTGTAAAGAATTCGGAGAAAGCGGCCGGCGAGCTTGCCGCGGACAAGGTTGAGACGCTCCTGACCCATTACAATGCCACGGAATTTATCGATAATGACGAGAAGGAATTCCTTGAGATCGACGACGCGACGCTCGAGATGCTGAAGGCGCTGAACATCGATTTCGCGACGGTCACGGAAGCCGAGCTTCTGGAGCGCTACGGCCTCAGCGAGGACGACAGTCTGGAGCGTGTATGGCGCGAGGAGTTCAAACTCACCGTCGAGCAGGTTCTGATCCTTGAGGAACTGCTCTACAGCGAGAAGACGGTCCGTGCCGATCACTGGATCCTGACGCCCGCAGACGGCGAGTGGGAGAGCGGCAACCTGTATTCCGTCAGCATCGCAGACACGACGAAGCTTCGTTTCGTGTATGAGGATGCACCGACCGCTGCCGAGGTCGTCGAGTACAATATCACGATCGCGCAGGAGGAAGTGGTCAATATCGAGATCGACTCCCGCGTGATCCATGTTCCTGCGGAGGACGTTACCGGCGTTGAGTTCCGAGGCATTCTGAGCATCGAGAACGACGAGAACGGCGATGTGAAGGCCACGGAAAATTCCGGCTCCGGCGTGATGACCTACAAGGGCAAAGAGGCCCTCAAGGTCGGCAGCGTAGTTGCCGTGCACAAGGGAGAGTACGACGAGAAAGGTCTGTCGGACGGCGATGTCGCGTATGTAAAGGTTACCGCGGTCAACGCTGACGGTACGTACGCTTACGAGTATGCCGGCCTGGACAGCATCCTGGCCTCGGACAACATCATCCCGATCCCGGATGACGGAACCCCGGCTGACGGAACGGTCACAGTTCCCACGGACTACCTGAAGTTCGAGGATGAGGTCTTCAGCGAGTTCGGTCTGGATGAAACGACAGAGATCAAGAAGGGTGACTATGTGGTGTTCTACACCGGAACCCTGAGCGTTGAGGATCCGAAGCTGACCGGACGCGGCAAGATCACGGCGATCACCGCGAACGCGGACGGCACGACCACATTTACCTATGAGATCGTTACCGAGGAAGAGTTGACGGACACCGAGGTGGCTCTGGCAACCACACTTCCCGAAGTGGATATCCAGCTTTCCGAGACCGACAGCAAGAAGCTCGAGGAGGAGATGAAGAAGCAGATCCTCGACAGCGGTATCGTCGATGAGACGGCGGATATGTTTACGGCGCTGCTGACGGGCAATGAGATCGATTTCGACGCTCTTGAGAACGGCGAGCAGCTGAAGAACATGACCATCAAGACCGACGGCAGGGACATTACGCTCGAGGAGGTACGGCTCCTTGCGGACGGCGGTGAGAAGGTGAAGGTCAGCGACATCAACTTCACGTTCACGCTGGACATCAATCTCTCGCACTTCTCCGGCAAGAAGGGTCTGCGCGCGGAGGCGGGGGTATCCTTTACCATCAAGATCAAGCTCGGCGATGCCGGTTATCTGGAGATCCAGCCGGCGATCGTTCTGGAGCAGGAGATCATGCTGACGCCGAACATCAAGGTGAAGCGCAACAAGAACAAGCTCGGACTGACTTCGAGTCTGGACATCACGGCGTCCCTGGATGCCGGTACCTACACGGGCTTCGGCGTCACGGTCACCGCACAGACGAAGGCTCCGGAAAATAAGAATGCCGACAAGGATTTTGCCGAGATGGTCGGCGGATTCATCGACAACGGTGACGGCAACTCTCTTGAGGCACGCCAGAAGGCAGCGAAGATGCTGATCAAGGGCGGCGATTTCCTCGAGAAGCAGTCGAAGAAGCAGAAGGATAAGGGTAAGGGTGCCGGTATCACGGTTCCGATGACCGGTGACGGTGATACCGAGAAAAATAAGAAACAGGAGTTCGTGTCTCCCGGTATCGGCGGCGATCTGCCGACGAAGTACGCGAGCATGCTCTCCAACGATGCACAGTATATCAAACTGGTTGATGTGGATCTGGGAAGCTTTGACATCCCGATCGACCCTGCCGGCATCATCCATGCGGGCATGAAGATCAACTTCAACGTATCCATGAAGATCAACGCCATGATCGGAGCGGGCGTGAGCTATGAGAACGCGAAGCGTTACTCCTATGCCTTCCGCGCGAAGATCTGGGGCGGCGGTCCCGAGTATGAGACCGGCGCGGTCAATTCCGCACCGCAGGGTTCGGACGTGAAGGATCTCGCCAACGAGTTCCGCGCGGACTTCTATGCGTTCGGTATGGTCGGTCTCCGCGCAGGCGTCAGCCTTGATCTGCGTGTCGGTATCTTCAGCACGGACCTGGATTCGGTCGGTGTTGTGGCTTCGGCCGGTGTTTACGCGGAACTGTACGGTTTCCTGTATGTATACTATCAGAAGAAGGGCGGCGAGCCCGCGAAGCACGGCGCGAGCGGTTCCCTCTACTTCGAGATGGGCATCTATACCGACATCAGCGTAAAGGTTCAGGTCGGCGGCGGCAAGGCATCCAAGTCGTGGAGCTTGTACAACACGAAGACACCGCTCCTGAAACTGGGGTGCGAGCATTTTCCGCTGGATTTCGTGATCAGTCCGAACGACTCCAAGCTGTCGGTTGAGATCCCGAACGGTCAGAATACCGTGAAGATCGACGATTCGATCTTCAAGATGAAGCTGATGGCGCTCAACAGCGGCAAGGTTTCCGAGCAGAACATGGACTCCAAGCAGGTGTGCACCGACGGCGCCGTGAACTGCAGAGCGACGGTCATCACCGGCGGCAACGGATCGGGAAGCAACGGTCTGTTGCTCGCGACGGAGCGTACGTGGACGCAGAACCACGAGGAGAATTTTACGGTTGAGTGTTTCGACCTCACCGGCAAGAACGGCACGGTCGTATCCGGAGCGTCCTCGTTCCAGTATCTGCCGGGCACGAACGAGATCTACGTATGCCCGCTGGATTGCACGAAGGATGAGGTTTACGGCAAGGTCGTATTTACCTACAAGAACCATGCGTTCGGCTTCAACACCGAGAAGATGCAGCGCACCGTTTACGTTCACTGGAAGGGAACGCAGCGGACGGCACGCGTGGAGTACTATCTCCAGAAGAATTACAACAACGGTGAGGATATCCGCGATTTCGAGATGGCGGGAAGCGGCGCGGTCAGCGGTTACGAAGGCATCCGCTGCTACGTGGACATCACGCCGGAGTTCTGTGACGGAACATTCCCCGGCTACACGCTCCTTCACCTCGGTTATCCGGATGAGGATCAGCTCTCGCAGCTCTACGACGAGGCGATCGCAGAGGAGGAAAAAGCAAGAAGACATAATCACGCGGTGAACGGCCGGTATCTGGAAAATCCGACCGAAGAGAACAAGAAAGCCGCGGATCAGTCGTTCAAGGAATGGGATCTGGCGAGAACGAAGCTGTCGTATTACAGCGCGCTGTACTGGGATTTCCACGACACCAACGAGAAGGCTGTCAAGAACCGCAGCGGCAAGACGTATTTTACGATGCGCGGCTACGACACGGTGGTGCGGATCTACTTCAAGAAGCTGGATGTGCCTTCGGTATGGATCGCTGTCGATCCCGAGACCAACGAGGTTGTCTACTGCGACGGTCAGCCGAAGGGATACTTCGACAGCGGCGCAAAGAACGGTTACTACTGGTCGCTGGAGTATACGTACATGCTGACCAACCAGAAGGTTCTGCAGTACCTTCCGGAAGCACTGGCAAACTACCGTTCGGACGATTATACGGTTGAATGGTATACGTACCCCAGCTCGGGTCCGGTCACGTACAAGAACGACTGGTACCGGAATCTGTCGCTGGCTGCCTATGACGCGGCGCAGATGGTCAGATCGAGAGATGTGAGCAAGCTGACGCCCGTGACGGCGGATACGCTGATCGGAACGGACCGCGTGGTCGTTATCGGAATGATGACCGGTAAAGAGCGCACGGTACACTGGATGGACGGCACGGAAGAGATCGCGACGACGAAGGGCCGTATCGCGGAGCCGGTGACGCTTCCGAGTGAGCCGAAGAAGGACGGCTGCGAATTTATCGGCTGGGAGCTCGAGGACGGAACGAAGGTCGACGGCGGCTACCGTCTGAAGGGTGAAACCTACGTCTACGCGACGTACAAAGGCGAGGAGCGAACGGTAACGTGGATCACGGAGGACGGAAAGCGTGCGGAGAGCACGGTATGCGTCGGCGAGACCATTTACGGAAGCGTTCCCGCGAGCATTGAGAAGGAAGGCTATGTGCTTGTATGGCGCACAGCGGAAAATGATACAACGACGGAACTCCCGGCCGACGCGTCGATGCCGAACGAGACGAATCTCACCCTGTACGGAAGATATTCGCTCGGTTTCTCGACCATCGTATGGGTGTATGACGACAAGGAAGAGTCTCAGCTGTGCGAGATCGGAACGGCTCCGAAGCGTCCGGTTCCGAAGACGCAGGAGGAAGGACTCGATCTTGTATGGAAGTTCGCGGACGGAACCGTCATGCAGGACACGTTCATCATGTCGCGTGAAAATGTGAAGGTTACCGCTTCGTGGCATAAGCACGAGTGGGCGCAGGAGACAGGACGGGTTGAACCGACCTGTCAGTCGCCGGGATATCAGGGCGTCGTATGTACGGTTTGCGGCCTGATCGGCGAAGGTACGGAGATCCCGGTCGATCCGAAGGCTCACGGCTGGGTAGAATATGTTGTCACACCGTCCACCTGCTCGACGAAGGGCGTGATGGGAAGACATTGTCAGTACTGTGACGCGGTGGATGCGGGATACGCACAGCCGATCGAACTCAATCCGGAGAAGCATACCGGAAACATCGAGCTTCGCAATGCGGTGGCACCGACCTGTCTCGAAGGTTACTCCGGAGATCTGTACTGCAAGGATTGCGGTGTGGAGCTGGAGAAGGGCAAGGTCGTGGCGCCGAACGGCAAGCACGGGACCACGCATCTGGTAGGCGTTAAGGAAGCAACCTGTACGGTGCAGGGCTACACGGGCGATTATGTCTGCGATCTCTGCGGCGAGATCGTCACGTACGGTAAACTGAACGGACCGCTGCCTCATGTGGCTTCGCAGGATGAATCCCGCAGTGTCGAGGCAACCTGCACGACCCACGGCAAGATCGTTTGGCAGTGCGAGAACTGTGACTACTCCTGGGAGGTCGATCTGGGAACAAGCCCCGGCAAACATGTCTGGGACGACGGCAAGGTTATCTCCAAAGTCACCTGTACGCAGGACGGATGCCTGCGCTTCACCTGCAAAGAGTGCGGCAAGACCGATGATATCATCACACCGGCAACCGGAGAGCACGACTGGCAGTTCGCGGAGCGCAAGAAGGCGACCTGCGTGGAAGACGGTTACATCCGTTACAAGTGTTCGATGTGCGGAGAGACGTACGACGATGTTGAGAAGTGCGTAGGTTCTCACGACTGGAATCGTTGGGAGCTGATCAAGACTTCGACCTGTTCGGTACACGGTATCCGCAAATACACCTGCAGTGTCTGCAAGGAGACTAAGGAGGAAGAGGTCGAACTCGATCCGAACGTACACGAGAGACTGAGCGATCCCGTGATCGTGACCGAGCCCGGATGTCTGACCCGCGGCAAGCAGAAGACGCAGTGTCTGGATTGCAAGAAAGAGTTCTACGAGGATCTGCCGCCGGTAGGCCATGACTTCGGCGAGGCGACCTACAAGTGGTCGGATGACTTCAGCAGCGTGACGGCGACCCGCACCTGCAAGCGCGACAAGACCCACGTTGAGACGGAGACTGTCAAGACGACGTCCGAGATCACGAAGAAGGCAACGGTCGACGCGATGGGCGATACGACGTACACGGCGAAGTTCAAGAACGAGGCGTTCGCGGTTCAGACGAAGACGGTCACGAACGTTGAGAAGCTGAATCCCGACTGGTCCGAGGTGAAATACACCTGGTCGAAGGATTACAAGACCGTGACGGCCAAGAGAACGAGCCGTTCCGACAGCTCGCTCTTCGAGGAGGAAACGGCACAGAGTACGGCACAGGTGACGCAGGAAGTCAGCTGCGATAAGGACGGCGAGACCGTTTACACCGCGGAGTTCAAGAACCCTGCGTTCGCAAAGCAGACGAAGAAGGTTACGACCGACAAGTTCGGCCATGACTGGAAACTGGTGAAGACGGACAAGGCGGAGCCGGTGATGAAGAAGGATTCCTACGGATGGGATTACTGCACGGATTGGAAGACCGGCAACAAGCACTACGAGTGCTCGCGCTGCGGCGGTTCCAAGGATGAGACCATCAAGATCTCGCTCGGTGTTGGAAACGGCGTCGGTGAGGAAGCGGGTACGCTTGTCGGAACCGACAAGTTGGTCGTGGATCTCGGTCATTCCTTTGAAGGCGCTACGCTGCTGGATAACCTGAGAGAGCTTCACGAGGATTCCACCTTCGGAGATCTTGTGGAGAACTGGGCGATCATCGTTCCTTATACCGAGGAGACCAAGGGCTGGTATCACTACTGGGAGGAGGTCTCCGAAGAGGAGGAGATGCTCCGCAGTGCATTGATGCAGTATCAGCTGCAGGGAACTCTGAAGATCAAGGACAGTGATGCTTCGAAGAACATCTTCGAATGCACGGAGAAGACCGTTGAGATAACGGCGACGTATGTTCCGAAATACAAGGATCTGTTCGATGATTACACATTTACCGTGGTATTCAAACTCCCGAACTGACGGTCCTTCGAAAACAGAGCAAAACAGGACATGATCCGGCGAGGCGCCCGCGCGATGCGGGCGCCTTCGTTTCGTACTTTATTTTTCGAAGACACACTGGTATAATAGAGCAAACGATCTACGGTTCCGTGTCAGCGCGAAAGACCGGCCCGGGATGAAGGAGGAATATGTGTATGAGAAAGATCCTTGTTGTTGTGGATATGCAAAATGATTTCATCGACGGAAGTCTCGGAACCGCCGAGGCTTGCGCGATCGTTGACAGGGTGAAGGAGAAGATCCTGTCCTACCCTGAGGAGAACCGTTTCGCCACGCTGGACACTCACGGCGAGGACTATATGGAGACCCAGGAGGGCTGGAACCTTCCGGTGCCGCACTGCATCAAGGGAAGTGACGGCTGGAAACTTCGCGCGGATTACGAGGATCTGATCCCGCAGGAGAACCGGTTTGAGAAGCCGACGTTCGGCAGTGTGAAGCTTGCGGCGTTTTTGCAGAATCTCGCGCAGAAGGAGGAGATCGCCGTGGAGTTCGTCGGACTGTGCACCGACATCTGCGTTGTTTCCAATGTGCTCATGGTGAAGGCGTTTCTTCCTGAGGTCACGGTCACCGTGGATTCCGCCTGCTGTGCGGGCGTCACGCCGATGAAGCATGAGGCTGCGCTCGAGACGATGCGCTCCTGCCAGGTCAGCGTGATCTGAGAGGTCCGCTTGATCCGAGAGGAAAAGTGCGGTCGGAGGATCGATGTGATCTGAGAGGATTGCGGCTGCCGGTCTGACGACCGGGTGTTACGGGCGCGCGTCGCGCGCTTAGATCAGAGAAGAGACAGGGTACGGAAAATGGAATTTCTGCAAAGACATCAATTGACGTTAATGCTGATCCTGAGTACTGTTTGCGGTACTTTTGCTTTTTCTGTGCTCTTGATGAAGGGTCTGGACCGGAGACGGAAGTTCACACTGATGTATATGGAGCTCGGAGCCATGCTCCTGTTGGCTTCAGACCGGCTTGCGTATATCTACGACGGCAATCCGTCCCGCTTCGGATTCTGGATGGTTCACATCAGCAACTTCTGTGTATTTACCCTGACGCTCTTTGTCATCTTCGCGGGAAATCAGTATATGAAGGACGTGTTCTCGAATGAGGGACGCGTCATGCGGCCGCTCCTTCGGCTGAAGGCGGTGGATTATCTGTGCGGGCTCGGGTTCATTTTCCTCGTGATCGCGCGGATCGGCGGTTTCTATTATACATTTAACGAGACTAACGTGTATCAGCGTGCCGACACGTTCCTGTTGAGCTTCATCATTCCGCTGATCACCCTGGTGATCCAGTTTACGGTCATCGTGCAGTACCACCGGAACCTGAACAAGGGCGTCCGGACCGCGCTGCTTCTGTTTACCCTGGTTCCGCCGGTGGCGGCGCTGATCCAGGTCTTTGCATACGGACTCTCACTGATCAACATTTCCATCGTAGGTCTGGCAATCCTCGTCTTCATGTTCGCTCTGCATGACGTCAACCGCGCGCTGGAGCGGGCCGCCAAGCTCGAGGTCGCGGTCCTGCGGGAAGAGCAGCGGAACATGCGGCAGATCTTCGAGCAGACGGCGGAAGCGCTTGCGAGCGCCATCGATGCCAAGGATCCGTACACGCACGGTCATTCCATGCGAGTCGCGGAGTATTCCCGAAAGATCGCCAGGGCGGTGGGCAAGAACGACCGCGAGTGCGACGAAGTATTTTACGCGGCGCTCCTGCACGACGTGGGCAAGATCGGCGTGCTGGACAGCATCATCACCAAGGAGGGCCGTCTGACCACGGACGAGATCGACGAGATCCGCGAGCACCCCGTGATCGGCAAGCGCATCCTTGCGCAGATTCAGAGACTTCCGTATTTGAGCCTCGGCGCGAACTTCCATCACGAGCGCTACGACGGCAAGGGCTACCCGGACGGCCTCAAGGGCGAGGATATTCCGGAGATCGCGCGCATCATCGCGGTGGCGGACGCTTACGACGCCATGTCCTCCAAGAGAAGTTACCGCGATACGCTGCCGCAGCAGAAAGTCCGTGAGGAGATCGTCAAGGGTATGGGAACCCAGTTCGATCCCGTGTTTGCCAAGGCGATGATCCATCTGATCGACCTCGATTCGGAATACGAGATGAAGGAGAGGGAGGACGCGTCCACGCTGGCCGGCAGAAACCGGCTGCACTGCGAAGCGTTCAAGTCCGATGTCTCGGAGGGAATCCTGATCGGTCCGAACGTAACAAGGCTCCGTGTCCGCTGCCGGCGCTCCGAGGCCCGGCCGGAACTTCCGATGGGAGAGATGACGATCCTTCTGTACGATTCCCTCGACGGACGTACTCATGATTTTGATACGATGAAGGAAGATATGGTGTACTTCGAGTACGCGCACTGCCGTCCGGGCGGTGTCGTCGAGTGCATCGGCGCGCGCAAGACGCGCCAGGCGGTGACGGAAAATGTCATCGCGCAGACGAACTCACCTGACGAGCACGTTTATGCGGTGTCCGCCGTCAAATACGACGACCATATGCGCGTGACGATCTCCGGCGAAGGGAAGAGCGCGGACATCGTGATCGCCCTTCCGGACAGTTCGCGCTATGTGTATCTCGCCGTGACGGGAGAGAACTGCGATATCGTGATCGAGAGCGTGGAGAAGGACGAAGCGCCGATCGGCGAGTCGGACATCCCGAGGATCGCACCGAAGATCAGCTATCTCGACGGGCCGGAGGGAGACCTTCCGAACCTGCAGATCGACGGCTGGAGAACGGCGGCGACGCGGGGCATCCCCATCGAGGACGATATGCTGATCCGGTTCCATACAAAGAGCCTGCCGACGTCGCGGCTCGTGTGGCATTGTCCGTTCCTTTGCATTTTTGATTCCGCTGACGGAAAAGTGGGCGGCAGACATTACCGCGAGTTCGCGCTGATCCGGCTCGACGGCGAGTACTGGGAGCTTGATCCCGGCGCAAAGAACCGCATGCAGACGTACACCACCGATGAGTTCGTCAACTGGGATACCTGGAAGGCGGCCAATAAGGAAGGCGTTGACGTGGAGGTCAGTGTGCGCCGTGTCGGCGACATCGTGATCGTGGAAGCGGAGAATAGCGGCATCTGCATCCGCAATGAGACGACGCTCCTGAGCGAGTGCCGGCATCTGTGCATCGCGCTGACGGGCGACCAGTGTGCGCTTACCGGCATCCGGATCCTCAGGGAGAGCGAAGAGTAGACCGAAGAGGAACATTTTTCGCAAGATTTCGTGATAATAATATGAACAAAACGGGAGGGCTTCCGCCGATACGATACGGCAGAAGCCCTCTTTTGACGTCTCATGCGTCCGGATTCTCGTGATAAGAAACAAAAAATGCGGGAAAGACTCCCGCGATATTATAAAATATTAGCATTTGACAAATACAAAAAGCTGTGATACAATGGACGATGCACTATTGTGGTGTAAAGTGCCCGCTTATGGGTATTTTACCACGAAACAACAGGAAATGCAAGCATTTTTCGAGCCTTTCCGAACGTGGTAAAATGCGAGTCCTTGGAGTGTTGCGGCACTACACCTGTAGTATGTGCGGGCAAATAAATCAAGGGGTGACTAGTCTATGGATAAAAACAGAATTCATCCGGTGCAAGTGGGCAAGAATGTTCGCATGAGCTTCGCCAAGCAGAAAGACATCCTCGAGATGCCGAACCTGATCGAAGTTCAGAAGGATTCTTACCGCTGGTTCCTCGAAAAGGGACTGTACGAGGTATTTACCGATATCTCGCCGATCACGGATCATGACGGTCGCTTCAGCCTCGAGTTTGTGGATTATCAGCTCTGCGAGGCCGATGCGAAGTATTCGATCGATGAGTGCAAGGAACGCGACGCTACTTACGCGGCTCCTCTGAAGGTTAAGGTTCGTCTGCACAACAACGATATCGATGAGACGTTCGAACACGATATCTTCATGGGTGATTTCCCCCTTATGACGGAGACCGGTACGTTCGTGATCAACGGCGCTGAGCGTGTTATCGTCAGCCAGTTGGTTCGTTCCCCGGGTATCTACTACGCAATGACGCATGATAAGCTCGGTAAGGAGCTTTATTCGGCGACAGTAATTCCGAACCGCGGCGCGTGGTTGGAGTATGAGACGGACGCGAACGACGTTTTCTATGTAAAGGTAGACCGTAACCGCAAGGTTCCGGTTACCGTTTTCGTGCGTTCTCTCGGCCTTGGCACCAACGCGGAGATCCGCGAGATGTTCGGCGAGGAGGATGTTCTCGAGTCCACGCTGAAGAAGGACACGACCGACAATTACGAGGACGGTCTTCTGGAGCTGTACAAGCGTCTTCGTCCGGGCGAGCCGCCGTCGGTGGAGAGCGCTACGTCTCTTCTGAACGGCATGTTCTTCGATCCGAAGCGTTATGACCTTGCGAAGGTAGGCCGTTTTAAGTTCAACAAGAAATTGATGTTCCGTTACCGTATCGCGGGCAAGCAGCTCTCCGAGGACGTTGTGGATACGACGACCGGCGAGATCATCGCTGCCGCAGGTACGATCGTTACGGAAGCTCTGGCGGATCAGATCCAGAACGCCGCAGTTCCGTATGTATATGTCGAGACGGAGAAGACGATCGACAAGCACAACCGCAAGCACAGCTGCAAGATCCTTTCGAACCTCATGGTCGACCTTGCCGCTTTCGTGGATTGCGATAAGGAAGCACTCGGCGTGACCGAGCTTGTGTACTACCCGGTTCTCCGCGAGATCTTGGATTCCAGCAGCTCGCAGGAGGAGATCGAGGCACAGATCCGCAGCCGTATCACGGAGCTGATCCCTAAGCACATCACGCGCGAGGATATTTTCGCTTCCATCAACTACAATATGCACATCATCTGGGGCGTCGGCGGCACGGATGATATCGACCACCTGGGCAACCGTCGTATCCGTGCGGTAGGCGAGCTCCTTCAGAACCAGTACCGCATCGGTATGTCCCGTATGGAGCGTGTTGTCCGCGAGCGTATGAACACCCTCGATCAGGAGTCGGTAACGCCGCAGGCACTTATCAACATCAAGCCGGTAACGGCGGCCGTGAAGGAGTTCTTCGGAAGCTCCCAGCTGTCCCAGTTCATGGATCAGCACAACCCGCTCGGCGAGCTGACGCACAAGCGTCGTCTCTCCGCACTCGGTCCCGGCGGTCTCTCGCGTGACCGTGCAGGTTTCGAGGTTCGAGACGTTCACTACACGCACTACGGCCGTATGTGCCCGATCGAGACCCCCGAAGGTCCCAACATCGGTTTGATCAACTCCCTCGCTTCCTATGCGAGGATCAATGAGTACGGTTTCGTTGAGGCTCCGTACCGCAAGATCGACAAGACGGATCCGGACAACCCGATCGTTACGGATGACGTTGTTTATCTGACGGCGGACGAGGAAGACCGTTACCATGTAGCACAGGCTAACGAGCCTCTCGATGAGAACAACCGCTTTATCAACAGCAAGGTTTCCGGACGCTTCCGTACGGAGATCTCGCAGTATGACCGCAAATACATCGATCTGATGGACGTATCGCCGAAGATGGTATTTTCCGTTGCTACGGCCATGATCCCGTTCCTGCAGAACGATGATGCGAACCGTGCACTCATGGGTTCGAACATGCAGCGTCAGGCCGTGCCGCTTCTCTTTACCGAGTCCCCTGTTGTCGGAACCGGTATGGAGCTGAAGACGGCGGTTGACTCCGGCGTTTGCGTGATCGCCAAGAACGACGGTGTTGTCGAGCGCGCTGAGGCGAGCCGCATCGTGATCCGCACGACGGACGGCGAGCGCGAGGAGTACAAGCTTCAGAAGTTCGCTCGAAGCAACCAGGGTACCAGTATCAACCAGCGCCCGATCGTTAAGAAGGGCGAGTCGGTTACGGCCGGCCAGGTGATCGCGGACGGTCCTTCGACCGCCGGCGGCGAGCTTGCTCTGGGTAAGAACCCGTTGATCGGTTTCATGACCTGGGAAGGTTACAACTACGAGGATGCCGTTCTGCTTTCGGAGCGCCTCGTACGTGACGACGTATATACCTCGGTTCACATCGAGGAGTATGAGTCCGAAGCGAGAGACACCAAGCTCGGACCGGAGGAGATCACCCGTGATATCCCCGGCGTCGGCGAGGATGCTCTCAAAGACCTCGACGAGCGCGGTATCATCCGCATCGGTGCCGAGGTCCGCGCCGGTGATATCCTTGTCGGTAAGGTAACGCCGAAGGGCGAGACCGAGCTGACCGCAGAGGAGCGTCTCCTTCGCGCAATTTTCGGTGAGAAGGCGAAGGAAGTGCGTGACACCTCCCTGAAGGTACCGCACGGTGAATTCGGTGTCATCGTGGATGTTAAGGTGTTCACGAGAGAAAACGGCGATGAGCTGAACCCGGGCGTTAACCAGAACGTTCGCGTTTACATCGCACAGAAGAGAAAGATCCAGGTCGGTGATAAGATGGCCGGCCGCCACGGAAACAAGGGTGTCGTTTCCCGCGTTCTTCCGGTGGAAGATATGCCGTTCCTCCCGAACGGCCGTCCGCTTGACATCGTGCTCAACCCTCTGGGCGTTCCGAGCCGTATGAATATCGGACAGATCCTCGAGACTCACCTCTCGCTGGCATCGCAGGTTCTCGGATTCAAGATCTCGACGCCTGTATTTGACGGCGCGAAAGAGAATGATATCGTGGATATGCTCACGCTGGCTAATGATTATGTCAACACCAGCCTGGATGATTTCAAGAAGAAGTACGAAGACAAACTCAATCCCGAAGTGATGGAGTACCTTCTGAAAAATGAAGCGTACCGCAAAGAGTGGGCCGGCGTTCCGATCAAGCCCGACGGAAAGGTGCAGCTGCGTGACGGCCGTACCGGTGAGCCGTTCGACGGCGAAGTCGCAGTCGGTTTCATGCACTACTTAAAGCTCCATCACCTGGTTGATGATAAGATCCACGCGCGTTCGACCGGTCCTTACTCCCTCGTTACGCAGCAGCCTCTCGGCGGTAAAGCCCAGTTCGGCGGTCAGCGTTTCGGTGAGATGGAGGTTTGGGCTCTCGAGGCATACGGCGCGGCTCATATCCTGCAGGAGATCCTCACCGTCAAGTCCGACGATGTGGAAGGTCGTGACCGTACCTACAAGGCGATCACGAAGGGCGAGAATATCGCCGATCCGGGTATTCCGGAGTCCTTCAAGGTATTGCTGAAGGAACTGCAGGCTCTGGCTCTGGATGTCACGGTTCTCGATGAGAACGGCAATGAGATCCAGATGACCGACAAGTTTGTCAGCGGTGATGACGAAGATTTCTCCGACATCTACGGTGATCAGGGCGGTTACTATTCGCCGCTCGATGAAATGTCCGGATTCCAGGAGATTACTCCGGATGAGGCTACCGGCGACATGTTCGGTGATGCGATCGAAGATGACGGTTTTGATGAGTCCGATTTTGACGACCTCGTATTCGAAGAGGGAACCACGGAGGATGACGAGTTCTGATCCCGCGGCTCCGCGGAAGGCGGAGTGACTGTCAAAACACAGAGTGGAAGGAGCAATACAAGTCTATGGACAAGACGACTGATGTAAGAGAGATCACATACGATTCCATTCGTATCGGTCTTGCCTCTCCCGAGAAGATCCGTGAGTGGGCGAGAGCCGGAAGACCCGGTGAAGTGACCGATTACGAGGTTAAGAAGCCCGAGACGATCAACTACAGAACCCTCAAGCCGGAGATCGGCGGTCTGTTCTGCGAGAAGATCTTCGGACCTACGAAGAAGTTCGAATGCCACTGCGGCAAATACAAGAAGCAGAAGGTTCGCGCGAACAAGAATTTCATCTGCGACCGTTGCGGTGTCGAGGTTACCGACGCCAAGGTCCGCCGTGAGCGCATGGGCTACATCGAGCTCGCTGCGCCGGTATCCCACATCTGGTATTTCAAGGGATCGCCGAGCCGCATGGGATTGTTCCTCGATATGACGCCCAAGAACCTTGAGAGAGTGCTTTATTTTTCGAGTTATGTCGTACTCGATCCCGGCAGCACCCCGCTGCATAAGAAGGATGTTATCACCGAGCCGGAATACCACCGTTACATGGAGGAGTTCGGCGAGGGAAGTTTTGTAGCTGAGATGGGCGCAGAGGCGATCCAGAAGCTCCTGATGGAGATCGATCTGGTGAGCATGGCCGACGAGCTTCGCGAGGAGCTCGCACACAGCAACGGCCAGAAGCGCGCGAAGATCATCAAGCGTCTCGAGGTTGCGGAGGCTTTTCGTGAGTCCGGCAACCGCCCCGAGTGGATGATCCTCAAGTGCATCCCGGTAATCCCGCCGGATCTTCGCCCCATGGTACAGCTCGACGGCGGCCGTTTCGCGACGTCCGACCTCAACGATCTGTATCGCCGTATTATCAACCGTAATAACCGTCTGCAGAGACTGATCAGTCTCGGCGCGCCGGAGATCATCATCCGCAACGAGAAGCGTATGCTTCAGGAAGCGGTGGATGCGCTCAACGATAACGGCCGCCGCGGCCGTGCGGTAACCGGACCCGGCAACCGCGCGCTCAAGTCCCTTTCGGATCTTCTGAAGGGCAAGCAGGGTCGTTTCCGTCAGAACCTCCTCGGTAAGCGTGTCGACTATTCCGGTCGTTCCGTTATCGTCGTAGGACCCGAATTGAAGATTTACCAGTGCGGTCTCCCGAAGGAGATGGCGATCGAGCTCTTCAAGCCTTTCGTTATGAAGGAGCTGATGGGCCTCGGTCTTGCTCATAACATCCGCGCTGCCAAGAAGATGGTTGAGCGTCTCGAGCCCGGCGTTTGGGATGTTCTCGAGAAGGTCATTCAGGAGCATCCCGTCATGCTGAACCGTGCACCTACCCTTCACCGTCTCGGTATTCAGGCGTTCGAGCCGATCCTTGTCGAGGGTAAGGCGATCAAGCTTCACCCGCTCGTATGTACCGCATTCAACGCGGACTTCGACGGCGACCAGATGGCTGTACACCTTCCGCTTTCCGCAGAAGCGCAGGCGGAGTGCCGTTTCCTGTTGCTCTCGCCGAACAACCTGTTGAAGCCTTCCGACGGCGGTCCCGTTGCGGTTCCTTCGCAGGATATGGTTCTCGGTATCTACTATCTGACGATGGAGAAGCCGGGTGACAAGGGCGAAGGCATGTTCTTCAAGAATGAAAATGAGGCGATCCTCGCTTACGAGAACGGCTATATCACGCTGCACTCCAAGATCCATGTCCGTCGTACGGGCATCAACGCGGAGGGCAAGGAGGAGTCCCGCACGATCACTTCGACGCTCGGACGTTTCCTCTTCAACGAGATCATCAGCCAGGATCTCGGCTTCGTGGATCGTACCCGCCCGGAGAACTTCTTAAAGCTCGAGATCGACTTCCTCGTAAAGAAGGGCGAGCTCAAGAAGATCCTGGAGCGTTGCATCAATACGCACGGCGCGATCCGCACCGCGGAGACGCTGGATGCCATCAAGGCGATCGGTTACAAGTATTCGACCAGAGCCGCGATGACCGTTTCCGTTTCCGATATGACCGTTCCCGCCGAGAAGGAGCAGTTGCTCCAGGAGGCTGAGGAGCAGATCGGTCAGATCTGGGAGGCATTTGACGCGGGTCTCATGACCGACGAAGAGCGTTACAAGGCCGTAACCGCGACCTGGAACGACGTCGATAACGTGATCCGTGACAAGCTGCTTTCCGGTCTCGATACTTACAACAACATCAAGATGATGGCTGATTCCGGTGCGCGTGGTTCCGCTGCACAGATCAAGCAGCTGGCCGGCATGCGCGGACTTATGTCCGATACTTCCGGTAAGGCGATCGAGCTCCCGATCAAGGCTAACCTTCGTGAAGGTCTTGACGTACTCGAGTATTTCATTTCCGCACACGGCGCCCGCAAGGGTCTGTCCGATACCGCTCTCCGTACCGCGGACTCCGGTTACCTGACCAGACGTCTCGTAGACGTTTCGCAGGAACTGATCATCCGCGAGATGGATTGCTGCGAAGGCGCGGACGAGATTCCGGGTATGGAAGTCAAGGCGTTCCTCGGCGGTAAGAGAACCGATGAGAAGCGTGAGTCCATCGAGACCTTGAAGGATCGTATCACAGGCCGTTTCGCTTGTGAGGATTACTATGATGACAACGGCGATCTGATCGTTCGCAAGAACCAGATGATCACGCCGAAGCGCGCAGAGAGACTCCTTGCCACCAAGGCGATCTCGGAAGCCGGCGACGACGCAACCGTACGTATCCGTACGGCGCTGACCTGCCGCTCGCACACGGGTGTCTGCGCGAAGTGCTACGGTGCCAACATGGCGACCGGCGAGCCTGTTCAGGTTGGTGAGGCAGTCGGTATCATCGCCGCTCAGTCGATCGGTGAGCCCGGTACCCAGCTGACCATGAGAACGTTCCATACCGGTGGTGTTGCCGGTGACGATATTACCCAGGGTCTTCCTCGTGTCGAAGAGCTCTTTGAGGCACGTAAGCCGAAGGGTCTCGCGATCATTTCCGAGTTCGCAGGTGAAGTTTCCATCCGCGAGTCGACGAAGAACGCGATGATCAAGCGTGAGGCTGTCGTGACCAATCCTGAGACCGGCGAGAGCAAGGCATACCTGATCCCGTTCGGTTCGCGTCTGAAGGTTGTCGAGGGTCAGACGGTAGCTGCCGGCGAGGCACTTACCGAAGGTTCCATGAATCCTCATGACATCCTCAAGATCAACGGACTTCGCGCTGTTCAGGACTATATGCTCAAGGAAGTACAGAGCGTATACCGCCGCCAGGGTGTTGATATCAACGATAAGCACATTGAGATCATCGTTCGTCAGATGCTCAAGAAGGTCTATGTCGAGGAGAGCGGAGACACCGAGTTCCTTCCGGGAACGAGCGTCGATCTGTTCGACTTCGAGGACACCAATGCCCGCATGATCGCCGAGGGCAAGGCGCCGGCCGAAGGCAAGCGCATCATGCTCGGTATCACGAAGGCATCCCTTGCCACCAACTCCTTCCTGTCCGCCGCATCCTTCCAGGAGACCACCAAGGTTCTCACGGAAGCTGCCATCAAGGGCAAGATCGATCCGTTGGTCGGCCTTAAGGAAAATGTCATCCTCGGTAAGCTCATTCCTGCCGGTACCGGCATGAAGGAGTACCGTAACATCCATCTGAATACCGACAATGAAGTTCTCGAGCCGGTTCAGTCGTACGAGGACGAGTTCCGCAACAGTTTCAACAATGCCGATTCTGCGGATGCGACGGAAAAAGCCGGCAGAGCGGATGAAGGATTCTCCGATGACGGTTTCGACGATGATGACGAGTTCTTCAACGGCGAGAGCGGATTTGAAGATGATCTGGAGTTTGCGGATGATTTTGAGTTCGCGGACGACCTTGAGTTTGACGAAGGACACAGCGAGGACAACTAGTCTGTCTTGCTGTAAAGACGTACTGTAATCTATTCGGATCCTGCGGGATGGGGTTCCCCGTCCCGTGGGTTCCGATCTTGTTTTTTCTTGTGATCGGGCATTTTCGGCCGATCGACGCGGCGTTTTCCGAAAGACGCGCATTTCCTTAACCGGCACCGGAGCTCCCGAGCCGTCCATCCGCTTTCGCGTCATGCGAGTATCGCGGAACGCATTGTTCATTTTCCCAAAACCAGGTTGCATATGAAAACAATTGCATAGTATCAGGCTCAAGCACCATTTCAGGAGGCAGTATGAGCAAATTATCCGAAATGACATTGGCCGAGCTTCGGGCTCTGGCTAAAGAGAAAAAGATTGCAGGGGCAAGTGCGCTTCGCAAGGCGGACCTCGTAGTTGCGCTTGAGGCAGCGGAAGGCGCTGCGCCGCAGACGGAGACGGCGAGGAAAGAGGCGGTGAAAGCCGCAGCGGCGAAGCCGGAGGAGCCGAAGGCTGAGACTGTGAAAACGGAAGCGCCGAAGGCCGGGAAGGCCAAGGCGGAGAAATCCAAGGCGGAAGCCGCCGAGGCGGAGAAACCGAAGGCAAAGAAGGCCAAGCCGGAAGCGCCCAAAACAGAGGAGACCGAAGCGAAAGCACCCAAGGCGGAAGTAACGGAACCTAAGGCGGAAATTTCCAAGGCGGCAGCAACGAAAGCAGCGGCACCGAAGGCGGAACCACTGAAAGCAGAAGCATCCGCACAGGGAAAGTCTGCCGGCACGCCGGCGGAGTCCGCGCCGGAAGTGAAGAGTACTTCGTCGAAAAATAAGCCGGCGGAGAGCACACGCATCGTGCGCACGGTCGGGAACGGCCGCGCGGGCAATCCGGAGCAGACCGTAAGACGCGTTGTCGGCGATCCCGCGGCCGCAGGAAAGCGCGACAACATCGCAGGCAACCGGGATAATGCCGGGAATAATCGTGACAATACCGTAAGCAATAACTCCGCGTACAACCGAGATAATACCGGAAACAACGCTGGCAGAAACCGTGAGCAGAACCGCACACAGGGACGCGAGCAGGCGGGCAACGCGGATTCAAGCGATTCCGGCATCATCCGCCGAGGCATTTTCGAGCTGTGCTCGGAGAACTTCGGGTTCCTTCGAAACGACAACTATCTCTCCAGCGAGCACGACGTCTACGTCAATCCGTCGATGGTGCGCCGGTACAATCTGACCACCGGCGATGTTGTGGAAGGCACGCTCAAGGTGCTGCAGCCGAACTCCAACGAGAAGTTCGTGCCGCTGCATCATATCACGAAGATCAACGATCAGGCACCCGAGATGGCGCTCCGGCGCCGTCGTTTCGACCGCCTGACGCCGGTGTTCCCGCACGAGCGGCTGCACCTCGAATACAACGGCTGCAACGTCTCGATGCGCATCGTCGATATGTTCTCGCCGATCGGCAAAGGCCAGCGCGGAATGATCGTCTCGCAGCCGAAGGCCGGCAAGACGACACTGCTCAAGCAGATCGCCCGGTCGATCCTCACGAACCACAAGTCGGTGCACATGATCATTTTGCTCATCGACGAGCGTCCGGAGGAAGTCACGGACTTCAAGGAGTTTGTGCAGGGGACGGACGCGGAGGTCATCTACTCCACATTTGACGAGGAACCGAACCGCCACCGCCGCGTCGCCGAGATGACGATGGAGCGGGCGAAGAGACTCGTCGAGTACGGCGAGGATGTGGTGATCCTGCTTGACAGTATCACGCGCTTAGCGCGCGCCTACAACCTCACCTGCGTCTCCAGCGGACGCACGCTCTCCGGCGGTCTTGACCCCAACGCGCTTTTTATGCCCAAGAAGTTCTTCGGCGCAGCGCGCTGCATGAAGGAGGGCGGAAGCCTGACGATCCTGGCGACGGCGCTCGTGGATACCGGCAGCCGCATGGACGACGTCATCTACGAGGAGTTCAAGGGCACCGGCAACATGGAACTGGTGCTGGACCGCGACCTCTCGGAGCGCCGGATCTTCCCCGCGATCGACCTTCCGAAGTCGAGCACGCGGCGTGAGGATCTGCTGCTGAATTCGGCGGAACAGATCGCCAACTCGCTGATGCGCAAGGCATTTAACGGCAAGGCGGCCGAGGAGTCGGTGGAGCAGATCATCAACCTCTTCACGCGCACGAGGACCAACGCGGAGTTCATGCAATACATGTCGCGCATGCGATTCCAATAAAAAGCGGCAGAAACGGCTCATTTTTGTACGCATTTTCCGCAAAAAGGGTGTTGCATTTGGGAAAATGCTATGATATAATACAAAAGCTGTTCAAATGGAATGTTGGGTCGACTGGTTTCGGCCGGACGACTGGAATAAAATGACTGCAATTCATAGCGAGGTGAACGTCAATGAGAGAAGAAATTCAGCCGAAGTACTATCAGGCAAAAGTAACATGCAACTGTGGCAATGAGTTTGTAACGGGCTCCACGAAGCAGGAGATCCACGTAGAAATCTGCTCCAAGTGCCATTCGTTCTACACCGGCCAGAAGAAAGCTGCACAGGCGCGCGGCGCTATCGAGAAGTTCAACAAGAAGTACGGCTTCTGATTCGGAAAGAAACGTGTTTACATGCCTTGACAACCCGCTTGTCAAGGCATTTCTTCTATACGGGACTATGTGGAGGAGATGGTTATGGCACAACAGCTTAAGCCCTCGGGAATCGGCGGACAGGCCGTGATGGAGGGCGTGATGATGCGCAATCGCAGCAAATACGCGGTGGCGGTCAGAAAGCCGGACGGAGAGATCGTCATCAATGTGAAGGAATATCACAGCGTCGGAGAGAAGCACAAGTTTCTTGCCCTGCCGTTTGTTCGCGGCGCCGTCAATCTTGTGGAATCCATGATCGTCGGAATGGGGACGCTGATGTACTCCGCGAATTTTGCGGAGGATGAGACGCCCGACAAGAAAGCGAAGGCAGCCGGTGAGGCAGTCGGTGAGGCTGAGGAGGCGATCGATACCGCAGCCGAGACACTGAATGCCGCCGCAGACACCCCGGATGCCGCTGTAGACACCCCAGATGCCGCCGCGGACGCGAAGGAGTCTGCGGACGTGAAAAATGCCGCGGATACGAAGAAGCAGGACGGTATGAGCGCGGGCATGATCGGAGCCACCGTGGCGTTGTCGCTGGTGCTGACGATTGCTTTGTTCATGCTGCTGCCGTTCGCCGTGACCTCGGGTCTCGAGGCGCTCACGGGCATTTCGTCCCCGTGGTTCTCGAGTATCGTTGAGGGCGTGCTCCGAATGGGCATTTTCATCGGCTATGTTGCCGCGATCTCCCTGATGCCGGAGATCAAGCGCGTGTACCGCTACCACGGTGCCGAGCACAAATCCATCAACTGCATCGAGCACGGGCTTGACCTGACGGTGGACAACGTGCGCGCGTCTTCGAAGGAGCACAAGCGCTGCGGTACGAGCTTCATGATCTTCGTCATGGTCATCAGTATTCTTGTATTTTCCATCGTAAACATGTTCCCCATCTACACAGGGGATTCTCAGATCATCCGTTTCCTGGTGCGCTTCGGCGTGCGCATCCTGCTGCTCCCGTTGGTGGCCGGCCTCAGCTATGAGTTCCTGCGCCTCGCGGGCCGCACGGACAATAAGGTCATCAATATCCTGAGCAAGCCGGGCCTGTGGATGCAGGCGCTGACGACGAAGGAGCCGGACGACGAGATGATCAAGGTTGCCATGGTCTCCGTCAACGCAGTATTTGACTGGAGAGAGTTCCACGCGGGCACGAAGCCGGAGGATTGTCCTGCAGGCCCCGGTGTGGGTGAGTATCTTCTTAAGGAGGACGGGACGTACGAGAAGATCGTCACCGGTTTCCTGAAGGATGAGACAGAAAGGTGAATGCGGCAAATGAGCCTTGAGTTACGCAATGCGGACACGTATCGTGAGGCGGAGCGCGCCATAGCGGAAGCGCTGCGCAACGTCCGTGTGCCCGAGGCGGAGCTCCAGGCCGGGCGCATTGTTCAGTACGTCAGCGGGATGACGCCCGCGGCGTGGCTGATGAGAAGAGACGAGGCGATGACCGCGGAGGAGCGGAGAGCCTGCGGGGAGATCCTCGCGAAGCGTCTTGCGCGCGTGCCGCTGCAATATATTTTCGGCGAGCAGGAATTCTGCGGACTTCCGTTTGCCGTAAGCCCTGCGGTATTGATACCCCGCGCGGACACCGAGCATTCGGTGGAGGCGGTGCTTGCGTGCTGCGAAGGCAAGAGCGTGCTCGATCTGTGTACCGGTTCGGGCTGCATCGCGGTGAGCGTGGCGAAGCTCGGGAAACCGGCGTCGGTGACCGGCGCGGACATTTCCGAAGAGGCGCTTGCGGTCGCGAAGGAAAATGCGCTGCGCAACGGCGTGGAGATCGAGTGGATCCGAAGCGACATGTTCGCGGAGATCCCGGACCGTTACGACGTGATCGTCTGCAACCCTCCGTATATCCCGCCGGAACAGCTCGCGGAGCTGGAGCCGGAGGTGCGCGACTATGAGCCGCGGCAGGCGCTGTACGGCGGCGAGGACGGCCTTGATTTCTACCGCATTCTTGCGGCGGAGGCGGCATCGCACTTAAACCGCGGAGGGCGGCTGGTCCTGGAGATCGGCTTTGACCAGGGAGAGAGTGTTCCCGCGCTCCTGGAAGCTGCCGGGTATACCGGTATCGAGGTCCGCAAGGATTACGCGGGCCTGGACCGCGTGGTGATCGCGGGCAACGGATTGTAGCGCCGGAGGGGCTTATTTTCCGGTTGCAATGACCGCGCGGGCGTGTCTTCGGACAATCCCGTCGGGCATACAGGTTGACACATACGCCGCGCTTGCGGCTGACGATACAGGGAGTGATACTATGTTTGAACAATTGGAGGATGTTTGCAAACGGTACGAGGAGCTTCAACTGGAGCTCGCGAGTCCGACCGCGACGGCGGACACGAACCGTTTCCGCAAACTGATGAAGGAGCAGAGCGACACCGAGCCGCTGGTGAGCACGTACCTTGCGTACAAGAGCGCACAGCAGACGGTTGCGGAGAGCCTGGAGCTCCTGGAGAGTGAAAATGATGACGAGATGCGGGAGATGCTCAAGGAAGAGCTTGCCTCCGGAAAATCGCAGATCGAAGAGTTGGAAAAGAAGCTGAAGCTTCTGTTGATCCCGAAGGATCCGATGGATGACAAGAACGTTGTCGTGGAGATCCGCGCGGGTGCCGGCGGTGACGAGGCGGCGCTTTTCGCCGCGGAACTGTACCGCATGTACGTGCACTACATCGAGTCCCGCCGCTGGAAGGTGGAGCTTGTCAACGTGGACGAGACCGGCATCGGCGGAATGAAGGAAGTGGAATTCCTGGTCAAGGGCCAGGGCGCGTACTCCGTGCTGAAGTACGAGAGCGGCGTGCACCGCGTACAGCGTGTGCCGGAGACTGAATCCGGCGGCCGGATCCACACGTCGACGGCCTCTGTGGCCGTGATGCCCGAGGCGGAGGAAGTGGACGTCAAGATCGATGAGAAGGATATCCGCATCGACGTTATGCGCGCGTCCGGCAACGGCGGTCAGTGCGTCAACACGACGGACTCCGCGGTGCGTCTGACCCACTATCCGACAGGAATCGTAATCTATTCGCAGACGGAGAAATCGCAGCTGCAGAACCGCGAGAAGGCATTTGCCCTGCTGCGTGCCAAACTGTACGATATCGAGCAGCAGAAGGCGCATGAGGCGGAGGCTGCGGCGAGACGGAGCCAGATCGGAACGGGCGACCGCTCGGAGAAGATCCGCACGTATAATTTTCCGCAGAGCCGTGTGACCGATCACCGCATCGGCCTGACGCTCTACAAGCTTGACAAGATCATGAACGGTGATATCCAGGAGATTCTGGATGCGCTGACGGCGGCTGACCAGGCAGCGAAACTGGCAAACCAGGAAGAGATGTGAAGGCAGGCCGGGCTGTCGGCGGAATTGTTCGGGATCATTGAGTAATTGCGGGAGTCGGCAACCCAGGGGCCGGTTGCGCGGAGGAGTTTCGGAGCAGAACAGTCGGAGGAAGACCGTATGATCACTTCCAGATCCAATCCACAATTGAAAGCGATCACGACGCTTCTGAAGAAGCGCAGCGCCCGCGAGGAGGAGCGCGCCTTCATCTGCGAGGGTCGGAAAATGTTCTTCGAGATCCTGTCGCAGCATCCGGAGAATCTGGTGAAGACATACTGGTCGGAGAGCGGCCTTGCGGGTCTTTCGGACGAAGAGCGGGAGCTTCTTGCCGCATGCGAATATGAGACGGTTTCCGATGAGGCCTTTGACGCGATCGCCGAGACGGTGACGCCGCAGGGTGTGATCGCGATCGTGCGCATGCCGGAGTACCGGGTCGAGGATATGATTGCCGGCGACACGACGAAGCTTCTTCTGCTGGAGAGCCTGCGTGACCCGGGCAATCTCGGAACGATCCTGCGGACCGCGGAGGCGGCCGGCATGGACGGTATCATCCTCTCGGCGGACTCGGTCGACGCGTTCAACCCGAAGGTCGTACGCTCGACGATGGGCGCGATCCTGCGCGTCCCGTTCTGCTATGCGGAGGATTTTCCGAAGACGCTCGAAACATTGCGGGAGCGCGGCGTAAAGTTGTATGCGGCGCATCTGCAGGGCTCGGTTCCGTACACGGAGGCTGCCTACGGGAAAAAGGTCGGCATAATGATCGGCAACGAAGCCAACGGCCTCACGGACGAAGCTACGGCGCTCTCAGACGTGCGTATCCGCATCCCGATGGACGGGCAGGCGGAGTCGCTCAACGCTGCTGTGGCGGCGGCCATCCTGATGTACCATGTGAGGATGGGCAGGTAAAGCGGATGTGACCCGGCAGGAACTTGAATTTGGTATGTGTATTGCTTCGTTTTGATGACCGAATATGAAAACGCCCCGGCACCGAGTGGTGCAGGGGCGTTGTTTTTGTATTGTCATGTCTGTGCGTTGTGCGCACCCGGTTGATCAATACTTCGGCAGTGACGCGAGGTCCTCGCCGTTTTTGTAGGCGATGTACTCCTCGAGGCAGTAGCCGAGTTCCGTCATTTCCTTTGCGGCTTCCGTGCCGACGTAGCGGTAATGCCACTGCTCGCCGGTGATGCCGGTGATCTTCTTTTTATTCTCCGGATAGCGGAGAACGAAACCGTAATCCGCGCAGTTTTTCTGGAACCACTTGTAGTCGTATTTTTCTCCGTCCAGAACCCAGATATCAAAGCCGAGTCCGGTGCGGTGCTCGCTGGCGTTGCCGGGGATCGTGCGCGGCGGGTTGAGCGATTTGTCGCGGTTGTTCCAGAAACGGTCCTGCGTCGCGTAGTTGCGGTACGCGCCGGTCTGGGAAACTTTCACGCCGTTGCCGGTCGCTTCGTGGTAAGCCTTACACATCTCGTTGAGGTGCTCCAACGCCACCTTGTTTCCGCGGTCGTATTTGTCGTCCTCGGTTTCGATCACAAAGTTGCGGCTCTTCTCGGCAACCGTGTGAGGATCCTCTATCTTGTAGAAGTCCTCGGCGAGAACGTCGTCGAGACGGACAAGATTTTCCGGATTGCCCTTGTACACGAGGCGGTGCGTCCAGTTGACGAGCATCAGATAGTCAATCTCCCAGTTGTCGCCGTCAATCGGCTCGGAGTCCACATCGAGCGTGACGCTTGAGCACAGACCGAACACATAAGGCGTGGGAGTCGGCGTAGGAGTCGGCGTATTTTCCGGCGTCGGGCTCGGCGTCGGAGTCGCTTCTTTCGTCGGTGTCACGGTATCTTTCGGCTCCGTCCCGGGCGTTACCGACCCTTTCGGAGTGGAAGAAGGAGCGGTTGTCGGAGTCTTCTTCGAAGTGTCATCTTTTTTCTTGCCGCCGAAGACACCCGCGATCGCGAGCGCGCATATGATCAGAACGATCGCCCCGACGCAGCCCGCGATCAGCACGATCCGGCGCTGCTTCTTCCGGCGCTTCATGTATGCCTTGAATTCTTTCTTTGTCATTTTCTCAGCCAAAATCATTTCCCCCGTGAGATGCGTTCCGCCAAGGAGCGGCGGAATTAAATACGAGTTCGTCCCGATGATCCCGGGACGGAAAATGCCTGCGCCGGCGCGTATTCCATGGAGTTCTGCAGCCGCACGCGAGCAAGCACAGTATAGCACAACTCACGGCTTGCCACAACAGAAACTTACCCGTGAAAAACTTTGCGGGATGTTTAGAAATTGCATTGCATTGCGTTGGGCGGTTTGCTATAATCTACCACGGTGCGGGCAGCGACATGAAGTTTGCCTCGCAAAGCGGACGCAATACAATCAGACAAGTCGTCCGGGAAAGGTTGGAAAATATGGATAGAGTAACATTTGACGCGGCTTTGGCGTCGCGGTTCATGAACGATGCGGAATTGACGCTCGTGGAAGGTCAGGCGGAGGCTGCGAAGAAAGAACTTCTCGGTCGCGGCGGCGCCGGCAATGACTTCCTCGGCTGGATCGATCTTCCGGTCGCTTACGACAAGGAAGAGTTTGCGCGGATCAAGAAGGCAGCAGCCAAGATCCAGTCGGATTCCGACGTGCTTCTCGTTATCGGTATCGGCGGCTCGTATCTGGGCGCACGTGCGGCGATCGAGTTCCTTCGCCACAGTTTCTACAACAACGTTTCGAAGGAAGTACGCAAGACTCCCGAGATCTACTATGTCGGCAACAGCATCAGCTCGACGTACATCAAGCATCTGATGCAGGTGATCGGCGATCGTGATTTCTCAATCAACATCATCAGCAAGTCCGGCACGACGACCGAGCCGGCGATCGCATTCCGCGTGTTCAAGAAGCTCCTGAATGAGCGCTACGGACATGACGAGGCGGCAAAGCGTATCTATGCGACGACGGACAAGGCAAGAGGAGCGCTCAAGCAGGTGGCCAACGAAGAAGGCTACGAGAGCTTCGTTGTTCCGGATGATGTCGGAGGACGTTTCTCCGTTCTCACGGCTGTCGGTCTTCTTCCAATCGCAGTGAGCGGTGCGGACCTTGACGCGCTGATGGCCGGTGCGGCTGACATGCGCAAGCGCTGCATCGAGGAGAGCTTTGCGACCAACGATGCGCTTCGCTACGCAGCGGTTCGCAACATTCTCTATCGCAAGGGCAAATCGGTTGAGGTGCTTGCCAATTACGAGCCTTCGCTTCACTATGTGAGCGAATGGTGGAAGCAGCTCTACGGCGAGAGCGAGGGCAAGGATCAGAAGGGTATCTTCCCGGCCAGCGTGGATCTCACGACCGACCTTCAC
>JBGUPV010000111.1:0-5268 GCA_045130455.1 Lachnospiraceae bacterium | reverse complement strand
CGATGGACGTCTCCGTGACCGTCAGGGAATAATCATGCAACTGCAGGAAGCGGTGCACGGCGGTTCCGTAAAACGCGCCGGAATTACCCTCGGCCTCGTCGTCCTTCGTCACCGCAAAATCCGGTTTCGGCGCAGGCGGCAGATCGTTCCTCCCGGAGGAGGCATCCTTGCCGGCGAAACTGTAGAACACCGTGTCGCCCCGCTCGAACGCGTCATTTTCCGCCTCCTTCTCGAGATAAGCCTGTTTCTTCAGGAAGGATACCGAGACTTTTGTCGGGATTTCGGAACGTTGGTGTGCGTAGCGGAAATCCTTATACTCTCTGAGTTCAGAAAGAAACTCCTCGCGCAATGCTTCCCCGTCTCCGGCCGGCTCGTCATCGTCCTCGTCGACCTTTCCGGATTCCTGTTTCGTCGGAAACTCCAGCTTCATCTCCCAGTTTGCGTACGTTCTCTTCGTCTCCTTCTTCGCCGCTTCGAACGAAAGAATATCCTCCAGCGCATCGTCAGGCGCATAGCTCAGGATCGAAGTCAAAACCAATGTCTGATAGCTCAGAGTGCTCTTCTGCAGGTCTTCGTACGAGACGGAACCGGTCACGCGAAATGTCTTGCTGATCCCGTATGACAGCTTGTCCTTGCTGCGCACGCGCCCGGTGACGATCAGTTTCTCCTTCGCACGCGTCATAGCGACATACAACAGGCGCAGTTCCTCGCCCACGAGCTCGTTCAGGCAGCGTCCGCGGATCGCAAGTTTCGCGGTCGTTGCGTACTTGGCCTTCTGCTCCGGGACAACGAAATTCGGTCCGATCCCCAGATCGTCGTGAAGCAACAGGTTGTCATTGAAATCCGAACTGTTAAACTTCTTCGCCGTATCGGAAACGAATACGATCGGGAATTCCATTCCCTTACTCGCGTGGATCGTCATCAGACAGACGGCGTTCGGAACGCCTGCGCCAAGTTCGTCCTCGATGGACAACTCGTACTTCCTTACGGTGTCGATATAGTCGATGAACTCGCTGATATTGCCGGTGTTGGCCTCGGCAAATTTGCGCGCCTTCACGATCAGCATCCGAAGATTCTTTCTGCGGATCTCGCTGTCCGGAAGCGCACAGCAATACTGATAAAAAACGGTCCGCTTCAGAAATTCCTCGATCAGCTCCGCGGTCGTCAGGTACGCGCTGTGCCTGCGAAGGCTTGTGTAGATGTTCATCCAGTTGACGCATCGTTCAACAAGTTCCTTCGTGATCACGGAACCGTTCTCCGCAACCGCTCGCTCTCCGCTCTCGGCGATCTCCCGGATGACCGTCGCAGTGTACGGCATTTTCCGACCGCTCCTGCGCTTTCGGGCGATCAGGGCGATCCGTGCAAGGTCGTCCGCGGAAAATCCGATGACAGGACACGTCAGTACGGTAGCCAGCGGGATTTCCTGGAACGGATTGACAATCACACGGAGCATCGACACCACCGTGTTCACCTCGATCGTGTCGAAATATCCGTCCATCGACGCCGCGTATGCGGGAATGCCCGCCTGACGGAATCTCCGCTGCAGCGCCTTATGGAGCTCACCTCTCGATCGTGTCAGTATCACGATGTCGCGATACTGCGCGATATGCCCCTGTTTCTCATCGCGGTCGTGCACGACAAGTCCCGTGACCGGATCCGTCAGCTCACGGACACGCTTGACGATCGCTTCCACCTCCGCGCCTACCGTGTCATTTTCGCTCTCCGCGATCAGAAACTCGCTCCGGTACACATTCGGGTCCGCCGGCGCATCGTACTCGTCATATATGTTACCGTAGTGAAGCCGCGCCTTGTCGTCGTAATCGACGCCTCCGACCTCACGGCGCATGCATACATCAAATACTTCATTGACCGCCGCAAGGACGTCCTCGCGGCTTCGGAAATTCTTCTGCAGGTCGATCCTTCGGCCGCTCGCGGGATCCGAAGCAAAACGATCGCATTTGTCGATGAAAAGCTCCGGTTTCGCCTGACGGAACTTGTAAATGCTCTGTTTGACATCGCCGACCATAAAGAGGTTCGGTCTGCCGTCGACTTCGTGTGACACCGCGCTGAGAATATACTCCTGCATCAGGTTGGAGTCCTGATACTCATCGATCATGATCTCCTCAAACTCCTCGCTCATCTGCCGGGCGGCCTCCGTCGGCTGATGGTTCTCATCGACCAGGATGGAAAGCGCCAGATGCGAGATCGCGGAAAATGTGAATGCCTTCTGTTCTTTTTGTTCCGCCATATAGCGCTCTCGGAACCGTTCGGTCAGGTCGCAGAGCGCACGAAGAACAATCGTGCAATCCCTCTGCATGTCAAAGAGAATGCCGGAACATGCCAACAGGTTCTTATATACTTTTTTGATCGCATCCTTGTACTCGTTGCGGGCTTCGCGGATCAGGTCTTTCTTTGCTTTGTCCGTGCCCTCGGGGTCCTTTTTGGTCGACAGTTTGGCCCACTCGGGATTCGCCAGTTCACTGATCAGCGCCTGCGCGCCGGTCACCTGCAACAGTCCGTTCAGATATGTCAGATCGGACTCAAACGCAGGGCGATACTGCTCCGGCATTCCGGGTTCGGCAAGTCGCGCGGAAATCCTCGACGCAACTTCGATCATACCCTCGATCCTTCGGCGCGCATCCGTGACGAGAGCGTCCATATACGGATTGCCGTAGCGATCCGCCGCCTCGGCAAACATCTCATACTTTTCGTTCAGCCATTCCGATGGGAACGGATGGCTGTCACTCTTCTCCGCCAGCGAGAGTACCATCTCCGCAAGCTTGCCGTCGCCGGCCTTGCCGCCGTACCACTTCACCAGTTCACGGAACGCGGCGTCACCCGACGCAAACGCCTCCTCCAGCACCTCGCCGATCACGCGGTTTTTCATCTGCTCCGACTCCGCGCCGTCCATCAGACGGAATCTCGGATCGATATCAATTCGATGAAAATACCTGCGCACGACACTCTGGCAAAAGCTGTCGATCGTCGAGATCTTCGCAAAATGAATGCTTCTCGACTGCTGGATCAACCGCTCATTGTCAGGTTCTTTCTCAAGTTCCTTCTCGATCGCACCTTCGATACGCGTGCGCATCTCCGCCGCGGCATTGCGCGTGAACGTCACGATGAGCGTGTTCTCGATGCTCACCGGGTCGGTTTCGCGGGTCATTTTCCGAAGGATCCGCTCCGTCAGGACCTTGGTCTTGCCGGAACCTGCGGCAGCCGAAACCAGTAGGTTGCCGGTCGGCGCCTCGATCACTTCCATCTGACTTTTCGTATATTTCATCTCGCCCATAAAGCTTCCTCACTCGTGAGTTGCAGTGTTTTTCTCATTCTCCGGAATCCGCGTCCGTGCCGTCATCCCCGCCGAGCTCGCGGTATTTTGTCGCCTTGAACGGTTCCGTCTTACAAATTCCGTTGTACGGACAATAGTCGCAGCCGGTCCGCTCCTTCGATCCGCCGCCGTAATGATACGGCAGCACTTCGATCTCGCCGCCGCGGATCCTCTCCGCCTCGTTCACGGCCAGACGCTCGATCGACTCAATGTGCTCCTGCATACTCTCCGGCGTCATCGCAGACTGCGATATCCCGCCTTTCTGGGCGCTTGCCGTGAGTACCGGTACAATATCGGACTTGTGCTTCGCGTCGCCCGCATAACGAACATCGAGAAGCGAAAGATACGGGTCCGCCGTCGCGTCGAGTTTGCCGTCCGTAAAGCCGTCGACGAGCACGATGCCCTCCGGCCGGAAATACTCGTTCAGTTTCTTCTGCGCATCCGCCTCGGGGGCGAAGTCCTCCTTCGACTCATCGACCGTGAGCGTCTTCGAATCGACGGAAAGCTTCTGGTACAGGCCGGCCGCGGGTTTCACGATGCGGCCTTCCTTCTCCGCCCGCTTTTGCTCGATGCGAAGGTACAGCGGGATCTGAATGTCAATCCCGGCGTCCGCAAGGTCGCGGACGTACTCTCTTCCGGACGTCTTGTAATCGATGACTTTGACATATTCCTCGCCGTCAACCGTACACGTGTCCACACGGTCGATCTTGCCGGTAAAGATACATCCGTCAAACTCCTCCCGGAACGGGCTCTCGGTTGCAGTGATCGCGTAGCGTCCCTGCGTCATCTGGTTCGTCAGCCGCGGTGCGAGCAGTAAAAGGTTGTCCTCGATGGATTGCAGCAGATACTTGTTGCGCTCCGAGTCAAGAAGACACTCGAAATCCGGATCGTTGCGGATCGCGTCCGCCCCCTCATGGATCCACTCACAAAGGCGCTGCGGATCGTTGGGTTCCCCGTTCTTCTTGCTCTCCATCCACTGTTTGCCCGCATGGTCGAGGATCTGATGATACGCGTTACCGATGACAAGGCTCGACGGCTCGTATGTCTCGCGCTCATCCGCAGCGAGACCGTATCTCGCAAAATGCTTGAACGGACACTCCGCGAAGGTCTGCAGACGCGTGACCGAAAACTCGGTGTCCTCGGAAAACAGCTGCGCCGCGGTCTCTTCGGAAAGTTCGGCATCCGCACGGAATCCCTTCTCTGCCTCCGCCATCTTTTCGGTCGGCAGCAGACGTTCATCGCCGCCTCCCAGCCGGTAATACCAATCGTACAGTACTCTTCCGGCGATCCGGTCAAGCGCGTCGCCGGCTGCATTTTCCGCATTCTTTCTACCGGAGGCAACCGCAAAATGCTCCAGCAACTCGCTTCTTCCGCCGTCCACGGCGATCCTGTCGAAAAATGTCCTGTCCTTTGTATCCTCTGTCAAGACAGGGATGTCGGGGAACAGACGCCGGATCCGTCGGATCACGTACGACTCCGACATCGCCTTGCCCTCATCGTCGGTCCTTCGCCACGAAAGCACCAACTCATCCGTTGGCTTCTGGATCGTCAGAAGGACATAGAATTCCTCAACGTCAATGCTCTCCTTTTGGGAGTCGGCCAGCACGATCCGGAATCGGTCGCGCAAAAGCTCACGCTCTCTGGTGTTCAACAGTTCACTGGTATTTGACGCTCCGGGAACTACCCCGTCGTTCATCCCGAGGAAATACAGATTGCGGACCGACGAAATGCGCGAACGCTTGCGGTCGCCGATCAGAACGCTGTCTGTCTGCGGCGGGATTATGCCGAGTCGAAGTTCGGAAAATCCTGTCTCCATCAGCTCCGCGTAGTTGCGCAGAGAGATCGACTCCTGTGGGAGAAGCTCATGCAAATGCTCCAGAAGCTCCATCAAGGCACGGTACACGGAAGCGTATTCCCTCGACCTGCGAAGGTGCCAC
>JBGUPV010000110.1:0-8337 GCA_045130455.1 Lachnospiraceae bacterium | reverse complement strand
GGCTTGCGGAACGGAGGATTTTTTGATCCAGCCGAACCGTGATTTCAAGGCATTTCTCGATTCGATCGATGTGCCTGCGACGTTTGTGACGGCACCGGGCGTGCATGATTTTGCGTTCTGGCGCACACATCTGGTAACGGCGCTCATGTGGGCACTTGAGCCGGAAAAGTTCGCAAAGGACTATCAGTAGGAGAGTGCGAACGCGCATTTCGCAGGAACAAACGATATTGACAGGCGAGACCAATCGTGATAGACTCTGAATGAGAGACTATTACCGTTGGTCTCTTTGCTTTTCAATTGTATATCACGATCATTGATCAGGATAAAGGAGATATGATACATGGATAATCAGGGATTGTTGCTTGGCGAGATTGAAGGACGATTTGCCGATCTGATCTGGGAGAAGGCACCGATTTCGAGTTCGGAGCTGGTGAAGATTGCGGCTGTCGAATTCAACTGGAAGAGGACGACGACGCACAATGTGATTTCCAGACTGTGCGATAAAAAACTCTTCACGAGATCGGAGAGCGGGGTCGTGGCTCCGTTGCTTTCGCGTGAGGAGTACAAGGCGATGCAGAGCAGCAAATTCGTTGACATTGTTTACGATGGTTCGCTTCCGATGTTTGTGTCCGGGTTTGTCAGAAACCGTAAGCTTACGGACAAGGATATTGAGGAGATCATCGAGCTTCTGAGAAAGCAGGGATAACGCCATCGTTTCGGAAGTTTATTTACAAAAAGGAGGCTGCCGTGTTGCATCGGATTTTTCTTGAAGTATTTAACACCAGCATTCGCGCAGCGTTGTTGATCGGTTGCGTGCTCATCCTGCGTGCATTCCTTAAGAAGCGCAGCCACCGCGCGATGACTCTTCTGTGGCTTCTGGTCGCGGTGCGTCTGCTGATCCCGCTTACCGTGAAGATATCCGGAGTCCGTATTCCTTCGAAGATTGTATCTTCGGAAAATGCTTCCTCCACGGAGCAGATTCCCACTGAACCCCCGGAGGATCAACCGGCAATGACCGGTGACGGGCAACCGGGGCAGGTGCTCGCGGTGGAGACAACGTCAGGGGTGGACGTATTCTCCGTATCGGCGTTGATCTGGGGAGCCGGAGTTTTGACAATACTTGCATACAATGGTCTCTCGTTTATGCGGCTGCGTGCAAAACTTGCAGAGAGCATTTCGGACGGTGAGTTGATGATCTGTGACCGAATCGGAATCCCGTTTGTGTTCGGACTGTTCCGTCCGCGCATTTATCTTCCGTCGGATATGAAACCGGAATACAGGACTTCGGTCATTGCACACGAGAAGATGCATATACGCCGGTGGGACAATTGGAAAAAACTGCTCTATATCTGTGTAGTTACTTTGCATTGGTTTAATCCGCTTGTCTGGGTCGCTTATTACGCGGCTGACAGAGACTGCGAGATGGCCTGCGACGCCGATGTGACGCGGGAGATGAGCAATGAGGAGAAGAAGGAGTATATCATGTCGGTCCTTTTCTTCAGCGGTTACCCGCGGGGGAAAATGCCGTATGCGACCGGCTTTTCCAACGGTTGCGTCAAGGAACGACTTAACAATATCATGGCACCGAAACAGCAGAGAAAAACAGTATTTGCCGCATGCATGTTCATCGGAGTGATCCTGTTCATGATATCAATCGCTGCGGCGAAAGAAACTGACCCGGCGGAAAATGATCCGGTCCTCCGAATGCTCCGCGAAAGCCATCCGCAGTATTTTGAACTTGCGACCGAGCAGGGATTGACAGTCTTTGTGACGGAATGGACGGAAGGCAGTTATCGGTGCGGTGTGATGGCAGGACAGGACCTTCATCCGGCACAGGCGGAACTGACGGAGATCAGCCTGGGTGGCGTTGATTTGGAGTCTGTGAAGTTGATCCTCTCGACGTATGAGATCGGTGAGGACAGGATTGCGGTGGTACCGTTTGCGAATGCGTTGTCAAGTTATTCAGGTAAGACATCAACTGCTCCGACAGATCCGGAAACAATCGCAATGGTAAGAGAGTTGGTATTCGGAAAATAACCGTGCTTCCGAATCCGTAGTCATGACAATCGAGCCCGGGGCTTTTGCTCCGGGCTTTTTTGTATGCGGGGGCGGTCGGAAAGTCATTACAAAATTGTTAATAAGCGGGATTTGCCTTGCGTTTTGCGCTTCCAGCGGGTATAATACTACAGGTGCGGTCGGATATCTTGAGACCGCGCGGTGCACGTAATTGTTAAGGGGGATTTGGCATGCCGTTGTCGTTTCTGTTTCCTACGCCGTCGTGGGACGGAGATTTTCTGCTCTATATTCAGGACCATATCCGTTGCGGGTTTCTTGATTACATCTTCCCGAATATTACCTCGTTGGGGAATGCCGGTATCTTTTGGATCCTGTTGAGCGCGGTTTTGTTGTGCTTCAGGAAGACGCGGCGTGCGGGCGTGTGTTCCGCACTGGCGCTGATCGGGTCGCTGCTTTTGAACAATCTCCTGCTGAAGCCGTTGGTCGACCGTGTGAGACCTTACGAAGTGATCGAGGGACTTAAGCTTTGGAAAGTCAAGGCAGCTACGGATGCTTCGTTTCCTTCGGGACATACGGCGGCCAGCATTGCATCGGCGGTGGCTATGTGCAGATTCCTGCGTAAGCGTCTGTCGATCCCGCTGATCGTGCTTGCTTTGATGATCAGCTTTTCCAGATTGTATATCGGAATTCACTATCCGACGGACGTCCTGGCGGGACTTCTGGACGGAATCCTGCTTGCGGTGATCGCATGGATCATCGAGGCTGCGATCTATCGCCGCAAGGAGTGGTATCGCAATTTCTGTGACCCGGCAGAGGCAACGGAGCCGGCCGGAGAGGATTGAGGAGAGAATCGGAGGCGTAATTTGAATGTGACAGTCATTCTTCCGTCACTCAACCCCGACGAGAAGATGGTCCGCACCGTGGAGGGAATCCTCGCGGAGGGCTTTACGGACATCGTCGTGGTGGACGACGGAAGTGCGAGTGAGTATAAGGAACCGTTTGCGACGGTTGCCGCGATGGACGGCGTGACCGTCCTGACGCACGAGGTGAACAAAGGCAAAGGGCGTGCCATGAAGACCGCATTTGCCTACGTCTCGGAACATCGGCCGGATTCGCAGGGCGTGATCACGGTCGACGGTGACGGGCAGCATTTGCCGAAAGATATCCGCGCATGCGCGGAGGCGATGATCGAACAGAAGGACAAGGTTGTTCTCGGCGTGCGCGATTTCAGCAAGCCGGACGTTCCGTTTAAGAGCCGCAACGGCAACAACATCACCAAAGCGGTGTTCCGTATCTTTTGCGGCATTCGCATCAGCGATACGCAGACGGGCCTTCGTGCGATCCCCGCGCAGTATCTGCCGCTGATGTGTGAGATTGACGGGGAGCGCTACGAGTATGAGACCAACCAGCTGCTGGTTCTCAAGGATAAGTCGATCGGGCTCCATGAAGTCGTGATCGACACGGTCTACATTGATGACAATGCGTCCTCGCATTTTCATCCGTTCCGCGATTCCTGGCGGATCTACAAGATCATTTTCAAGCATATCGGCAAGACGGTCCTCGCAAAATTCGTGGGCGTCTCGCTGATCTCGTTCCTGATCGATACGATCCTGTTCTTCCTCATCAACGTATGGCTTTCGCACAATACGGGGCTGGATGAGGAAAGTCTTCTGCGGATCTTCATCGCCACGGCGGGATCGCGTATCCCGAGTTCGATCTTCAACTACACGATGAACCGCAAGGTCGTGTTCAAGAGCGGGGAGAAAGCGTCGAAGACCGTGGTGCGGTACTACATTCTGGCTGCGTTCCAGTTTGCCGCGTCGTTCTTGCTGGTCAACTTCTTTGCGGAGAAGGTGCTCGGTCTGACGGCCGGAGTGCTGGAGTCCATCGTCAAATTCGTCGTGGACATGTGCTTGTTCGCGCTGAGCTTTATCGTGCAGAAACGTTGGGTTTTTGCGAAGAAAGAGGAAAATGCTTGATTTTTTCAGAATAGGGGGAAGACACGATGCTTCGTAAGATCGGCCGCTGGTTTCTGCGGCTGCTGATATTTCTTTTGGTAACGCTGCTGGTTCTTGCCGGTACGCTGTACGCGATAATCTACCGTTGCTGCAACGGTCCGTCGCCGGCCGCGAAAACGACGTTTGTCAAAACGATCCTGGAGACGGGACAGTTGAAGTTCCTTGCGTCATGGGTGTGCTCCGAGGATGAGATCAAAGAGATCAACGAAAGCAATAAGATGGCGGAGATGAATGTCGAGGTTGATGAATCCAAGATCCATATTGAACACGACGACTCCGGTATTCTCACACCTAAACCGGTGGATCCGGACAAGCCGCCGGAAGTGTTCGATGAGAACGGTGTTCGCATTGAGGAAGTCGCCGGAAGAACATTTTTCGGGAAAATGATGATCATCAAGGATCCGTCCCAGGTCGTTGTCGGAACAACGTTCCCTTGGGGTGATCTCGGTAAGGATCTGGATCAGATCGTGAAGAACACCGGCGGTGTCGGCGGCGTCAACGGCGGCCTGTACCAGTCGGACAACAACAAGGGCGGACGGCCCTACGGTGTTGTTGTGTCTCACGGTGAGATCCAGCACAATTCGCCCACACAGAGAGGTCTCTACCTGATCGGCCTGAACGAGGATGACATTCTGATCATCAAGGATATTCAGGGCATGAAGGCCAACGATGTGAAGGAGTACGTGAAGGAAGCGCGGATCCGCGACGCGGTTACGTTCCAGGAGGAAAACTCCGATGTGAACAACCACTTCGTTCCGCTGATCATCAACGGCGAGGGCCGTGAGCTCTCCGGACAGGGCAGCGGCAGCAATCCCCGTACGGCCATCGGTCAGCGCGCGGACGGTGCCATCCTTTTGTTCGTAACGGACGGCCGCGGCGCGGGCGGACATCTCGGCGCGACGGCTTCGGACCTGATCTCCGTCATGCTTGAGTACGGCGCGGTCAACGCGGCCAACCTTGACGGCGGCAGCTCCTCGTCTATGTATTACAACGGCGAGTATGAGATGACCAGTGTTACGTTCTACTATCAGCATGCGTCCTGGCGTCTGCCGGATGCCATGGTCGTAATGCCTCCGAACAAGTAATGGATTGAGGAAATAAGAAGTCAGTATCGTGGGAGATTAAGACAGTGAGTAAGGATACAAGTGAAGCGCAGAAGCGAGCCAACCGGTACCAGAGCATGTACAATGCTTACCGGAAGGAAGCCGGCGCGGATGATGAAGAGTTTTGGAAGTCGCTCGGCAACTCCGGGGCTTCGGACAAAGACTCGGTTTCGCTGACCGGGAGCAGCAACGCAGTACGCACGGCAGCGGCTCGGAAGACTGAGAGTTCCGATGCGCGAGGAAGATCCGGTGCTGCCGCGGCAAAAACGACAAAGCGGGCAGTTGACAGCGCGGCGAAGGCCGAGCAGGCACGTGAGGCGAGCGCCGAGCAGACGAAGATCGGTGTAGTTACGAAGCGGGCTTCCGAATGGAAGTTCGACGAAGAGGAACAGCCGCGCAGAAAGAAGGCGTCGAAGGATCCGAACCGGAGCAACAATCCGGACGGCCCGGACGGTCCGGACGATCCCGTCAGCGGCGCTAAGAGTGTAAAGAAATCCAAGAAAAAGAAGAAGACCAAGGCGGAGAAGCGCAGCAGCAGACTCTTCCTGGTGTTCATGGTACTCTGGGTGATCGCCCTGCTCTGCGGTGCAGTATGGCTGTGGAGATACACGAACCGAAGCCTGATCGCGTACGAGGATTCGCAGGTCGAGCATCATGTGGACCGCCTGCTCGCCGAGTTCGAGAAGATGGCGAAAGACGGTTCCGTCGAGGCGAAGGTCTCCAAGGCGATGGAAGCACATGTCCTGTCCGGCGAGTTTGAGGCGGCGGACATCATCAAGCAGCAGTATCTCGACAACCTTAAGAACGTTGAGAAGTTCACCTGCCAGAAGAGCAAAAACAGCTACGGCACGACCAACCCGGTTTACGACATCTACGGGGACGGCGAGCTTGTGGCACAGATGAAGCTGGAGTCGTACAATCCCAAGCGCATCCTGGCCATCCTGGAAGTCTGTGACTGGCGCATCAAGTCCATCAATCCCGCGATCAGCGGTTCCACTAAGGGCTACACCTACACGATCCCTTCGGACTACACGATCGAGATCAACGGAACGAAGCTTGATTCGGAAAATGATTCCCATATCGTCGCGAGAACGGAGATCCCGAAGGAACTCAAGAACCTGACGGAGTATGTCTCATTTTCCACGAACGTGACGTATCACATCTCGGGTCTTTGGGATGAGCCGAAGGTAGTGATCCGCAACGCGTCCGGCGCTGAGGTGGAGTTCACCAAGGATGAGCAAGGCGGTGTGTCGATCACGCACGAGGCGAAGACCGGCATTGAGGCACCGCAGGAGCGCTATGACATTGCGCTGAATACCGCCCAGAAATGGATGGATTTCGTTACCAACGACCTGACGGGAAGCAACCGCGGTCTTGCCGAGATCCGCACGTACCTTCTGAAGGATTCCTTCTTCTACGAGAAGGCCGAGGAGTACGCGAAGGGCATCGATATCACGTTTATCAGCTCGCACACGATCGAGAATCCGAAGTACTCGGATCTCGCCGTGACCGATTATACCGAGTACAACGACAAGTGCTTCTCCATTCACATCTGTTTTGTCAAGAACATGCGTCTGGTGAAGGGCAACCGCCGCGTAACAAGCACGATGGATTCCACGTTCTACTTCGTCTACTATGACGATTCCGACGACGGCGAGATCAATCCTCACTGGATCCTCGCGGATATGATCGCGGGTGTCAAGCAGAACTACGGTACGGGCGACGAGGAAAACTGAAGATCATAATGCATTGTACAAGCTCCCTCCGCGAGAGAACGAATATCTCCCGCGGAGGGATTTTTGCGTTATTTTCAACGGAAAATGAGCGCAAATTGGATAGGATATGACGTTGTACGAAAGGGCGTCCTGTGATAAACTAAGTCTGTGCGGCGCCGCCGTGGGACGGTCGCCCCGAAGAAGGATTTTCCGTGGAAAGGAAACTGTCATGAATCGTGAGAATAAGAAAAGATCGTATGAAAAAGGATATTACAAGACGCATCCGTGCGACGAGACATTCGTGTGCAAGGAGTGCGGCAGGACCGTGGTGCCTGCGGGTGCGGGAAGCGACCATCGCAACCACTGCCCGAACTGCCTGACGAGCCTTCATGTGGACATCGAGCCGGGCGACCGCGAGAGCGACTGCGGCGGCCACATGGACGCCATCGCGGTGTGGGTCAGAAAGAACGGAGAGTGGGCGATCATCCATCGCTGCCGCGTGTGCGGGGCCATGAGCTCGAACCGTGTGGCTGCGGACGACAATCCGATGAAGCTGATGTCGATCGCGCTTCGCCCGCTGACCAATCCTCCGTTCCCGATCGAGCGCATCGAGGAGATGACGCGGCTGATGGGCGGCGAGGGACGGATCCAGTGAGCATTTTCTGAAAGTTTACGAGAAAGGATTGCCATGATCACTGCTGTTGTTTTTGATATGGACGGTGTGCTTTTCGACACCGAACGGCTCTGCCAGGACTGCTGGTACAAGGTTGCGGACGAGGACGGGATCCCGAACATGGAGTACGTGTACTCGCTCTGCATCGGCGTGAACGTGCAGGCGACGAGGCAGATCGTGTACGAGAATTACGGGAAGGATTTCCCGTTTGAGGAGTACGACAGGCGCGCCTCCGAGATGTATAACCGTTATATCGCGGAGCACGGCGTTCCGGTGAAGGACGGCGTCAGGGAGACGCTGGCGGCGCTTGCGGAAGCGGGGGCGAAGATCGCGGTGGCGTCCTCCACCAGGCGCGAGAAGGTGCTTCGGCTGCTCGCGTCGGCCGGGATCGCGGAGTATTTTACGGCGGTTGTCGGCGGGGATACGGTGAAGCGCTCAAAGCCCGATCCGGAGATTTTTTTGACGGCCTGTGAGGCCCTTTCGGTGGCACCGGAGGAGGCGATCGCGGTGGAGGATTCGCACAACGGGATCCGTTCGGCACAGGCGGCCGGAATGCTTCCGGTGATGGTGCCGGACCTGTTGCCGGTGACCGATGAGATGCGGGAGCTCTCGGCGTACATCGCGGAGGATATGAATGATGCGTGCCGGTGGATGTTGGCGCGGATCGGCAAGCAATAATGTGGGGAGTTGAGAAGAAAAATGGACTCAAATGAGAATCAGAAGACGGACAACGGCTCGGCGATCCGGTCGCTGGCCGAGAGAAGACCGATACTGCGCAACCGCGCGTTTCTGTACCTGACCGAATTTTTCGC
>JBGUPV010000109.1:0-2642 GCA_045130455.1 Lachnospiraceae bacterium | reverse complement strand
CAAGCATTGCACCTACTGCATCATCCCGAAGATCCGGGGACCGTACCGGTCCTACCCGATGCCGCGGCTTCTCGAGGAGGCCCGCAGACTCGCGGAGGAGGGCACGGTCGAGCTGATCCTCGTTGCGCAGGAGACGACGGTGTACGGCGTCGATCTGTACGGGGAGAAGAAACTTCCGGAACTGTTGCGGCAGCTCGCCGCCATCGAAGGGTTGCAGCGGATCCGCATTTTGTATTGTTATCCCGAGGAGATCACGGACGAGCTCATCGACGTGATCGCGACGGAGCCGAAGGTGTGCCGGTATCTCGATATTCCGATCCAGCATGCCGCGGACGGCATCCTGAAGCGGATGGGACGGAGAACGACGAAGGCGGAGCTTACGGGCGTGATCAACCGATTGCGTGAGAGAGTTCCGGGGATCGTGCTGCGCACCACGCTGATCACGGGATTCCCCGGCGAGACCGAGGAAGAGTTCGAAGAGTTGGAAGAGTTCGTACGCGCGATGCGGTTTGAGCGGCTCGGCTGCTTCCCCTACTCGAAGGAGGAGGGAACGGCGGCTGCGGAAATGTCGCCGCAGATCCCCAAACGCGTGCGAGAGCGCCGCAGAAACCGCATCATGAAGTTGCAGCGGGACATCTGCAGCGAATACAGCGAGAGCCTGATCGGGCAGACGTTGCCGGTCCTTGTGGACGGCTTCCTGCCGGAGGACGGCGTCTTTGCGGGGCGCACCGAGGGTGATGCGCCGAACGTCGACGGAGCCGTATATTTCGAGGGACCGCAGTCGCTGATGTCGGGCGACATCGTTCCCGTGAGGATCACGGCCGCCGGCGAATACGATCTGATGGGAGAGGTGGTCGATCAATGAATCTGCCCAACAAAATCACAATGTTCCGGGTGTTTCTCATCCCGGTGTTTGTCGTCCTGCTGATGCTGCAGGACATCCTTCCGTTTTACAATTTCATCGCGCTCGCGGTGTTTGCCCTGGCATGTTTTTCGGACTTCCTGGACGGACATCTCGCGCGCAAATACAACCTTGTCACGACTTTCGGCAAATTCATGGATCCCCTGGCGGACAAGATCCTTGTCTGCACGGCGATGATCCTGTTGATCGAGTTCAACCAGATCCCTGCCGTGGTCGTTGCGGTCATCATGGCCCGCGAGTTCATCATCAGCGGCTTCCGTCTGATCGCGTGCGACAAGGGCGTTGTGCTGGCGGCGGGATATCTCGGCAAGATCAAGACATTTGCCCAGATGTTCATGTGCTGCTTCCTGCTCTTTACGGCGAATCCGGAGTACGACGACATTCTTTTCTTCAAGATCGTCTGGTACGCAGGGCAGGTGTTCATGTGGTTTGCGCTTGTGATGACGGTGGTGTCGCTTGTGGATTACATCTACAAGAACATCAACGTGCTTCGCGATGAGAAGAAGGACGCGGACAGCGGGAAGAAGAACGAAGCATGAAAACGGTGATCGTGATCGGCGGCGGCGCGGCAGGCATGATGGCTGCGATCGGCGCGGCCGGGCAGGGCGCGAAGGTTGTTCTGCTGGAGAAAAATGAGAAACTCGGCAAGAAGATCTACATCACGGGCAAAGGCCGGTGCAACCTGACCAACGCCTGCGACCTCTCCGAGTTTTCGGACAAGATCGTCTCGAACTACCGGTTTGCGCAGAGTGCGCTTCATGGGTTTGACAACGCGGAGACGGTCTCATTTTTCGAGCAGGCCGGAATGCCGACCAAGGTCGAACGGGGCAAGCGTGTGTTTCCGCTTTCGGACAAATCTTCGGATGTCATCCGCGTTCTGGAGAAAGAGTGCCGCAGACTCGGCGTGAGCGTTCATCTTCACACGGAGGTCCGCTCGATCCTGACGGAACCGGTCGCGCGGGAAGGCGCGGACGAGCCGGACGGGACGGAGACTTCGAAGAAGAAAAAGAAATATACCGCGACGGCCCGGGCAACCGGGGTGTCGCTTTCCGACGGCACGAAGCTCAAGGCGGATGCCGTCATTCTCGCGACGGGCGGCCTGTCGTACCCGAGTACCGGCTCTACCGGCGACGGATACCGCATGGCGCGCGAGCTCGGACACGGCGTGACGAGGCTGCTGCCTTCGCTCGTGTCGCTCTCCGCGGCGGAGACGTGGTGCGGACAGCTCGCGGGACTCACTTTGAAAAATGTTTCGGTTTCCTTTGCAGACCGGGACGGCAAAAGACTTTACGAGGACTTCGGCGAAGTCCTTTTTACGCATAAGGGCATCAGCGGCCCCATTGTTCTGACGGCGACTGCCGTCTGCGGTGACCGGCTCGTCGGTACGGAGGCGCGGCTCGACAGCAAGCCCGCGCTCACCGCGGAACAGCTTGACGCGAGACTTGTTCGCGAACTCGCGGGCGGGCGCTCGAAGCAGATGAAAAATCTCGTCTGCGCGCTGGCTCCCGCGGCGTTCGGGGAGATCCTTCTCAGAGAGAGCGGGATCCCCGGCGAGAAGACGGCGGGCGAGGTGACAAAGGAGGAGCGCAGAAGACTCGGAGTGACGATCAAGGCGCTGCCGCTTCACATCGTCGCCATGGGCGGTTACAACGAGGCTGTCGTCACAAAAGGCGGCGTGAAGACGGAGGAAGTCAATCCGTCGACGATGGAATCGCGGCTC
>JBGUPV010000108.1:0-13281 GCA_045130455.1 Lachnospiraceae bacterium | reverse complement strand
GTCGGGAGTGAACGATGAAAGAGATCAGCATTCGGGTATCACAATTGCATATGCCCTTAAAGCACACGGAAGAGCAATTGCGAAATGCCGTCGCAGCCAGACTTTCCGTTTCCGCGGACCGGCTGCCTGCGTTCCGGATACTGAAACGTTCTCTGGATGCGCGAAAGAAGCATGAGACATGCTATGTGTACGATGTCGCTGTCAGTCTTCCCGCAGGAACGAAGATCCGCGGCAAGGCCGGGCGCGATTATACGGAATATACTCCGAAGGACTATGTGATCCGCGGCGGCGGAGAGCAACCTCTTGCGGATCGGCCGGTCGTGATCGGCGGCGGTCCGGCGGGACTGTTCGCTGCCTACTGCTTGGCGCGCGGTGGCTATCGGCCGCTTCTAATCGAGCGCGGTGAGGCCATCGAGCGGCGCGCGAAGGATGTGGAGGAGTTTTTCGCCACGGGAGTGCTGCGGCCGGATTCGAACGTGCAGTTCGGGATCGGAGGCGCCGGCGCATTTTCCGACGGCAAATTAAACACGCTGATCAAGGACCGTGAGGGCCGCTGCGCGTTTGTCCTAAAGACGCTCGCGGACAACGGAGCTCCCGCGGAGATCACCTATATCAACAAGCCGCACGTCGGCACGGACCGCCTGCGCGAGGTTGTTTCGAACATCGCAAAGGACATCACGGACCACGGCGGCACCATATTGACGAACATGAAAGTGACCGGCTTCACATGGAAGGACGGCGCTCTCGCAGGCGTGCGGTGCGGTGACACCGAGTACGCGGCACAGGTTGCGATCCTCGCGATCGGACACTCCGCAAGGGACACCTTCGAGATGCTCGCGGAGGAAGGGCTTGACCTGAGCGCGAAGGCATTTGCCATGGGCGTCCGGGTGCAGCACCCGCGGGAGTGGGTCGACCGGATGCAGTACGGCGATAACGCGGCGCTCTTGCCTGCCGCGGACTACAAGCTGACTCACACGTGTGAGAACGGCAGGGGTGTGTACACCTTCTGCATGTGCCCCGGCGGCTACGTGGTCAACGCTTCCAGCGAACCGGGACGTCTCGCGATCAACGGTATGAGCAACCACGACCGAAGCGCGGACAATTCGAATTCCGCGGTGGTCGTGACGGTCTCGCCGGAGGATTGCCGTGAGGACCTGAAGCGCTTCGGCGTGAACGAGGAGGGGCCGCTGGCGGGCATGTACTACCAGCGAAAACTCGAGGAACTCGCTTACCAAGCGGGAAAGGGCGCGATCCCGACGCAGCGCTTTGAGGATTATCAAAAGCGGCGTCCGTCGACGGACTGCGGATCGATCCGGCCGGTCAACAAGGGCGCGGTCACATACGCGGAACTTCACGAATGTCTGCCTGGATATATCGCGGATTCGGTGGAGGAAGGACTTGTTGCGTTCGACCGGTTGATGCCCGGCTACGGCGCGCCTGACGTACTGCTGCAGGCGATCGAGTCGAGAACGTCCTCGCCGGTACGGATCGAGAGAGATGAACAGCTGCAGGCGAACGGCCGCACCGGGCTGTATCCGTGCGGAGAGGGCGCCGGTTACGCGGGCGGGATCATGTCCGCCGCCATCGACGGCATCCGCGTCAGCGAACAGATCATGATGACATACAGACAGCCGGCTGACGAATGACCGGCGATACAAGAAACAAAACAAAGAAGGAAAATGCAATGAATCGGGAAGAATTGATCGCCTCCAAAAAGCGAATCGTAGTGAAGATCGGATCCTCGTCTCTGGTGCATCCGGAGACGGGCGACATGGATCTCGTGAAAATGGAGCGCCTCGTGCGCATCCTCGCGGACATCTCCAACAGCGGCAAGGATGTGGTCCTGGTTTCTTCCGGCGCCATCGCCGTCGGCCGCCAGACCATGAACATCACCGAGAAGCCGAAGGAGAAGTCCGTCAAGCAGGCGTGCGCGGCCATCGGCCAGACCCGTCTGATGATGGTGTACCAGAGACTGTTCGCGGAGTACAACAAAGTGCCCGCGCAGGTTCTGATCACGAAACTGACGATGATCCACGATGAGAACCGAAGAAACGCGAGAGCCACATTTTCCGAACTGCTCAATCTCGGTGTGATCCCGATCGTCAACGAGAACGATACGGTCGTCACGGACGAGATCGAGTTCGGCGACAATGATACGCTTTCCGCCATCGTTGCCGCGCTGATCCATGCGGATCTTCTGATCCTTCTCTCCGATATCGACGGCCTTTATACGGACGATCCGAGAGTCAATCCGGACGCGGAGTTCATCAGCGAGATCGACTATATCACGGATGAGCTTGAGGCGATGGCGAAAGGTCCCGGCTCCGACGTGGGAAGCGGCGGAATGGCGACCAAGATCGCGGCAGCCCGCATCGCCAACGATGCCGGCGCGGACATGATCATCTGCAATACCGGGGACATGCGCAACCTTCGCCGCGTCCTTGAGGGACAGCAGGTGGGCACGATCTTCAAGGCCCACAAGAACGAGAATTTTCACTTGATCGATTATCTCACCAAAGAGTCGAGATGACATGTGTCGGGGTTACAAATAACACGGAAAGATCGAGGAACAAACGAAAATGACAGACGAAGACATCAAGCGGATCAATGAGCTCTATCATAAGTCCAAGGACATCGGACTTACGCCGGAGGAGGCGCAGGAGCAGGCGGAACTCCGCGCAGCGTATGTGAAGTCGGTTCGTGAGAATCTGAAGAGCATGCTTGACAATATTGAAGTCGTGGATTGACACGGCGCAAGGATAGAATTAAGATATCGATATTCGGAGGACTCATGGACAAGAAAGAACTTCGCTCGGTGATGAAACGGAAGAGAAGCTCGCTCTCGGCGGAGCGCATCCTGATGTACAGCGGCTGTATCGCCGAGCGGCTCGTGAGCCGCAGAGAGTACGAGGACGCGTCCGTTGTGCTCGCGTACATTTCCTTCAGCTCGGAGGTCAACACGCATTTTCTGATCGAGAAGGCATGGCGTGACGGAAAGCGCGTCGCGGTGCCGAAATGTGTCGGCGACCGGGAGCTGGATTTCGAGTACATCGAATCCTTCGATGATCTCGCACCGGGCCGTTACGGCATTATGGAGCCGGTGACGGACAGAAGCGTGGACTACGCGAAGGAGAAGAATTGTCTTTTGCTCCTTCCGGGTGTCGCTTACACGAAAGAGGGAGACCGCCTCGGCTACGGCGGAGGTTATTACGACCGCTATCTCGCACAGCACGGGGATATCCGGAGCGTCATGCTCGCCTACAGCCTTCAGCAGGCCGACAGCTTGCCGGTGGATGAGAAGGACATTCCGGCGGACATGATCGTGACGGAGATCGATTGTATTGAAACAGGAAGGGAGAGACGAGCATGAACCTGATGATCGTAGGAAGAAAAGCACAGGATGCCGCGACGGAACTCGGTCTTTTGGAGACTTCTAGGAAAAAAGAAGCGCTCCTTCACATCGCGAAGCTTCTTCGCGAGGAGTCCGCCGAGATCCTTGCAGCCAATGAGATCGACGTGAAGGCAGCGATCGAGAAAGGAATGAAGGATTCCCTCGTAGACCGTCTGCGTCTTTCGGAGTCCCGGATCGACGCCATGGCGGTAGGCCTTGAGCAGATCACGGAGCTTCCCGACCCCATCGGGGAGGTCCTTTCCAACCGGAAACTCCCGAACGGACTCCGCATCCGCAAAGTGCGCGTGCCCTTCGGCGTCATCGGTATCATCTATGAGTCGCGCCCGAATGTGACCGTTGATGCGTTCGGTCTTTGCTTCATGTCCGGCAATGCCGTGATCCTCAAGGGCGGCAGCGACGCGATCCACAGCAACCTTAAACTCGGGGAGATCCTTCGCAAGGGTCTTGCGGACTGCGATATCACCGAGGATGCCGTGTGCGTCATCGAGGACACCGATCGCGAGACGACGAAGGAACTGATGCGCATGAACCGCTTTATCGATGTGCTCATTCCCCGCGGCGGCGCCAACCTGATCCGCACCGTCCTCGAAAACAGCACGATCCCGGTGATCGAGACCGGCACCGGAAACTGCCACATCTACGTGGATAAGAAGGCAAATATCGACAAGGCGATCACGATCATCATCAACGCGAAGACGCAGCGCATGGGCGTATGTAACGCCGCGGAGTCTCTTGTGGTTCACAGGGACATCGCCGCAAAATTCCTGCCGAAGCTTGCGGAAGCGCTCGGCGAGTACGGCGTTGAGATGCGCGCGGACGAGGCGGCCAGAGAGATCGTGCCTGCATTTTCCGAGGCGACGGAAGAGGATTTCGGAACCGAGTATCTGGACCGGATCATCAGCATCAAGACCGTCGACAGCATCGAGGAGGCCATCGCACACATCAACCGCTTCCACACGAAGCACTCGGATGCCATCATCACGCAGGATTGCAAGGCGGCGGATCTTTTTCTCCGCGCGATCGACAGCGCCTGCGTCTATGTCAACGCATCGACGCGTTTCACGGACGGTTTCGAGTTCGGCTTCGGCGCCGAGATCGGCATCAGCACGCAGAAACTTCATGCGAGAGGACCTATGGGTCTTGTCGAGCTGACGTCTTACAAATATCAGATCGTGGGCAACGGTCAGGTCCGTTCCTGAGTATCGGGGACGTGACGGTTTTCAATTGAAATGTTGCGGCGGGCGCATGAGGTCCGCCGCATTTTATCATCGGAGATACTATGGAAAATAACGGAAATGCATATGCGGAGCGCGTACGCTCGCTCGCGCCGACGGAAGAGCCGGAACGGCAGTATTATTTTCTGGATGTCATGCGCTCGATCGTTCTGGATCGCGAGGCGGAGTATGGCCGGAAACTGACGATGCACATCGAGACCTTCGGCTGCCAGATGAACGAGAAGGACTCTGAGACGCTCGCAGGTATCCTGAGCAGCATCGGCTACGAGGATGTTCCGGGCGAGGATGCGGATCTTGTCATCTACAACACGTGCACCGTACGCGAGAACGCGAACACGCGTGTTTACGGCCGCATCGGCTACCTCGGAAGGCTGAAGAAGCAAAACCCGGGGAAGCGTATCGTTCTCTGCGGATGCATGATGCAGGAGCCGGAGGAAGTCGAGAAACTGAAGAAGAGTTATCCTTTTGTCGATATCATTTTCGGAACGCACAATATATTTAAACTCGCGGAACTTCTCTTTGAGCGGGAAGTGTCTGACGGACTCGTGATCGACGTGTGGGACAAGCCGAAGGCGATCGTCGAGGATCTGCCGAGAAAGAACCGTTACGGCTTCAAGGCGGGCATCAACATCATGTACGGCTGCAACAACTTCTGTAGTTACTGTATCGTGCCGTATGTGCGCGGAAGAGAGCGTTCCCGCGACAGCGGGGACATCGTGAAAGAGGCGGAGCATCTTGCGGCAAACGGAGTCCGGGAGGTCATGTTGCTCGGCCAGAACGTGAATTCCTACGGCAGGACCATTGAGGGCGGCAAGACATTTGCGCAGCTGCTGCGTGCCGTCAGCGAGGTCGAGGGGATCCGCCGCGTCCGTTTCATGACGCCGCATCCGAAGGATCTGTCCGACGAGCTGATCGAGGAGATCGCGGTCAACCCGAAGGTGTGCAAGCATGTCCACCTGCCGCTGCAGTCCGGGAGCAGCCGCATTTTGAAGGCGATGAACCGGCATTACACGAAAGAGCAGTATCTTGATCTTGTCGCGAAGATCAAGGAACGCATACCCGGCGCTGCGGTGACGACGGACATCATCATCGGGTTTCCGGGGGAGACGGACGAGGATGTCGAGGACACCCTCGATGTCGTGCGGAAAGCCGGCTTTATGAGCGCGTTCACGTTCCTCTACTCGAAGCGTTCGGGCACGCCCGCGGCATCTATGCCGGACCAGGTTCCCGATGATGTCGCGTCCGCACGGTTTCAGCGGCTGCTGAAGACCGTCGGCGAAGTCAGCGCGAGAGAAGCGGCACGGCTGCAGGGGCAGACGCAGACCGTTCTTTGTGAGGAATACAAGGCTGCGGAAGGTCTGATGACCGGACGGCTCGACAACAATTTGCTGGTTCATTTTCCGGCGGAAGAATCGCTCCTCGGGGAACTCATACCGGTGAAACTTGACGAGTGCAAGGGCTTCTACTACCTCGGAAGTATGGCCGAAACGCCTGTATGACAACGGTCGTCCGAGGGACTTTCGGTGTTCTACAATTGTAAAATCCATGGTTGACAAGTATACGAAACTCGTATATTATAGTAATGTTGGATTTTTTGTTTTTCAAAAACCGAATATAGATTTGGAGGTGCACTTCATGCCGGAATTTCTTATTGGTGCTGCAGTCGCCGCCGTAATCGTAGGACCTTTGTGCTGGATCCTTGCGATCCTCTTCCGCAAGAAGGGGTATGAAGCAAAGGTCGGCTCCGCAGAAGAAAGAGCGGCTGAGATCATTGAAGAAGCCAATCGCACTGCGATCAAGACCGCCGAGACAGCAAAGAAGGAAGCTCTTCTGGAAGCAAAGGAAGAGAACCTGAAAGCGAAGAACGAACTTGACCGTGAGATCAAGGAACGCAGAATCGAAGTTCAGCGCTACGAGAAGCGTGTGACGCAGAAAGAAGAAAATCTGGATCGAAAGTTGGAGTCCCTGGAGAAGAAAGATGCCCGTATGACGCAGAAGGAGCAGGAGCTGGATCGCAAGATCGAAGAGGCGAATGCTTATGCTGAGAAACAGATACAGGAGCTCGAGAGAATCTCCGGACTCACCTCCGATAAGGCAAAGGAATATCTTTTAGAATCCGTGAGAGAGGACGTGAAGCACGAGACCGCGGTTATGATCCGCGAGTTGGAGAGCGAAGCGAAAGAGACCGCCGACAAGCGCGCGAAGGAATTGATCATCAATTCCATTCAGAAGTGCGCCGCGGATCATGTCGCAGAAGCTACGATCTCCGTCGTGCAGCTGCCGAACGATGAGATGAAAGGACGTATCATCGGTCGCGAGGGTCGAAACATCCGAACGATCGAGACGTTGACCGGCATCGATCTTATCATCGATGATACACCGGAAGCCGTTATCTTGTCCGGCTTTGATCCGATCCGCCGCGAGGTGGCAAGGATCGCCCTTGAGAAGCTTGTCGTGGACGGACGTATCCATCCGGCCCGCATCGAAGAGATGGTCGACAAGGCTCAGAAGGAGATTGAGAATATCATTCGCGAGGAAGGCGAAGCCGCGATCATCAAGACCGGCGTTCACGGCCTTCATCCCGAGTTGGTCCGTCTCCTCGGCAAGATGAAATATCGTACCAGTTACGGTCAGAATGCTCTCAAACATTCCATCGAAGTTTCCCTTCTTTCCGGTCTTCTCGCAGGAGAGATCGGTGCGGACGTCCGTCTCGCCAAGAGAGCGGGTCTTCTGCATGATATCGGCAAGTCCGTAGATCATGAGATGGAAGGCACGCACGTACAGATCGGCGTGGACATCTGCAAGAAATATAAGGAGTCTCCGGTTGTGATCAACGCCGTAGCTTCGCACCACGGAGATACGGAAGCAACTTCCGTGATCGCCTGGATCGTGCAGGCGGCGGATACGATCTCCGCAGCGAGACCGGGAGCAAGACGCGAGACGCTGGATACGTACACCAATCGTTTGAATCAACTAGAAGATATTGCCAACAGCTTTAAAGGAGTCGAAAAATCTTTCGCAATTCAGGCAGGTCGTGAGGTTCGGGTTATGGTTGTTCCCGAGAAGGTCAGCGACGACGATATGGTTCTCATCGCAAGAGAAATGTCGAAGAAGATCGAGGCCGAGCTTGAGTACCCCGGACAGATCAAGATTAGCATGATCCGGGAATCCAGAGTTACGGATTACGCAAAATAAGCGAATATCAAGAGAAAGATTGGGTCGGACATTTTGTCCGGCCCTTTTTCGTCGGCGAAAGTGCCATTTTCCGAGGGCGGTTTTACGTTTCTTTGTGGAAAGACACGATTTTGCAAAAAAACACGAAAAATGCTTGTCTTTTACCGTGATGTATACTAAAATGCAATTCGGATTGTATACATGTACATCACACGTAATAACAGAGGCGGGAACCATCCCGTATACAATGTAAGAGAGGTTAATCGCAATGTCACTCACTCTTTCCATCAAAGGTCAGGCGGTAAAGCCGTCTTCAACGCTTGCCATCACGGCAAAGGCTAAAGCACTGCGCGCACAGGGGATCGATGTCGTCGGTTTCGGTGCCGGAGAGCCGGATTTCGATACTCCGCTCAACATCCGCGATGCCGCTAAGTCCGCGCTTGATCAGGGAATCACGAGATACACGCCGGCAGCCGGTATGCCGGAACTTCGCGCTGCGATCAGCCGCAAATTCGCGAGAGTCAATCATCTCAATTACGCTCCCGAGCAGATCATCGTCAGCAACGGAGGAAAGCATGCGCTCACGAACATTTTCCAGGCGATCCTCAACCCGGGTGATGAGGTGATCATCCCTTCTCCTTACTGGTTGAGCTATCCTGAGATCGTAAAGCTCGCGGACGGTGTTCCGGTTTTCGTTCCCTGCTCGGCAGAGGCGGGATACAAGATCTCCGCGGAGCAGCTTGCCGCTGCGTGCAATGAGAAGACGAAGGCATTGGTCTTGAATTCCCCGAACAACCCGACGGGAATGGTATATACGAAGGACGAGCTTGAGGCACTTGCCAAAGTGATCGTCGAGAAGGACATCTATGTTGTGTCCGACGAGATCTACGAGAGCCTTGTTTACGAGGATATCGAGCAGGTCAGCATCGGTTCGCTCGGCGAGGATATCTACAACCATACGATCACCTGCTGCGGTATGGCCAAGGCGTATGCCATGACCGGCTGGAGGATCGGTTACACGGGAGCGCCGCTGCCGGTAGCCAAGGTTATGGCGAGCATTCAGAGTCATCAGACGTCCAACCCGAACTCCGTGGCGCAGTTCGCTTCGATCGAAGCACTCGACGGTCCGCAGGAGTCTGTGGAGGCAATGCGTCTCGAGTTCGATAAGCGCCGCATCTACATGACGGAGCGGATCGCGAAGATGCCGTACGTGAAGGCCGTTAAGCCGCTCGGCGCGTTTTACGTGTTTGTCGATGTGAGCGAGGCTCTTGCGAAATCCTACAACGGCAAGACGGTCGGCGATGTTTCGGAGCTTGCGAAGATCCTGATCGAGGATTTTCAGACCGCGGTCATCCCGTGTGCGGATTTCGGCCGCGCGGATCACATTCGTCTTTCGTACGCGATCAGCATGGAGCAGATCGGCAAGGGACTTGACCGTATTCAGAAGTTCCTCGACACTCTCGCTTAAACCGCAGGAAAATAAATGACACAGCAGCCGGTGCACTTTTTGTGCGCCGGCTTTTTTGTGTGTGATAACACGGATCGGATAAGGCATTTTCCACAAGTCCGTGAAAAAGAATAGAGAGATTGGCTTCCGTATGGTATGATGGATTACATGCACGGGAATGATCGGTTCTGCAAAACGCTGAATTTTTTTGAAAATGAGTGAACCTTTTTGCGGGTCACGACATAATATAAGTGAAAACACAAAAACGGAAAGGAGGGCTATATGACCAGAAATGATTTGGAACTGCTGATCGAATCGCACGGAAATGATATCTATCGGTTCTGTTTTCATTTGACCGGCAGTCAGTATGATGCGGATGATCTTTATCAGGATACACTCTGCAAAGCATATGAGATCAGAAAACGGATCGCCAAGCCGGAAGATGATTCATATCTTGTAAAAGAGCGAAACTATTGCCTCGGGATCGCGATTCGGTTATATAAGAACTCCTTCCGAAAGAAGATCCGGCAGAACGAGGAATCTCTGGACAATGAGGAGAAGAGGTTCAGCGAAAGACTCGCGTCGGAGTGCAGGACGGAAGAGTCACTCGAAAAAGAGGAAATAAAAACGCGGGTAAGAGACAGTATTCGGGCATTGCCGCTGAAACTGAGGACCGTGATCTATCTGTATTATTTTGCGGATCTGTCGATCAAAGAGATCGGTTCGCTTTTGAAGATCCCGGCTGGTACAGTGAAAAGCAGATTGAACAAGGCAAAGAGCTCATTGAAAAATGAACTGGAGGAAGTCTGGTATGAATAGAGAAGATGAGATGATCCGTGAAGCATTGAAACTGGATATCAATGCTTCGGATGAACTGAACAACAGAGTACTTCGGTCGGTTGAGCGAAAGAAGCGCAGCTATGGTTTTCTGCGGACGGCGGCGACCGTAGCGGCATGCCTGATCGTCCTTCTTGGAACGGTCACGATCGTGGATGCGGCCACCGGGGGCAGGCTGTTCAATGCGGTAAAAAAGAAGTTTTACCGGGAGACCTATGTATATGAAAACGGAAGTAACGCGATCGTCGAGATCGTTCGCAGGGACGGCGAGGATTGGGAAAAGATCACCTACATTGATGAAAATGTAATCCTGTACAGGCCGATCTCGGCGGAGGAAGCCGGGTATTGGCTGTGTCTGAAAGTGATCGACCGACGCGGATACAATTGCTTTATTACCCTGGATGCCGAAGGGGATGATGCGTCTACACAGGATATGTATTATGCGATCAGAGGCGGTTTCAGGGGCATTCTCGCGAAATACCGTGATGCGAATGAAAAGAAGCAGATATTGAACGGACTTCATGACGCGGCCGCTCATTCCGAGATCGAAAATGTCAGAAAAGCTCTGTCGGATCTGGCTTCCGATCTCGAAAGAGAGCGAAAGATCTTTTACAAAAGCCTCCCGGGATATTACTGGGGTGAAGAAGGAAACCTCATATTTTTCGAGGACCTGACCGATCTCCCGGTCGGTGACGCCGCGATCCTTGTGAATACTGTGGATGGCAGAGAAGCGGACTGGGTGGTTATGGTAACCATCGATGACAGTCTTGTAGTAGAAAACTCCAGCAGCTGGATCATTTCCTCGGAAAAAGACTATCAGGATCTGGTCGACAGCGGCATTCCGATCTATGACCGGAGAAAAGCAAAATGATGTGAGATCGTACGAGCGGATCGTACATAAGGGGGAATTATGGGCAGGATCGCGAAAAGAAAGTATGTGTTCGCTGTTTCGGCAGTGTTGGTGGTTGTCCCGGTTGTTTTGATCCTTCTGATCAAAAACAAAAATGTTTCGCCGGCGGACCGGGAAAACCGTGAGACTGCGGAAGAAGTGTTCATGTACGACAGTGTTTTGCCGGACTGTCAATACTCCGAACATATGGTGCTTTATCTGGATGGCTCCAGCTTATTGCACATGATCGATACCGCCACCGGCAAGGATATGGTTTATTGCGACCGGCCGAATTGTACCCATGAGCTCTTTTCGGCTGAGAGCAATCCGAATCCTTCCTGTCCGGCCGTATTTTACGGAATTTACCAAAGCGCGCCGGTGCTGCATAACAGGCATCTTTACTACATCGGCAACATGACGCAGGAAGATGAGTTTAAAACGCAGTATCTTTATGTGATGGACGCAAACGGTGAAAACCGGAAAAAGGCGGTTGCGCTGGAGAATGTTCAGCGGATCCCGTATGTGTTGTACCGGGACGACTATGCAGTCGGCGTGTTCAGAAATAACTGCGAGCTCAACGAGGACGGACAGATCATCAATGATAACTGGCAGGAGACCGGAGTGTTTGTTATCGATCTGAAGAATTACAAGGTGCAGATGGGAGACCGTATAACCGACGGCCGGATGATCTCCGACCTCTATTACGCGGACGGGGCAGCGTACTATCTTTGTTCGTACCTGGATGTTGACATGTCGGTACTTATGGATTTTGAGCCGGAGGGTTACGATTATACGCCCTTCTTCATTGAGCATATGCATTACGAATACTGCCGATATGATATTGCTTCCGGTAAGACGGAGCTTGTAAAGAAGCTCGATCGTTTGAGTGAAGCGCAACTTGAGGACGGGGATATCTACTTCAAAAATTCGGAAGGTTGTTTTGTTTTCGACCGGAAGAGCGGAGAAACCGTAAAACTGTCCGTGCCCGAAGGAGCAGGCGGCTTCCACAAGGGCAGAAACGCGGTGTATTTCAGCGTCTGTGACAGAAGCAATGACAAGGCGACTTACTATCGCATGAAAGACGGAACGGTCAACGAACTGATGAGTTTGCCAAATGCCCGGTCATTTGCGATCGCGAACATATGCGGAGAGTCGGTGTACATCGGTTATTACGATGAGAACGGCGAGTTCATGGACGGTGTATTGAGTCTTGAAGATCTGGACCGTGGGGAGTTCAATGTGAGAAAATTGAGGTGAAACGTATGAAAAAGAGTGAACTGTTTGTATTGGCAGGCATTTTGCTGGCTTTGATCATAGGTGCGGTGATCGCATTTAAGAATCCGAAGATTTCGGAGCCGGCTGAAGCAAACGGACAAAATGAAGCTGCAGCGGAGACGCCCGGCGCTGCAGAGACGCAAACCGGCACGGGGACGCAAACCGGCACGGATACAAAAAAGGCGGATGCATCGAAGGCCCGAGTTATCCGATTCGCGGTTCCCGAGGATCTGTGCAGGGTGAGCGAGGAAAATCTCCGGTATTTTAACGAGGCACTCCTCGAGGACGGGCTTTCGTATCAGCTTGAACTCGTAAGGCTCGGGAATTGTGTGGGGTCGAAGGAGTATTCCGAAAACCTCGCAGCGAAAATGAAGAGCGGGGAAGTCGATATCGCGTTCCTCGGATTGGACGATATTGACGGCGGCAACAGCGCATATGAACTGATCCGATCCGGAGCTGTTCTCAAACTTGATGAGATCCTTTCGGAAGGCCGCGGCAAAGTGTTGTACGATGCTTTCCCGAAGAACCTTTGGGAGACGGTAAAATGCAATAAACAGATCTTTTCAATCCCCTCCGCTATCACGGTGGACGACGGCGGTGTATATGTCGCATTTAACAGAAATGTTCTTTCGGACGATGTGATCGAAAAATGGGACGGAAGCATCGAAGGAATTTATGAGATGATCAAAAACGTTGAGTGGAACGACAGCGAAGCTCCCCGTTTTCAGTACCTGGTCGACCGATACGGTTTCGCGAACATGATCGGCTGCGAGTTCGATTACGGACTTGTCTTTGATCATGACACCCTTACGGTGCAGAGCCCTCTGGAGTCGGAGAAGGTCATGAACTATCTGAAGGTTCTTGATCAGATGAAAAAAGACGGTTATATGACATATACGCAGGCGTACACCCATCAGGATGATTACGATGAGGCTGTTTATCGGCGCGAAGTCCTTAACAGGATTGAAAACTGCAAATTCGTCGTCGCTTTGGCGGAAGGCCGGACGGAAGA
>JBGUPV010000107.1:0-22906 GCA_045130455.1 Lachnospiraceae bacterium | reverse complement strand
ATCGGACGCGTGGAGCGGTTCGGCGTGTGGAAGGATGCCGGTCTGATGATCCGAGGCAACGCGGCGAAGAGTTTTGCCCTTATGTTCCTGCAGATGTGGAGTATCGACGGAAAGACCGATGATTTTCCGAAGTTCCTGGAGACCGACGCGGCGCGCGCGCCCGGTGCCGACGGTTTTGTGATCCCGTACGGAGACTGTCCGATCGACGCGTACAAGGTCGGCAAGACGGTCTACGCGGACATGCTCAACCGTGCGTCGGACTATGTGCACATCATGACACCGTATCTGATCCTCGACGATGAGCTGGAATCCGCGCTTAAGTTCGCGGCACAGCGAGGAGTCGATGTGCGGCTGATCCTTCCGGGGATCCCGGACAAGAAACCCGCGTACGCGCTGGCCAAATCATACTACCGCGCGCTCACGGAGGCCGGCGTGAAGATCTATGAGTATTCGCCGGGGTTCGTTCACGCGAAGACGTTTGTGTGCGACGGAGTGAAGGCGGTCGTCGGCACGATCAATCTCGACTACCGGAGCCTCTACCATCACTATGAGTGCGCGACCTACCTCTACCGGACGGCAGCGATCGGGGCAATGGAAAATGATTTCCTCGAGACGATGGGGCAGTGCCGCGAAGTGACCGAAGAGTCGATCCGCAGGGAAAAGTTTTTCTATCAGGTGCTCGGCGTGTTAATGCGCTTCGTCGCACCGCTTATGTGACAAGTGACAAACACAAACGGCTGCCGCGGTTTCTCGCGGCAGCCGTTTGCTGTATTGGGTATCGAATTTCGGTGAATCAGCATATTCAGGGGAGTGGTATCGCTCCTTACAGTGTCAAGATACACCGACCCGAGTCCCATTAATGACTCTTGCGTGACAAAAATCGGTCAGAATTCGATCGATTTGCAAAAATTTCTGGGACAATCAAAAGAACCTGACCGATCAGGGTCAGGTTCTTTCGAATTGAGGAAATAATGAAGAAATGAAAGCAAATTAATTCTGTGGGCGATATATGTTTAGGGCACCTCACATCTGTGCTTAGTATATATAGTTTTAAAAACTATGTCAAGGGCTTTTTTTAACATTGTGTATTTGTTTTTGTTTCCGCAACAAAGTCACATCCGCGAGGTTACGGGATTGCAGAACGGCAGAGGCGATTTGTCGAAAAAAGTAAGAAATTTTTGCATTTTTGTTCCTACGGAAGCGAGTTATTCATGATCGCGCTTGTGTCGATCATTTTTCAAATGCTATAATGATAACAGATTGTAAGATTTGTTTCCGAGACCGCCGATCCCTTTGATTTTCCGAATGCTCTGGGCATTCGATAACGGCGTTTTCGAGGAGAGAGTTTGCAAAGGAGGTCACCCATGAAGAAAAAACCGGTAATCATTCGTTTGATCATCTTGCTCGCGGTGCTCGCGCTGATGTTCGGTATCGGAGCGCTCACCGATCTGTTTACGTTCGACGAGCTCGGAGATGCATTTGCGGGGTTCAGCGCGAAGAAGGCGCTGAAACTGTTGATCATGATCCTCGGCGTGATCACTGTGGAGACGATCCTTGTGTTCTTCTTAAGCCTTCCGAACCCGGAGAACCACAGGATGAAATCCATTCTGTCGATCATTTCCAGCCTTTTGAAATACATTGCGGCGATCGTGATCCTGTGCTGGGGACTCTCGATCCTCGGCGTCAATGTGTCCACCATCGTGGCCAGCGTCGGGATCGTCGCGCTGATCATCGGATTCAGTGCGGAGAGCCTGATCGCCGATGTGGTGACGGGCACGTTCATGATCTTCGAGAATCAGTACAATGTCGGGGATATCGTGGAAGTCGCGGGCTTCCGCGGCACGGTTACGAACATCGGTGTACGCACGACCTGCATCACCGATCCCGGCGGAAACGTGAAGATCGTCAACAACTCCGCAATGCAGAATATCCTCAACCGCTCGAACAACACGTCGCGCAGTATCAGCGATATCAGTATTCCGTATCCGACGGACCTGCTCAAACTCGAGGCGGGGATTCCCGGATTGATGCAGGAGATCCTTGCGGCGCATCCCGATGTGATCAAGGCGGAGCCACGTTACCTCGGCGTACAGCAGCTGGCGGACAGCGGCGTGGTGCTTCGGTTCGTGGCGGACGTGGAGGAGAAGGATATCTACTCCGGTGCGCGCATCCTTAACCATGACCTTTTGCTCGGTTTCCGCAAGCTCGGAGTCGAGTGTCCGTACCCGCAGGTGGATGTACATTTTGACAAACCCGAGAATGTAGTGCCGACGCCTGCGCCTGTCGCGGAGCAGCCTGTGACGCCGCCGGAAGCATGATGGTTCCAAGTGCGTCGGCTAAACGGTGACACTGAAAAACAACAGCCGATGCAGTGACCTGTAAAGGACAGCGAACAAAGACGTGTCGCGGACACAGTCAATACGGGAAAGGAGGAGCACGATGGAAGAGTATCGTCAGCCGGATGAATACATTGTTTTGCCGGATGAGTGTGCGCTGCCTCCGAGCATAGCGGTGACGCTTGCGGAGGATGTTCCCCTAATCCCTGAGGAGGAATCCGGGCGTGCGATTCCCGGGACGCTCGAAGCTGCCGCGGACATTTCGGACACGATGACGGAAAAGACCGATCGAAAGAGCATCGTTCGGAAAATGTTCGTAATGCCGGTCGCGTCCGTGGTGATCGTGATCGCCGTTGTGTTTGCATCGTTCAATTACGATCCGCTCGGCAACGATTTCCTGCGGAAAGGCTCTGTCCGTCGCGTACAGTACTTCGCTTCGGAGACACCGGGAAGCGCCGGGGAACCCGGCGGGATCACCGGCCCGGCCGGAGTGCCGGCGACGGCGACACCCACACCTCTGCCGACAGCAACACCGTTCCCGACGTCCGCGGTACCGACCCCGCCCGGAGAAGTCTCGGGCGAACGCGTGATCCGTCAGATTCATGTGACGTATGTGCCGACGGGAGAAACTTTTCTGACGGCGGAGGATTCCGATGATCCGGAGGCGGATGCGAAGGCCTGGGTCGTGAGCGTCGGAGGAGACCCTGACGCGATGATCCTCGTGAACCGGAATTATTATTTCGTAAAATATGAGCCCAGTGATGACGCCATCATGATCGGTGACTGGGACGATATCCCCGGAATGTATGTGGCACAGGGCTATTGGATCGCGGTGTACAGCGAGATCCTGTACTATGAGGTTCGGACGGAGGCACCGGATACGTCGGCCGACCGGGCTGATCCGATGTTTCCGACTCTTAATAATCTCGCGCCGGACTTTGCGGGAACATACGCATGGGAGGATACGGGGACCGAGGAGTTCGTCTTCATTCAGTACCGAGGGGAAACTACGGCGACCGCGTTGTGGGCAGGAACCCACTATGCTCCGGTTTCAAGTCATTCGGCGCCGGGGGCGGAGTATGACGAATCGACCAACACGCTGACGCTCACCGACCTCGACGCGGAGGAACTCAATGTCAACCTGATGGGCAACGGCTTCACTGTCCGTTTGGTGGGTGACAATCATCTTGACCGCGTCATCATGTGGGGCGCGGGATACGCCGGAAGCGTGACCTTTACCGGTGACGGAAGTCTGACGGTGAACAACCCGGACGGCATCGGCATCAAAGTGGAAGGAGAGTGGAGTGAGTCCGCGATCCTCGTGGGCAGCGGCGTCACCCTCGATATTACCGGTTCGCCGGCAATCCTGATCGGCGCGACGAGCATGGAGAAAGCGATCTACTATTTGGAGCCGCTCCGAATGACCGGCGGCGTGCGTTCCGCAGGGGAGTTCTTCCAGTACCAGGGACCGGTGTATGACGATCTCGGCAACGTCATCGACGTTGTGCCGTATACGCTTGCGGAGATCAGCGAGCAGCTCGGCACGCAATACTATGATTATTCGATCGTGGATGAGGATGGTGTTCCGTCCGGCCACGTGCGCTTTGAACCGCGATAAATTCAGCAGTTCCCGATGCGGGGATCAGAGGAAGATCCCCCGGAATCCCAACGGCTGATCACCCTGAGATCGCCTGAAGCATACAGAGAAAAACGACGGAAAAAGGACTTGCCCGAAGTTGACGGATGCGGTATAATTACTTTTATGCGGACGACGTGAAATAATCCGCAAAAAGTGCGTCAACGGAGGGCAAGTTTTTTATGGGTAGTTTTGAAGAAATGGCAGTTCTGTCGGCGGGCATTGTGTTGTTTGCGTTCGGCCTGCAGTTTCATCAGTATCGCCTGATCAAGGACGGAAAAGCGGTGAACCCCTGGTGGTACCGGGTCATTTTCCTGCTGGGCGTGGTCGGCGGTGCGGTCATGGTCATCATTGAGTTCCAGAGAACCATGGACCTCCTGAGCGCTCTTTTGAAAAATAACGGTAACGACCGCGTCAAGTCGATCGCGTACATCGTGTGTGCGGTGATCGCTTTTGTCGTGTGCTTTAAGATCGGCGGTTATCTGGCTTCGCTCGGCATCCGCAAGAAGGTTGATGCTTCGTTCGACGCGGATGATCTCTGCCAGAACATCCTGAAGGATGCGAACGCGGGCGCCGATGAGATCCTTCTGTTCTGCGACCGTTTTGAGGGACGCCGCAGTTACAGCTTCGATGTGGACGGCTACAACCATGCGGCATTTTCCGAGACGGGCTGCAAGGAGTTCGCTTCCTACATCCAGCGCAAATCCGAGACAAAGTATGAGAAGACGATCAACCGCGGGATCGCGGGACCGAGCGGTCCCCGTCTCAACAGCAATTCGGCGAACGACGGAACCCATTACAAGTTCTCGCATATTTCGCTGAAGAAGAAAGCCTGACCGGCTGTTTGAACGCGCAGGGTGTGTTTGGGGGAGAGTATGAGAAAAACAAGGTTGAAAATTCTGCTTACGGCGGCGGTCATTGTGTTGATCGCCGCCGTAGTCGGTCTTATTGTCACGCTGGCACACAGAAATAAGTCCGGGAAGGATAAAAATGCTCTTGTTACTGTGTGGCTGCGGACGGCAAAGAACCGTTTGGATAATGACGGAAAAAATGTCAGTACGGTCAGGTACACATATGACGAGTACGGCCGTTGCGTGAAAACAGAGGAGATCGCCGGTTTGGGTTACGCGTTCGATGCGTATGGCTACGTCGTGAAGAAAGAGGAACTCGGCTGGGAAGCGTATGTAGATACGGAGATGACTGAGATCGAGTACGATGAGGAGACGCATCGAACGACAGTAACTTCCCCGAATAAGGTCAGTCAGATGAAAGACTGCGAGGTTTATGCTCCGGATGGGCAGCTGATCAGCTCGTGCTCCTGGAAATATGACGGCGATAGGTACAGGAAGTGGCGGGAAAAAATCTATGAACCTGATGCCGACGGAAAATATGAATTCGATTCTACTGTGTATTATCAAAATGGGTATGTTTCCTACGTGGACTTGTATGAATATAACGAGACATTGAGGAAGGGTTTCAATAAACGAGCAATTTCTTTCGAAGACGCCAATCTTACCGACAGCACAGAGTGGCCGATGATCAAGGAGGCTGCGAGTCGAGTGGGAACCGTTTATTGTGAGGATGACTATGACGAACAGGGGCGTTGTGTACGATCCTGCGAGATTACGTTCAAAGGCACACGCCGACTGTCTGTGGAAACAGAGTATTATGATGACGGACAGAGTAAACAGACGACTTACGGCTTGTATTATAACCATATCGAATATACGGATGCGCAGGGAAGGGTGCTGAGTGAGAGCGACGTGTCAAATGAAACGGGAGAAACATCTGAGTCAGCAGAATATGTGTATGAGGAGTTGGCTTCGGGCGGATACAGAGAAACCAGTTACAAAACAATCGGAAAACATATTCTTATAAGGATCGATGAATTCGACAAGAACGGCGTATTAATCAAAAGTGCTACGATCGAAGACGATGGCCCGGAGGAAATTGTGTATCTTGCGACTTTGGATGATCAGGGACGAAAGATCCGGGAAGAATGGCCTTCGTATGGGGATGGGTCGGAACGGGAGTATGACGAATACGGGAATTGTATAAAGGAAACCTCGAAGTACGGGGAATCGGTCACGGTAATAACGATGGAATATACGTCAATCGTTTTGGAGAAGGAAAAGGCTGCCTACGCGGAGTCATTTTACGATCCGTACCGGCCTGTCAGTGAGTAAGCGGTAAATGAAGGATGTGTTGCGGTCCGGAAGTCGGCCGGCCGAAGATCTGTGGGGGAAGAAAATGAGAACAACAAGGTTGAAGATTTTGCTTACGGCGGCAGTCATCGTACTGGTCGGTGCGGTGATCGGTCTTATCGTCACGCTGTCGCACAAAGACAAGCCCGGGCAAGAGAAAGGGACTGCGCTTCCGGAGGTGCCGGAGGGCAGCGTTTTGGTTTGGCTGCGGACGGCTGAGTACAGCCAGGAGAACGGCGGGAAAACTATCTGTACGGCCCAATACACGTACGATATGTGCGGCCGCTGCATGAGGAAAGTGAAATACGGTGAAGAGGATGAAGAGGATGAAGATGATGAGGTAACTTGGGTCGAGTACGATGATGCGACGCATCAAACGACGGAAACACATCTGGATAGAATTGCGGATTACCCGGTTAAGTATTGCACGCTATATACAGCGGATGGCCAGACGATCAACTCGTGCCGTTGGGAATACCGGGATTTGGAGTACGTTAAGTCATATGAGACACTGTATGAACCCGACGCTGAGGGAAGATACGAATCCATCGCAACTGTCAGTTATCACCGGGGAAAAGTAGACCGTGTGGAATGGTGGGAATATGACAAGGCATTGAGGACTCAATTCCGGAAAGCAGCCGATTTTTATCTTGGGGAAGACCTTACCGAAAGAGATGATTGGACGACGATCAAGGAAGCGGCAGAACGTAGTGGACGCCCTACATATGCTGAGGAGTATGATGAACAGGGCCGACCTGTACGAGTGTATTATATTGATTCCGACGGAACTATCCGGGAGGAATCGTTCACAGAATATTATGACGACGGAGTAAAGAGATATCATAACTATTCGAATGGTACGTGCCGGATCATATGTTCAGATGAGCAGGGGCGGATGTTGAGAATAACCGTCTTGGACGAAGAAACGGGAGTACAAACCAGCGTCACCGAATACGAGTATGAGGAGTTGCCTTCGGGGGGATTCAGAGAAATCAGGCGTAAGTCCGATGAATCCGGTACCAAGGTACACTTTACCATACGCGATGAGGACGGCGGGTTAGTGAGAGAAGGTGAGATGATCGATGGTCAGGAGGTCGTTGAACGTCTTGTCACAAGTGATGCCGAGGGCCGTGTGATCAGGAACGATTGGCCGATGAGCAATCTGTCGGTGGAATATGAATATGACGAGTATGGGCATATGATTAAAATCACCAAAAACTTCCAAGGGGAAGTCACGGTGGAGACAACGGAATATACCCCAATCGTTCTGGAGAAGGACAAGGTTGCTTACGCCGAGTCATTTTACGATCCGTACCGGATTGATGAACAGTAATCGGGAATTGAAATAAAGGCTGGCCCGACAGTCGGTCGAACGCAGATCTGAGGGGGAGAAAAAATGAGAACAAAGCGACTGCGAATCTTGTTGATTGCGGCGGTCATCGTACTGGTCGGTGCGGTGATCGGTCTTATTGTCACGCTGTCGCACAAAGACAAGCCCGGGCAAGAGAAAGGGACTGCGCTCCCGGAGGTGCCGGAGGGCAGCGTTTTGGTTTGGCTGCGGACGGCGGAGTACAGTCAGGAGAACGGCGGGAAAACTGTCTGCACGGCCAGATACACGTACGATGAGTATGGCCGTTGCGTGAAGAAAGTGAAATACGGTAACGATGATGAAGATGATAACGATGATAAAGATGATGAGGTAATAACGGTCGAGTACGATGAGACGACGTATCAGACGACGGAAACAAGTTTGGACGGAATAAAGGATTTTCCGGACAAACGTTGTAAAGTATATATAGCGGATGGGCAGACGATCAGCACGTGCCACTGGGAATATCAGGGTGAGAGGTATGTTAAGTCATTTGAGACGGTGTTTGAACCCGACGATGACGGAATACAGGAATGCGTTGTCGATATAAGCTATCGTAACGGATTTGTTGATTCTGTGGAATGGTGGGAATACAGTGAGTCAAAGAAACTGCGATTCAGGAAAAAAGCTGACTTATACACGGAGGTAAATCTCACCGACAGTGAAGACCTGTCGACGATCAGAGAAGTGGCGAGATGGTATGAAGTCATTACATCCCTGGAGGAGTTTGATGAACAGGGACGGACTGTAGGCATGTATGATATCAATCCTGACGGATCGGAAGTACCGACTACGTATGTGGAGTATCCGGAAGACGGAGTAAAAACAGTTCATGACTGCACGAGAGGCATATGCCGGACCTATTATTCGGATGAGCAGGGGCGGACGTTAAGAGTGGTTTACTCGTATGAAGATACGGGATCGGTATATATGACTAGGGAATATGAGTATGGGAAGCCGGTTTCGGGGGGATACAGAGATATCATTCAAATATCCGATGAATCCGGTATTACGATTAATTTCACTGAGTTCGATGAGAGTGGCCGGATTGCAAAAAATGGCAGAGTAACCGATGACGGGGATGTCGTTTATCAACAAACCACGCGAGATGCCGAAGGTCGTGTAATCCGGATTGAGTATCCGACGTATTATCAATCGATGGAATATGAGTATGACGAGTACGGAAATCGCGTTAAAGAAACCATAAGGAACGAAGAGGGAGTCACGGTGGAGACAACGGAATATACCCCTATTGTTCTGGAGAAGGACAAGGTTGCTTACGCCGAGTTATTTTACGATCCGTACCGGATCTTGATGAACAGTGACGGGGAATAGAAATAGTGGTTGGCCCGACGGTCGGCCGAACGCAGACAGAGGATGGAAAAATGAATAAAACACGGTTGAAAGTATTGATTATAGTGGCGGTCATCGTGCTGGCGGGTGCGGTGGTCGGTCTTGTTGTTACGCTGTCGAACAGAGACAAATCCGGGAAAGAGAAAGGAAACAAGACCGAGAATGTGACGGAGAACAAGAACGAGAGCGAGAGCAAGAACGAGACCGAGAATAAGAACGAGACCGAAAACAAGAACGAGACTGAGAATAAGAACGAGACTGAAAACAAGAACGAGACCGAAAACAAGAACGGGACTGAAAATAAGAACGAGGTCCAGCTCCCGGAGGTGCCGGAGGGCAGCGTCCTGGTGTGGCAGCGGACGGCAGAGTACTGTCAGGAAGAAGGGGAGAACCCTGTCTGCACGTACGAATATACGTATGATGAGTACGGCCGCTGTGTGAAGAAAGAAAATTATCACGTTGGATATCCCGATTGGATAAAGGAGACAACGATCGAGTACGATGAAGTGACTCATCAAACGACAAAAACAAGTCTGTCCACAGACGATTACGGAAACCCTTTTCAAAAAGAACGCTGGATATATTCTGCGAACGGGGACCAGATCAATTACTGCAATTGGAGATGCGAGGATGACAGGTTCGTTAAGTCTCTTGAGACATTTTTTGAACCTTCTGATGACGGAAAAAAAGAAATCGCCTTCGAAGTCAATTATTACGATGGATATGTCATAAATGTGGAATGGTGGGAATACAGCGAGGATAAGAGGTCGCGATTCACCAAAAAAGTTAATTTATCCAAAACGGCGGAAATATGCACGGAAAATGATGACTTGCAGACGATCAGGGCGGCGGCAGAGCAGTATGGAGTCGTTACTACCGTGGAGGAGTATGACGAACAGGGCCGATTCGTAGCTAAGTACAGTGCCGGGGAAAACGGACCACTCAAACAGGTTGAAAGTACAGTGTATTTTGATGACGGATCAAGTAAAAACACGGATCACGACGTCAGTTACCTGTTCGGTTCCTATATGATCACATACTCGGATGCTCAGGGACGCACGCTGAGTGCGATCATCGTGTCCGAAGAAACAGGGGCGGTGATCGAATCCACGGAATATGAGTATGAGGAATTAGATACAGGCGGATACAGAGTAAACCGGTACAAAACAGATGAGAGTGTACAACGTAAGCTGATATGGTACGAGGAATACGACAAGAACGGCGAAGAGATCAAGAGCGCCGAGATCGACGATGATGGGCAGGAGGATCTTCAGTATCTTGCGATGTATGATGATCAGGGACGAGAGATCCGGGAAGAAAGGCCTCCGTTTCCGGGTGTGTGGGAACGGTACGAATGGGTGTATGACGAATACGGGAATTGCGTCAAGACAATAACGACAGTAACTGACGAAGGTTTGACAGAGACAACGGAAAACATATACGCATACACACCGATCGTTCTGGAGAAGGACAAGGCCGCTTACGCCGAGTCATTTTACGATCCGCTCCGGAATGCCGATGAGTGATCAACAGAAAATGAAAAACGAGCAGTGCCGTCTGATACTTGCCGGCACTGCTCGTTTTTGTGTTCTGTAGGAATTGTTGATCGGTCAGCGAATGTCTTTCGGCATGCGGATGACCGCCCTGCCTGCGGCGAAAGGTCCGGGAAGTGCGGACACGCCGCGGTGGCTGCCGAAGAAGTCGGTGTCGAAGAGGATCGTGCTTCCGTCCGGATCTTCGAAGCGCTGCTCGGGCTCAAATGCGCAGCCCAGCGTGTCGCTGTTCACGATGGCGTCGCGGAAGCCGTCGAGAATGTCGTAAACGTTGGTCTCCAGCGTGTATTCGCCGTCTTTTTCGGTCAGACGAACGAACGGCGCACCGTCCTCGCTCATGAAGAAATCGGACTCATGCTCCCAGGCTTTGGCACCGCCGAGGTACGCGTTGCCGCGGCTCCACACAGGGAGATGCGAAAAATGATACTGCGCCATCTTGCCCATGTTCGCGGGCTTGTCGAGCTCGAACCACGAGATCCACTCGTCGTACGTCGGATAGCCGTTGAAGATCGCGGTACCGACAGTAGTGTTGTCGCCGCGCTCGTAGCCGAGACGAACCTTCGTATCGTCGTCATCCGCGTGGTATGTCTGCAGGAAAATGTTGTTGTAGAAGCGGTTGTCGCCGTGAAGGATGCTCATGAAACCGGCGACCTCGGTCCTGTGGCGGATGTGATACGGCGTGTATCGCGGCTGGTTGAGGCCGTTGACGATGTTGTCCGTGCCGCCGCCGACCGATGTGAAGGAGCCGGCAATGAGGTTGTGCACGCAGGCGATACCCTCCGTCGCGATGCGGATTCCCGCGCGGGAGAGGAGGATGTTGTTGTCGATGAGCGTAGGGCCGTGACCGACCTCGATGAAGATATCCTGCGCCATCATCGAACCGCTCGCGCGGGGCGTTCCCACAGGCGCGTGGTTGTCATGCAGGAAATTCTGCGTGATGCGCGTGCCCTGCGCCTGCCAGTCACACCAGATGCCCATCGTGCAGTGGTGGATGTGGTTGCGGCGGAAGACAACGTCGATGGCCGCGTGGAATTTGATGCCGGAGATTTCGGCGCCGCCGAGCTGCTGCATATTGTTGATGTGATGAATGTGGTTGTCCTCGATCAGGCTGAAGACGCAGCCCATGCGACCGACGATACCGGTCTGCTCGCAGTGGTGGATGTGGCAGCGGCGAACGATGTGGCTGCCGACCTTCTCCTTGAGCCAGCCGTGGTACTGGCCGCGGCAGACGGCGTCGCGCTCCATCTGTGTGGGGCTCTTGACGCGCTTGTACGTGAAATAATGATCATTTTCCTCGTCATAATACTTGCCGAGGGAGATACCGCAGCACTTGCTGTTGCTGATGTCGCAGTCCTCGATGATCCAGCCCTTGGACCAGTGCGGGCCGATCATGCCGTCCTGGAAAGCGGCCGGAGGCGCCCATGTCGTGGCGGCCTTCGATACCGTGAAGCCGGAAAATGTGATGTAGCCGATGCCGGTCACCGAAGGCATGAAGCATCTGCGGCGGACGTTGATCTCGACATGCTCCTTCGTCGGGTCGAACTCGTGGAAGTTGGCGTAGATCACGGTCTCGTTGCCCTCCTGAACGGAGAACCATTTGTAGATCGAGTACTGGGGCTCCCAGGAGGGAGCATAGACGCCGCCGGCGAGGCAGTCCTCGAGGGATTCCGCCTCATAGAGCTGACGGTCGTTGAGATAGACGGCGCCGGTGTGGCGGATCTCCGCCGCGAAATACCAGTCGCCGTAAACACGCGTCGTGTACGGGTTGTAATCGCCGAAAATGCCATTGTCGATGCGGGTCACCCAGGTCGTGCCCTCGTAGCGTGTCCACTCGGTCACGTCCTCGGCGCCGGTGATCACGGCTGCCAGAGGCTCGCTGCTGCGGTAGACGATGCGCGCGTCCTCGGTTCCGCCGAACTTCGGATCAACGTATTCGCGATAGATGCCGGGCGCGACGATGACTTCGTCCCCGGGACGGGCGACCTTGGCCGCCTCATTGATGCGTCTGAACGGATTGCTGCGGCTGCCGTTGCCTTCTCTCGGCGCCGCCGCGTCAACATAATAGATCATGGTAAACCCCTCCGGATATCCTGTCTGTGCGGCATGTTCCGCGGAAACGAGGACCACACCGTATCACGCAGAGTATAGCATGTTTTATCGCATATTGAAATGGGATAAACAAGCATGCTTCGGGGCTTCGGAGTATGGAAAAAACCGATTTACTTTCCCATGTTATCATGGTATTATCACAATAGGCGCTACTATACGTTTCGCCCGGTTGCATCCCCGTCACCGGGGCGGGGAATGGGAGAGTTTGTGTGCCGGCATCGGGCCGGCCGAAAGAGAGGGGTTTTATGAGCAACTTGAGTGTCAACAGTGCGCGTTTTGAGGAACTGATCCGCGGGGATAAGCCCGTGCTTGCGGATTTCTGGGCTTCCTGGTGCGGACCCTGCCGTATGATGGCTCCGATCGTTGAGGAGATCGCGCAGGAGCACCCGGAGATCGAGGTCGTCAAGATCAACGTCGACGACGAGCCGGATCTCGCGCAGAAGTATAAGATCATGAACATTCCGACGCTGCTTTACATCCGCGGCGGGGAGATCGCGAAGAGACAGATCGGCGCCGTGAGCAAGACCAAGCTGGAGAGCATTCTTGCGGAGTGACCGCGGGATCATTATTGAGAAAATGAGGTGAGAGCAATGGGTTTGCAGAATATCTTGTACGTCGGCGTGAACGACCACGCGATCGATCTCTTTGAGGGGCAGTACGATGTGCCCAACGGCATGGCCTACAATTCCTATGTCATCCTTGACGATAAGATCGCGGTCATGGATACCGTGGACCGCAACTACACCCACGAGTGGCTCGACCGCGTCGCGGGAGCACTCGCGGGCCGTCAGCCGGATTACCTTGTCGTGCAGCACATGGAGCCGGACCACTCGGCCAACATCGTGAATTTCATGTCGGCGTATCCGCAGGCGACGATCGTCTCCTCGCAGAAGGCCTTTGTGATGATGAAGAACTTCTTCGGCAAGGACTATGAGGACCGCAGGATCGTGATCGGCGACGGCGATACGCTCTCGCTGGGACAGCATGTGCTGAACTTCGTCGCGGCTCCGATGGTTCACTGGCCGGAGGTCGTGATGACCTACGATTCCTACGCGAAGGTCTTATTTTCCGCGGACGGATTCGGCAAATTCGGTGCGCTCGATGTCGAGGAGGACTGGGCGTGTGAGGCGCGTCGGTACTATTTCGGTATTGTCGGCAAATACGGTGTTCAGGTGCAGAATGTCCTGAAGAAGGCTGCCGCGCTCGAGATCGAGGCGATCTGCCCGCTGCACGGACCGATCCTCTCGGACAATCTCGGCTACTACCTGAACCTTTACAATACGTGGTCGTCCTATGCGGCGGAGACCGACGGCATCGTCATCTGCTATACGTCCGTGTACGGCAATACGAAGAAAGCCGTGGAACTCCTGGCCGACAAGCTTCGCGCCTATGGTGCGCCGAAGGTCGCTGTGAACGACCTCGCCCGCTGTGACATGGCAGAGGCCGTTGAGGACGCGTTCCGTTACGGCAAACTCGTGCTCGCCACGACAACATACAATGCGGACATTTTCCCTTTCATGAAGGAATTTATCAACCATCTGACGGAGAGAGGGTACCGCAACCGCACCATCGGTATCATCGAGAACGGTTCGTGGGCGCCGCAGGCGGCTAAGACGATCCGCAACATGTTCGAGGGAAGCAAGAATATCACGTTCACGGACACCACCGTGAAGATCATATCCGCGCTCAACGATGAGTCGAAGCAGCAGGTCGACGATCTCGCGAAGGAGCTGTGCGCGGAGTACATCGCTATGCGCGACGACACGGCGGACAAGAACGACCTTTCGGCATTGTTCCGCATCGGTTACGGCCTCTATGTCGTAACGTCGAACGACGGCAAGAAGGACAACGGCCTGATCGTCAACACGGTATCGCAGCTCACGAGCTCGCCGAACCGCGTTGCCGTGTGCATCAACAAGCAGAATTATTCGCACCACGTGATCCGCCAGACCGGCGTCATGAACGTCAACTGTCTCTCAGTGGACGCGCCTTTCAAGGTGTTTGAGGACTTCGGATTCCGAAGCGGTCGAAACATCGACAAATTCGAGGGCATGGACACGATGCGTTCGGGCAACGGACTTGTTGTCCTGCCGCGCTACGTCAACGCGTTTTTGTCCCTGAAGGTGGAGCAGTATCTTGACTTTGAGACCCACGGCATGTTCATCTGCTCCGTCGCCGAAGCACGTGTGCTTTCCGACCGTGAGACCATGACCTACAGTTATTATCAGGAATATGTGAAGCCGAAGCCGCAGACCGAGGGCAAGAAGGGCTGGGTCTGCAAAGTGTGCGGCTACGTTTACGAGGGCGATGAACTTCCCGACGACATCGTATGCCCGCTCTGCAAGCATGGCGCTGCCGACTTCGAGAAGTTGTGATATTTATGTCGGGTTTGAATTGAGGAAAATGATAATAAACGATCAAATGAAGAATGGAGGCAACCCTGCATGGAAATGAGGCATCTTGACAAAAGCGGGATCGACGTGTCGCTGCTCGGATTCGGTTGCATGAGATTCCCCACCAAGGACGGTAAGATCGACCGGGAGCGCTCGGCTGCCATGATCGACATGGCGTACAAGGCAGGCGTCACGTACTACGATGTCGCCTACCCCTACCACGGGGGCGAGGCGGAGCCGGTGCTCGGCGAGATTATGAAGAAGTACGACCGCAGCACATTTACGTTCGCGACGAAGCTTCCGTGTTGGGAAGTGCACAGTCTCGATGACGCAAAGAGGCTGTTTCACCTGCAGCTCGAGAGACTGCAGACCGACTATGTGGATTTCTACCTGCTTCACGCGCTGGACATCAACCGTTTCCGCGAGATGGTGTCGTACGGCGTGCCGGAGTATCTTGCCGAACTGAAGGAGCAGGGCAAGATCCGTAACCTCGGTTTTTCCTTCCATGACCGATATGAGTCGTTCGTGGAGATCTTAAACTACCGCGACTGGGACTTCTGCCAGATCCAGTACAATTACATGGATCGCGAGGAGCAGGCCGGCGACCGCGGTGTGCAACTGTGTACGGAGAAAGGCATTCCGCTGGTGATCATGGAGCCGATCAAGGGCGGCACCCTCGCCGTTCTTCCGGACGAGGTCATGGAGCCGTTCCGTGCGATCCGTCCGGATGCTTCCGCGGCTTCGTGGGCGCTTCGCTTTGTCGCAAGTCATCCGATCATCAAGGTGATCCTGAGCGGTATGTCCGCGGAGGACCAGGTGGCGGACAACCTGCACACATTTACCGAGTACGAGCCGCTCACCGCAGAGGAGCTGGAGGCTGTCGAGGAGGCTACCCGCCGGATCCGCGCGCGTGTCCGCATCGGCTGCACGGGCTGCCGCTACTGCATGCCCTGCCCGAACGGTGTGGATATCCCGAGAAACTTCTCGGTATGGAACCAGTACGGAATGTATGCCAACGAGGGCAGCACCCGATGGAACTGGAGCCGTATGGAGGAGGATAAGAAGGCAAAGAACTGCGTCGGCTGCGGCGCCTGCGAGGACGCTTGCCCGCAGCACCTGCCGATCCGCGAGAAGCTTGCGCAGCTTCAGGCGGAGCTCGACGCGATCGGTGTCTGAACGGCGGATCGTCCGGAACCATGAGGCTTCCGGTATCTGCTTCGGAAAATAAGTCGGAAAGTCGGGGCCCGATGTGAAAGATATGGGTTTGATCTCGAAAGACAAATTGAAAGCCGTCATTTTCGATCTGGACGGCACATTGATCGATACGGAAAAACTGTACCGGCGGTTCTGGCCGCTGGCGCTGGCGCATTTCGGGTACGAGCTGAGCGACGAGAGAGCGTTGATGCTCCGTTCGCTGGGCCGTCCGTTTGCGCCGAAGCAATTTTCCGAGTGGTTCGGCCCCGGGTTTGATTACGCGGAGGTCCGGGCATACCGGAAGAGACTTTTTGAGGAGCATGTGCGTGAGTTCGGTGTGGACGCCAAGCCCGGGGCGAGGGACGCGGTCCTTCGGCTGCAGGAGATGGGGCTCACGACCGCGATCGCGACGGCGACCGACCCGGAGAGAACCGCGAGATATCTGGAACTCGCGGGGCTTTCGGGACTGTTCCGGCAGATCATCAGCGCGACGATGGTCCCGCTCGGGAAGCCGGCTCCGGATGTTTATCTCCACGCGTGCGGGCAGCTCGGGCTTCGTCCCGGGGAGTGTCTTGCCGTGGAGGATGCGCCCAACGGTGTACGTTCCGCGCATGCGGCGGGTCTTCCCGTAGTGATGGTTCCGGACCAGACGGAGCCGGATGAGGAGACATATGCGATGCTCACGGCGAGAGCGGGGTCGCTCGCGGAAGTCGTGGAGATCGCGGGAAAGTTGATGTAGACAGAGAGAGAAATGGATTTGCGGCGTGTCCGGTCAGGAGAACAGGATGGATCGTCAAGAGGAGAGAAACCGAATAGGAAACGAAGAGGCGTCGGAGTGTCGCTTTGAGAGCGCGCGGGAGGCACTGGCCGGAATGCGTCTGGGGTGGAACCTCGGAAACTCCTTCGATTGCCACGGCAAAGCATTTGCGCATATGCGGACGGAGACCGCCTGGGGCAACCCGATCCCGACGAGGGATCTGTTCCGGTTCATCGCGAAAGCGGGATTCGGCGCGGTGCGTGTGCCGGTGACGTGGTATACGTACATGGACGCCGAGGGGAACATCGACGGGGAATGGCTGCGCCGTGTCGGCAGAGTCGTGAAAATGGTCCTCACCGAGGGTATGTACTGCATCGTGGACAGCCAGCACGACGCGGGGTCCATGCGCAATTACGGCGGCGGCTGGATCAAGGCCGACCGGAAGAATTTCGATGAGAATCATGCCCGTGCGGAGGTCATGTGGAAACAGATCGCGGCTTATTTTGCGAATGAGTCCGACAAACTGATCCTCGAGGGCTTCAATGAGACGCTGAACGATGCCTGCGACCTGGATCTGCCGTCCAAGGATGAGCTTGCGGTGCTCAACCGGTGGAACCAGCTGTTCGTGGACGCGGTCCGCTCGACCGGCGGAAACAACGTCCGCAGGAATCTGATCGTCAACACGTACGCTGCGGGAAGCGGAGAGTATCTGCTCGAAGTCTTCCGCATGCCGAAGGATGTGTCGGAGGATCACCTGATCGCGGGGCTGCACACCTATGCGCCCAACGGGTTTACTTCCCGTGCGGCTACGTGGGCACGCCAGACGGACGTGTTTGACGCGGCGGGCGAGGAAGAGGTCCGAAGAGTTTTTGACACCATCGACCGAGAGCTGATCGCGAAGGGAATTCCCGTTGTGATCGGAGAGTTCGGCTCGATGGACCGTGCCAACGCGGAAGAGCGCGCGAAGCACGCGGCGGCTGTGGTCGGGATCGCGCACAGCAAGGGAATCCCCTGCTTCTACTGGGATGACGGCAAGCGCTATGACATCCTTCGCAGAATGCCGGCAGGGTATCGATACCCGCAGATCGTCGATGCGATGTTGCGCGCGGCGGACTTACCGGGTATACTGTGAGAGATCATATCAAATGAAACTACGCGGGACATCCGGCGCTTCGGCAGCCGGATTCCGCATGTGTGGGTTAGGAGTCTGACGTGGTATTCAGTTCTTTTGTATTCTTGTGTTTTTTGTTGCCGGCGGTGCTGATCCTGCATACGGCGGTCCGGAACACTTTACTCCGAAATGTGCTGTTGATCATCGCGAGTCTTATCTTTTACGCTTTCGGAGAGCCGGTGTACATTGTCCTGTTGCTCGTCTCCGTCGCGATGAACTACGGCTTCGGACGGTGGCTCGGCGCGAAGAAGAGCAAGGGGGTTCTCGCGACGGCCGTCATCGTCAATGTCGGACTTCTCTTTGTCTTCAAATATCTCGGATTTGCCGTTGAGCAGATCAACGCGGTCACCGGGGCGTCCATACCGAACCCGGGACTTCGCCTGCCCATCGGAATCTCATTTTACACATTCCAGGCGTTATCCTATGTCATCGACGTCTATCGGGGCGACGTGAAGCCGCAGAAGAGCTTCCCTGGCCTTCTTCTCTATATCTCGTTCTTCCCGCAGCTGATCGCGGGCCCGATCATCCGGTATCACGATGTCGACCGGCAGATCCACGAGCGTACCGTGGACGCGGAAGGCATCCGCAGGGGTCTTGTGCGGTTCTCCTTCGGGCTCGGCAAAAAGATCCTGATCGCCAACGCGGCGGCTTCGGCGGCGGACACGCTGTTCGCTCTCGGAAACGGACAGTGGGGGCTTCTTTCTTCGTGGGTTGCAGCCATCGCGTATGTGATCCAGATCTATTTCGATTTTTCGGGCTACTCCGACATGGCCATCGGCCTCGGCCGGATGTTCGGCTTTCATTTTGCGGAAAACTTCAATTATCCCTACGTGTCCGGCAGCATCAAGGAGTTCTGGCGCCGCTGGCACATCTCGCTTTCCACATGGTTTAGGGAATATCTGTACATTCCGCTGGGCGGCAACCGCAAGGGCAAGCTGTGTACGCTCAGAAACCGCTTCATCGTGTTCTTAACGACGGGTATCTGGCACGGCGCCAACTGGACTTTCGTCATCTGGGGCCTGTGGCACGGCATGTTCCTGACGCTTGAGCAGCCGAAGGAGAGTCCCCTCGGAAAATGCCGCTTCCGTCCGCTCAACCACATCTACGCGATGCTCGTGGTGATCATCGGTTTCGTGATCTTCCGCGCGGATACGCTGACGCAGGCGATGTACGTGATCCGGGCGATGTTCGGATTCGGCGCTTCGGGCGATGCGGGGTACGCCGCGGCGCTGCCGTTCCTCGCGCCGTATTATCTGGTGATCCTCGTGCTGGCGGTCATCGCCGCCACGGGTGCCGTGAAAGCCCTGTATCGGAAACTCGCCGCGGGCCGCGAGGAGACCATGCAGCTCGTCGCGATGGCGGCGTCGGTCGTCATTTTACTCCTTTGTTATCTGCAGCTGGCGTCCGACAGCTACAATCCGTTCATTTACTTCCGGTTCTGAGACGGAACCGATTGGTTTGAGGTTGGTATGAAACACGCGAATCGTATTTACATCGTGATCATGGTTGTGCTGCTGATCCTTCCCGCGGCAGCCATGCCTTTCTTCCGGAATGCCGCCAACACGGAAAAGCGTGAGTTGGCGGAGTTTCCGAAGATTACGGCGGACGGGCTTGTCGACGGGTCGTACACCCGGGACATTGAGTCGTACGTCACGGACCACATCGGTTTTCGTAACCTTCTGGTCGGGGCCAACAGCCGCATCATGAGCGGGATCTTCCGCAAATCGGCCGTGGACCGGGTTTTGCTCGGTACCGACGGATGGCTTTATTTTGCGGAGGACCTCAACGATTATCTGCATATTTCGACGCTGAGCGATCGCGGCGCGGGCAACATCGCGCGCACGTACGCCATCGTTCAGGAGGCGCTCGCGCAGAAGGGTGTCACCTTTGTGTTTGCGCCGGTTCCGAACAAGAGTACGGTGTATGACAACCTGCCGTACTACTATGTGCCGCTGTCCGGCGACGGCAATCTTGCGAAGGTTCTCGCAGCCTGCGAGGCAGAGGGCGTTCGCACGGCGGATCTCAACACGTTGTTCGCGAAAGAGCCGGAAACCCTGTATCAGAAGACCGATACGCACTGGACGTACAAAGGCGCGCTGCTTGCGTTCCGTGAGATCATGCGCGTGTCCGGATACCCGTACAACAGCTTTGACGACGCCGTTTTCGAGACGCGGAAAGACTGGGACGGCGACCTCGCGGAAATGCTTTACAGCGAGGGATTTGAAAAAGATGAGCAGGTTTATTTTGCAAATGAACTCCATTTCGAGTATACTTCTCACGAGAAGCGCCCGAACTCCATTTTGCTGACGACGTACAATGAAGCGGGCAGCGGCAATGTACTGTGGTTCCGCGATTCCTACGGCGACACGCAGCACGTGTTGGCGGCGGAGAGCGCTGAGACGGCGACGTTCTCGAGAGAAGTGCCGTATCGTATGGATATGGTGAAGAAGTACGGAGCGGAGCTTGTGGTCCTGGAGATCGTCGAGAGAAATCTTCCGAATCTCGGCGACGCGGCGCCGGTCATGGAGGCACCGCGCACGGCCCTGCAGGCGTCCGCGATGCCGGTGGAGCAGGGGATGATCACGCGGCAGACCGAGGAGTCCCAGGGGTACCTTCATGTGTACGGCGAGATCGCCGAGAAGTTCCTGGGCGATTCGTACCGCGTCATGCTCATCGCGAACCGCACGGACGGAACGCAGGCGTGCTACGAGGCGTTCCCGGTGTACGAGCGCGAACTGCTCGGCTCGGAGGAGTCGAAGGACAACGGGTATTCGGCGTATCTGCCGGAGGATCCGGCGCAGTTGACGTCGGTCTCGGTTGTTGTCGAGAGCAAGGGTAAATTCCGGTATCTTCCGTAATTCCGGGAAAGCGGGACAGCGGAAGAATACCATTGAAAATAATGCGAGGACCGGCTTGGGGCGGTTCCTCGGAAGGATGACGGGTTCGGCCCGAGGGGGAGCGGCCGGACTGAATGGGAATCGGTATGAGAAGACGTAAGATTCGAAGGCTGTTGATGTTCGTCACACTGACCGTGTTCGGCACGGTCTTGTTTTTGTGGCTTCGAACCATGTCGCGCAACGGCTGGAAGCAGGAGGAAGGCATCCTGCGATACAAGTCGGACGGTGAGTTCCTCTGCGGCCGTCAGAAGGTGGAGGGCAGAGAGTACCTGTTCGCGGAAGAAGACGGCGCGATGTATTACGGATGGTTTATCCTTGAAGGTGTGACATTTTATCAGGACGAAAACGGACTTTACACCGGCGAGCGGGAGATTGACGGTGTGACGTATCATTTTGAGGAGGACGGCAGTTTCTACTCCGGGTTCTACACGTACGACGGCAAGGAACGGTATCGCACGGAGACCGGTCATGTGATCACCGGAAAGCAGGAGATCGAGGGAAAGTTCTACCGCGTCGAGGCGAACTGCGAGCTTTACAAGGGCTGGGCGACGCCGAACGGACCTTACTACGGGCCCGCGATGAGTATCGGTCTTACGCAGATTGAGGACAAGACCTATTTCTTCGATGAGAACGGCCGGTATGTGACGGGATGGTACGGTGAGGGCGAGGAGCGCCGTTACTTCGGCGAGAACGGAGTGATGGCCACCGGCTTCACGACGATCGACGGCAAGGAATACTATCTCAACGACAACGGGCTGATCTCCGACGGTCTCTCCGTTGTGGACGGCAAGACATATTTTCTGGATGAGAACGGTGAGATTCAGACGGGCTGGGTGTCCACGGACGACGGTTTGCGGTATTTCGCGGAGGACGGCGTCATGCAGGTCGGCCTGATCACGCTGTCGGACGGTATCTATTATCTTGATGACCGGGGCATTCGGTTCTCCGGTTTCCGGACGCTGGACAACGGATATTACTATTTCGACCAGGACGGCCGCCGGTTCACCGGCTGGATCGAGACGTCGGACGGCTTCTGGTACTTCGGCGAGGACGGCGCCCGCGTGGACGGCTGGCAGAAGATTGACGGAAAGAAGTTCTATTTTGAGGACTGCCTTCTGCAGACCGGCTGGCAGGAGATCGACGGCGCGACGTACTGCTTCGGCTCGGACGGACATATGCTGACGGGCTGGCAGACGCGCAACGAGAAGAAGGTGTACCTGGACAGCGAGGGACGCATGGCGACGGAGCCGCGGACGGTGGACGGGACGAAGTACAATTTCGGGTCGGACGGCACTTACAAGAGCGGTTGGGTTGACAAAAAATACTATGTCAACGGGTATGCCGCGTCCGGGCTCACGAAGATCGACGGCAAATACTACTACCTCAACGACGACGGCTCCGCGTTCAGCGGCGGCTGGGTCAAGATCGACGGAAGCAGATATTATTTTAAGAGCGACGGCTCTGCGGCCACGGGCTGGCAGACCATCGACGGAAAGAAGTATTATCTCTCGGAAAAAGGCAAGCGCGCCACCGGTTTTACGACGATCGGCGACTATATCTACGCGCTCAACTCCGAGGGTCAGCTCGTGTCGTCCGGATGGTACGAAAAGGACGGCAAGAAGTACTATGTGAACAGCGAGGGACGGCTCAAGACCGGTAAGCAGGAGATCGACGGCAATACGTATTACTTCGGCAGCGACGGAGCGATGAAGACCGGGCTTCTGACCATCAGCGGCAAGAAATACTACTTCTACAGCGACGGCAAGATGGCGAAGAACACGACGATCGATTCGTATCTGATCGACGCCAACGGTGTTGTGACGGAACGCTTCTCGAAGATCACTGAGGACAATCTGCAGGCGTATATCCAGAGCCTTCTGAAGAAGCACGGTTCGAGCCTGAGCGACATCTACAACTATTGCCGGAAGAATTTT
>JBGUPV010000106.1:0-3480 GCA_045130455.1 Lachnospiraceae bacterium | reverse complement strand
TCGTCAGTGCGGTGGCAACATTCGCGGCAATACAGGAAGGTCACCTGATCAGGAGGGGAGAGTAATATGAAGACTGTTGAAATACTGGGCGCGAACCGGTTTGAAACCTATACAAAGACCCGCGAAGGCTGCCGGGCGGTCATTGTGCAGGATGGGAAGATCCTTCTTACGCATGAATTAAACTCCGGCTGGTGGCTTATGCCGGGCGGCGGATTGGAGGAAGGAGAGACTCCGGAGGATTGTGTGATCCGGGAGGTCGAGGAAGAGACGGGGTACATAGTGCGCCCGCTCAGACGGTTCCTCTTCATGTGTGAGTATTATGAGGAATACCGCTATTCGGGATTTTTCTTTGTCTGCGAAGTGACCGGAAAAGGGCAGATGAAACTTACGGATGCGGAAAATCGCCGCGGAGTACAGCCTGAGTGGATCCCGCTGCAGGAAGCGATCGACCTGTTCGCGAAGCATGAGTCCTATGCCGATGTCAGCGAGGAGAAAAGAGGTTCCTATCAGCGGGAATACCTGGCGCTTCGGGAGTATATGAATCTGGCGCCCGACAGTTCCGAACGGCAGATTTATGAACGCTTTCCGGGAGTGAGCTGTGCCTACAGAGATGCCGCCGGAAGAGAGATCCTAAAATACGACGGAATGGCCGATACGGAAAATGCCATCCCGGTGAACGGGGAAACGGCTTTCCCTGCCTGCTCAATCTCCAAGTTCGTTACCGCGATGACCGTGATGAAGCTTGAAGAGCAGGGACTGCTTCGTATCGACGAACCGGTCAACAACTATCTTTCGCCGTGGAAGCTGCTTGCGGCGGACGGAACGGAGAGCGACGCGACGGTACGGTCGCTCCTCAGTCATACCGCAGGGATCGTCGACGGGGAGGATTCATTTTACGGACTGAGACGCAATGATCCCGAGGTCGGTCTGTTGGATGTTCTCGAGGGCAGAACAGCATATAACAATCGCCGGGCCACGACGGAAAAGCAGCCCGGAACGGAGTTCGAATACAGTGATGCGGGTTACTGCGTGCTGCAATTGTTGATTCAGGAGATTACGGGCCGCAGCTTCGAAGAAGTTGTCGCGGAAAATGTTTTTGAGCCGCTTCGTTTGCAGAAGACTTTCTTCGGTTCACTCCGGAATCTTGAACTTCGGGAACAGAGCCAAACCATGGCTTCAGGATATGACAGTGAAGGCACCCTGATCCCCGGGAAATACCCGCAGATCCCGGATCTTGCGGCTTCAGGTTTGTGGAGCACGCCGGGGGAATTGATGACGATCGCCGAAGCATTTGTCGAGGCGGTAAACGGCAGAAGTTCACTCTTGTCAAGCGCATCGGCCCGGGAGATGATCAAGCCTGCGGAGAATTTTTCGTGGGTGGGCCTTGGTATATTCCGGCGCGGCGATGACACGCTTGTGTCGCAGGGCTGGGGAGAGAACGGACAGTGCATGTTGAAAATGAATGTCGCAACGGGAGAGATTGCTGTTGTGATGACAAATAAGGATCCCGGTGCGGACCAGGCAGAGTCCGGCGTGGAAGCGCTTACGGCTTTCTGAGATGAAACAGAACACATGGAAATATGCCATTCGGATACCCGGGACAAAAATGAACAAGGATTGACAGGAAATCTACTGTAACTCCGGTTAGGATAAGATCATCAGAAGAAGGAGTGGGACAGATGGAGTGGCTTACCAGCATTCGGAAGGCGATCGATTACATGGAAGAGCATCTGGAGGACGACATCAGTGCGCAGGATGTCGCCGATCAGGTGTTTACGTCCTCGTTCTTTTTCCAGAAGGGATTTTCGGTGATGACCGGGTACGGGATTTCGGAGTATATCAGAAACCGCAGATTGTACCGGGCAGCCATGGACCTTCAGAAAACGAATGAGAAAATAATCGATATTGCCTACCGATACCGCTATGAAACGCCGGAAAGTTTTGCAAAAGCATTTTCCCGCTTTCACGGCGCGAGTCCATCGCAGGTGCGGGAAGGCGCGCCGATCAAACCATTCCTCCCTCTGAAAATTGAGATTACGATTCACGGAGGTAACAAGATGGATTACAAGATTAAAACCATGACCGGCTTTAAGGTAATCGGCTTTGCAAGAGAATTTGACGGAGAGACTTCTTACATCGAGATTCCGAAGTTCTGGGGTGAGATCCGCGAACAATACGCAAACAACGTCTGGAAGGGAAATGCACCGGCCAATGCGATCGAAAAGGCGATCGTAGATAACAATATCGGCGAGTACGGCGTTTGTGTTGATGATGTAGGCTGCGGCAGTTTCCGCTATATCGTTGCCGGTATGTACAAGGGCGGCGAAGTGCCGGAAGGCATGACGGTCTATGAGCTTCCGGATTCCGACTGGGCGATCTTCGATTGTTACGGTCCGAATCCCAAAGCGCTTCAGGATGTAAATACAAAAATCTTCAGAGAGTGGATGCCGGGAAATCCGGATTTTGAATTCCCGGGCCGGGTGAACATTGAGTGGTACGGCGAAGAGGATCCGAGTTCCCCGGATTATCACAGCGCGATCTGGATTCCCGTAAAGAAGAAGTGATATTACGGAGGGAAAAATGGATCAAACGATTCTTAACTGGCTTTTGGAGGAACAGACCCCGGAAGTACGGCTTCGGACATTGAAAGAATACATGAAGCTTCCGGAAGACGACGAAGAAGTCGTCAATTGCAAGAGACTGTTGCTGCAGAACAAAGTATATGAGCGGGGTCTTAAGAAACTGAAGAAAGACAAGCCCTGGGACAAGTATGATGCAATCCTGGCGTTTGCCGAGTGGGGGCTGACAAGAGACGACATCGGAGACGACATCGACGATGAGGTGTTTGCCCTGATTGAGAGCACAGGCTTTAAGATGCTTTGCGGCGAGCCGTTGCTTCTCCGAAACCTCGTTAAGCTTGGATACTATACGGAAGACATCGTTAAGAATGAGATCGATTCCGTTCTTAAGCTGATCAAGGAAGACGGCGGCTTCGGCTGCATCAGCACCAACAAAAAGATCAATGACCCGAAGAAACCCCATAAGAGCTGTGCAAGGCTGACGGTGGAATATCTGCTGCTGGCGGCAGAGCTGCATTTGCAGGGATACAAGCCGGCGTGTAAAGACGCTCTTGTGCATTATTTTACGAAGCGAAACATTTTCTATCGGACAGACGATATGCAGACGCCTATGGTGGATGTGATGCTTGGCACATTCTATCCGCCGGATCCGATCAAAATCGGCGCGCATCAGATTGTTTATGCCCTGCGTGCATTGGGGTGCGATCCGGAGTCAGAGGCCATGCAGGCCGGGTACAATGTGCTGAATCAGCACAGGCTGGAGGACGGAAGATACATGCTGACGGCATCCAAGAGCGTACCGGCATTCAAGGCCGGGAACGTCGGGGAAGAGAACAAGTGGGTCACGCTTTACGCTTATATGGCGCAAGAATAGGATTGTTATGGATAATACAACAAGAAA
>JBGUPV010000105.1:0-4078 GCA_045130455.1 Lachnospiraceae bacterium | reverse complement strand
GAGATTTCCAATCTTGCCAAGACGACGCGCGCCTCAAGCAAACAGATAGAAGCGATCGGGCTGATCGAGGAGACGATGGGGTTGAGGGCCCTGCCCGAGGACTTGGAGAAGATGGCGCGGTTACGGATCCAATATCCGGACGCCTCGCTGACAGAACTGGGAAGTTACACGGTGCCGCCTCTTGGGCGGTCGGGGGTCAATCACAGACTGCAAAAACTGGTAAGTATTGCTGAGGGGTTACGGTTGAAAGAAGGAGGTTGATTCAATGATTTCCAAAGAAATGACTGTTAACATCCCCAACGGATTGGGCGGAAGACCGGTTGCGCTGCTCGTACAGGTAGCAAGCCGCTATGACAGCAGTGTCTATGTACAGTGCGCCAACAAGAAGGTTAACGCCAAGAGCATCATGGGCATGATGAGTCTTGCACTGCCGACCGGCACGAGCGTGCTTGTCACGGTCAACGGTGCGGACGAGGAAGCCGCGATGAAGGACATCGAGGCTTACCTGAGCGGAGAGTAAACCGCTATTGACAATCCGAACACTATCCGTTAAACTGTGTTCAGAAGCCGCGCAGCGGCAATCCCCGGAACAGGAGGAAGTTATGAAAAAGCATATCAAGACGATCAAGACGCGCAACCTTTGCGAGAGCGCGAAGAAGGGCGGTTGCGGTGAGTGCCAGACATCTTGCCAGTCCGCTTGTAAGACCAGCTGCGGTATTGCCAATCAGAAGTGCGAAAAGAGCAGCAAGTGATTGAAGAATAAAAGATATCGCCTCTCGGGGCGATATTTTTTTAAGGAGTATTTTAACGTGATACATCAATATAAAACCGCAGGGAGAAATATCGTCCTCGACGCCGCCTCCGGTTCGATCCACGAGGTTGACGACGCGACATACGACATGATCGCCCTCTACGGTAAGGCGGATCGGGAGAGTGTCCTGACGACCGTGGGCGAGCACTATCCGGACGTTCCGGACGGCGAACTCGCGGAGATCTACGACGAGTTGACGGAACTGAAGGAAGACGGACAGCTGTGGGCGGAGGATAATTTTGCGCCGATGGCCGGGGAGCTGAAGGCCCGCACGAGCGGTGTCATCAAGGCTCTCTGTCTGCACGTGGCACACGTCTGCAACCTGAACTGTTCGTACTGTTTCGCAAGTCAGGGACGCTTCCACGGGGAACGTGCGCTCATGAGCTTCGAGACCGGCAGGAGTGCGATCGATTTCCTGATCGAGCACTCCGGGACGAGACATAATCTTGAGGTCGATTTCTTCGGCGGCGAGCCGCTGATGAACTGGGATGTTGTCAAGAAGATTGTCGAGTATGCGCGCAGTGTCGAGAAGGAGCACGGAAAGAACATCCGCTTCACGCTGACGACGAACGGCATGCTCATCGACGACGACGTGATCGATTTTTCGAACCGCGAGATGCACAATGTGGTCCTCAGTCTCGACGGCCGGAAGGAAGTCCATGACCGGTTCCGCACGGATTACGCAGGACGCGGCAGCTGGGACGTGATCGTGCCCAAGTTCCAAAAACTGGTGGAGGCCCGCGGAGGCAAAAACTACTACATGCGCGGCACATTTACCCACGCGAATCCGGATTTCCTTGAGGACATCAAGACGATGCTCGACCTCGGATTCACGGAGCTCAGCATGGAGCCCGTCGTGTGTGCACCGGGAGATCCGATGGCACTCACCGCGGAGGACATGCCGGTCGTGTTCGAGCAGTATGAGAAGCTCGCGGAGCTGATGCTTGAGCGCGCGGAGCAGGGACGTCCGTTTACGTTCTACCACTACATGCTCGACCTTGAGGGCGGCCCCTGCATCTACAAGAGGATCAGCGGCTGCGGCTCGGGCACGGAGTACATGGCGGTAACGCCCTGGGGCGACTTGTATCCCTGCCACCAGTTTGTAGGCGAGGAGCGTTTTAAACTCGGCGACATTTGGAACGGTGTGACCAACACCGGTATCCAGGACGAGTTTGCGAGCTGCAACGTGTACGCCCGCGAGGAATGCCGCGATTGCTGGGCGAGACTGTACTGCGCCGGCGGATGCGCCGCCAACGCCTACCACGCCACCGGCTCGGTCCGCGGCGTGTACGCGTACGGCTGTGAACTGTTCAAGAAGCGGCTGGAGTGCGCGATCGCGGTGAAGATCGCGGAGCAGTCGGGAGAGTAGGTTTTTCGGGGGAAATAAGGAGAAGGAAAATGAATCGGACCAAACGGGCTATTTTTGCCGTCGTGCTTGTGATCGCCGTGCTGTTTGCCGTATCATGCGGCAAAAAGAAGGATTCCGGGGAAACGAAGGTGACGTCAACGCCGACTGCGGTTCCGACCGCATTGCAGGCTCAGGATCCGGAGCTTACGGTCAGCCCGGAAGCGCAGAGTTCGCCGACGGGGACGCCGGAGCCCGACCCGACGCTGCCGCCTCTGGCATCGCCGACACCGACGCCGCTGACGCTTTCGTTCGATGCGCCTGCGGAAAACTGCGAGATCGCATTTCCCACGGGGGAAAAGTACCATTACGACATGGAACTGAAACTCGATCCCGCGGCACACACCGTGAGCGGACACGTGGTATTTGATTTCTACAACGACACGCAGGACGCGTGGGAGCAGTTGTGCATGCGCGACTATCCGAGCCTGTTTACGGATCCGCGCGCCATCGGTTACGATCAGACGGGTTCGGAAGTGCAGGGCGCGATGACCGTGATCACCGTCCTTACCGACAGCCGCGACGGTGCGGAGATCGAGTTTACGCGGGAGAAGGACATCTCGGTATTGTGGCTGCCGCTTTCCAAGCCGCTGCAGCCGGGCGAGAGCATGACGCTTTCGTATGATTTTACGGCGACGATCCCGCTGCTTGCGGATCGTTTCGGACTTGCGGACGGCATTTTCTGTGTGACCAATTTCTATCCGATCCTCTCGGAGTATGCGAACGGGGAGTGGTCCCGCGAACCGTACTTCGATTACGGCGAGTGCTTTGTATCGGAGATCGCGAACTATGACGTCCGACTCACTGTTCCGGCCGGTTATCTGGTCGCGTCGACCGGCACCGAGACCGCAAAGAGCGAGAACGGAGATGCGGTTACATACACCTTCAAGGCTCCGTTCGTCCGCGATTTCGTGTTCGCGGCGTCCAATGAGGTCGAGTGGGCGACGAAGACGTTCGACGGTGTTCGCGTGAACGTCCTTTACAGCAGGCAGTTCGATGATGTCAAGGTCATGGAGGTCGCTGCGGAGAAGGCGTTCGAGGCCGCGGAGTATTCGTTGATCGCATTTGCGGAGGCGTTCGGAAAATACCCTTACGAGGAGCTCGACATCATTTTCTCACCGATGGGCGCGGGCGGCATGGAATACCCGAATCTGGTGCTGATCGCCGAGGACGAGGCGTGGCCGGTCGGCGGGGCAGAGGATGAATTCCTGTACTTGAAGACCATCGTGGCGCACGAGATCGCGCACCAGTGGTTCATGGGCATCGTCGGAAGCGATTCCGGCCTGATCCCGTGGCAGGATGAGGCGCTTGCCAGCTACGCGGAAATCGTGTACATGGAGTACCTGGTCGATCACGACATGCTTAAGACAATGCTCGGAAGCGGCAGATTTTTCGTTGACCTGACGAAGGAGTCCACGGCGGAAGTCCTGAAGCGGGAGGGGCTTTGGCCGATCAATCGTCCGGCCGACGACTATGAGGACATGTTTGTTTACACGGAAAGTATCTACACGTACGGACATGAGCTTTTCGTGCAGCTCGAGCCGCTCGTCGGGTACAAGAACGTTCACGCGTTCCTCCGCAAATATGTGCAGAAGTATGCATTTACCAACGCCGACACGAAAGGCTTCCTGGAGATGTTCTTCGAGTGTTTCGGCAGAGACAACGAGTTGATCAACCGGATGATCAACGGGTCGTTCGGACTGTAATGGAATGGGCTTTTGGGGTTATAATGGGGTAGTGATATGAACACACCGATCTTTGATTTTGTTCGGGAGTATTGTGAGAGCGGGACGATCCGGCTTCACATGCCCGGTCACAAGGGAGTTCCGGGGCCTCTCGGCGCGGAGCTTCTGGATATCACG
>JBGUPV010000104.1:0-9671 GCA_045130455.1 Lachnospiraceae bacterium | reverse complement strand
AGGAGCCGGTGTACGGCTCGTCCGCTGCCAAGGCTGCGATTGAATTCTTCTCAAAGCAGCGCGTCAAGAAGCAGGAGCAGGAAGAGTCCGAGCTCATTTACTATGAGCCCGGCGCGCGCAAGCGCGAGTCCGACGGAACCCGCAAGGGGGACGTGCTTCAGCGGCTTGCGGCCGGAGTCCCGGAGAAAATCCGCGATGACTCGGTGATCCCGCAGGAAACCCTGTTCGCGCCGGCGCGCGAGCGTCTGGTCATCGACACGAGCGACTACAGGGTATTTTCCGTCAAGGATAAATACCGCGTCGACGGACCGTCGGAAGATCGGATGACGCTCACGGAGATCATGGATGTGTTCATTCCCGAGCGCGAGAAGACCGAGGCCGAGAAGCGTGAGGAGGCTAGGAGAACGCTGATCCACGACGGCGACCAGCCGATGACGGCGGAGGAACACCGCCGCCGTGCGGAACTGCGCAAGGCAGCGGCGCTGCGCGAGTCGGAGAAGAACCATGATTACTACGGAGACCTTGCCATCCTGAGCGACAATATGCTCGCGATGGGCAAGACCATCAACAAGACGGTCATGGTGGACAGTCTGGATTTCTACCGCCTGCTGTACACGGCTGTCGAGGAGAACGGCGATATCATCGGGTATCGGGTTGCCGTTCTGGACAAAGACAAAGGACACGAGACGCGGGTGCTCGGCGTGCTGCCGAACTATGCGCTCGGTTATGAGAAGTACTATCTCTTCCGTGCTCTGACCGAGAATGTAAAATACGTCATCGATCAGGAGACGATGGATCTGGTACTCGAAAAGATTGAAAAATAGGAGCATGCGTTTGTTATGAGAAAAACGCAGAGGAAAATGATCGTGCGCGGGCTTCTCGTCGCCGCAGCGGTTTGCATGACCCTGGTCGGCGCCGCCTTCGCGAAGGAGGATGCGAGCCCGACGCCGACGGAAGAACCGAGAGTGTACGGCCCTGTGTACTACAGCGGCGAAGGGCGCCAGGCGCCTGCCTCGCACACGGATGTGCTGACCGGTGAGGGTGGGGAGCAGATCTCCAACGAGATCCTTTTCGCGGGCGCGCAGGCAGCCGGCGGCGTTCAGATCTTTCGGCCGGGAACCGGCCGGGAGGAATCGGTTTCCAACGCGGAGATGATGGCCGCGCTCGGCTGGCCGGACTACGATCCGGAGACCGGGGAGGGCGCGCTTGAACTCGGCCACGGCGGCGTTGTCGTGCTGGAGTTCGGATGGTTCATCCGCGAGGCAGCGGGACCGGACCTGTACATCTTCACGACGGGTGCCAACTCGGACGACATGAAGGTCGAGCTTTCGGCGGACGGCAACAAATACTACGAAGTATCCCTGCAGTCCAAGACATTTAACGGTGTCGACGGACTGGCCAACATTCCCGCGGAGAGCAAGCCGCGGTACATCCGCATCACGGACCGCACGAAGAAGGGCAAGAGCGTGGCGATCGATTCCATCGTCATTTTCAACCCCGAGCCCCTGCAGAAGCCGGAGAAGAGCGATGCGGACAAGGAGACCTGGTACGAAAAAGCAGGTCTCTCCAAGAAGACGGTCGTCATCGCGGGGATCGTGATCGGCATTGCCGTGCTTGTATGGGCAGCGCTGAATCTGGTTCGCTGGAACAATAAGCGCCGCAGAAGAAAACTGCGGCTGGTGAAACTCAGAAAAGATCGGCAGGCACGTTCCGGACAGGAAAATGATGACACCGATGCCTGAGGATCGAGGTATGTATGCAACAGTTATCGATATTTGACATGATGGAGGAGAAGGCGCCGAGGTCCATGCCTCTGGCCGGCAGGGTCCGTCCGAAAACCCTCGAGGAGTTCGTCGGGCAGGAGCATCTGCTCGGTCCGGGCTGCATGCTCCGGACGCTGATCGAAAATGACAATATTTCCTCCATGATCTTCTGGGGACCGCCCGGCGTCGGCAAAACGACACTCGCGAGCATCATCGCGGGGCAGACGAAGTCGGAGTTCATCAACTTCAGCGCGGTGACCAGCGGGATCAAGGAGATCAAGGAAGTCATGAAGCAGGCGGAGGAAGCGACGCTTCGCGGCGTGCGCACCGTGCTCTTCGTGGACGAGATCCATCGCTTCAACAAAGCGCAGCAGGACGCGTTCCTGCCCTATGTCGAGAAGGGAAGCATCATCCTCATCGGAGCAACGACGGAAAATCCTTCCTTCGAGGTAAACGGGGCTCTTCTGTCCCGGTGCAAAGTATTTGTCTTAAAGCCGCTGACCGAGGACAACATCGTGGCGCTTTTAAAGCACGCGCTGACCTCGAAGGACGGCTTCGGGGACAACAACGTCTCCATGACGGACGATCAGATCCGGGCGATCGCCGCATTTTCCAACGGAGACGCCAGAACGGCGCTCAACACGTTGGAGATGGCGGTCTTAAACGGAACCATCAGCGCGGACGGGATCTCCGTGAGCGACAGTCAGGTGGAGCAGTGCATCAGCCGCAAATCGCTTCTGTATGACAAGAGCGGCGAAGAGCACTACAATCTGATCTCCGCGCTGCACAAGTCGATGCGCAACTCCGACCCCGATGCGGCGGTCTACTGGGCGCTCCGGATGCTTGAGAGCGGCGACGATCCGCTGTATATCGCAAGGCGTATGGTCCGTTTTGCGAGCGAGGACGTGGGAATGGCGGACTCAAATGCGCTCGCCGTAGCGATCAACGTCTACCAGGCGTGTCATTATCTGGGCGTTCCCGAGTGCAATGTGCACATCGCACATGCGGCGACGTACCTGGCGATGGCACCGAAATCCAACGCGCTTGAGGTTGCCTGCATGGAGGTCAGCGAGGACCTCAGAAACGGACGCGCCGAGCCGGTCCCGCTGTGGATCCGCAACGCGCCGACCAAGCTGATGTCAGACCTTCACTACGGTGAAGGGTATCAATATGCGCACAATTACGCGGAAGCGCTCACACCGATGCAGTGTCTTCCGGAGTCCCTGGCCGACCGGCAGTATTACCGGCCAAAGCGGATGGGCGCGGAGGCGGCGGTGGCCGACCGGCTCGAGGAAATCCGCGAGTGGAAGCGTGCGCACCGGCCGGAGGAGTCCGGCGAGTGACGGGAGACCGGCACAACGCAGGACCGGTACAATGAGCGACCGGCGTAACGCGAGCCCGCGGGCGCACCGCGGAATTCGGAAAGGACGGCAACGATGGAAACCAGGGTGGCAGTCATCAGTATCATTGTGGAAAACACGGAATCCGCGGAGAAACTGAACGGGATCCTGCATGATTACGGACGCTTCATCATCGGCCGAATGGGCCTGCCCTACCGGGAGAGGGGGATCCATATCATCTGCATTGCCGTCGATGCTCCGCAGGAGACGATATCGGCACTGTCCGGCAAGATTGGGCGCCTGCCCGGCGTGACCGGCAAGACGGCGTATTCTTCCGTGGAAGGCGAAAGGAGGCAGTCGGATGATCTCAATCGTTAATTACAGGGAACGGTATCTTTCGGACATCGAAGCGATGAACCGTGATCTCGCGCAGGAGATCCGGTATCTGCGGGATGTGGTCGCGGACTCGGTCTGCGTGGCACTCCGCGACGGATCATTTGCAGGCGCGGGACTCCTTGCGCTGGCGCAGCCTTCGCTTGCGGAGGGAGAGAACGCGGAAAATGTGTATTACCGCGCGGAATTTCAGGCACTTCCCGGGATCGAGGAGGAGGCGGAGGCATCCATCACGCTCCTGGAGGAGCTGATGTACCGCTTTGACCGGCTGAAGCCGAAGGAAGGCCCCGTGCCCGTGCTTCGCGTCTGGGTTAAGGCGGAGGAGACGGCTTACTCGGAGCTTCTTTTCGACGAGGGCTTCCGGGTCGGCGGCGTGATGACGGTCATGGAACGAGCCATCGAGGAGAGCGAAGAGGAAGAGTCCTACGCCGACGAATCCGAATCCTTCGGAACGGCTTACAGCCCGGTTTATGAGCCCGGCGAGATCGCTCTGATGCGGCTCGAACGGGAGACGGACGCGGACGACGACACGACCTTCCGCGAGTTCTGCGACGAGGAAAGTGAGCGGCAGGAGTATTTTTCGGTCAGCGCGAGAAGCTTCGGCGAGGGGCAGAGTGAAAATGAACTCCGCTTCCGCCTGCAGCAGCCCGAGGGGCATGTGTGGCTCGCCGTCGCGGACGGACAGATCGCCGCTTCGGTCACGACGTGGCCGCTCCGCGAGGGCATCTATGCCACGGAATCCATCTTCTGCGCTCCCGAATACCGGCGCAGAGGCATCACGACAAGACTTATGAACCACGTGTTTGCGCTCCTCGGTGAGACCGGCGCGAGATCCGCGCGCCTGACCGTCTACGGGGACAACCTTCCGGCGATCCGGCTGTACCGCAAACTCGGCTATTCCGTGGCCGGGGAACTGCTGGAAATGCACTACTTCGGCAAGGCCGACAGAGCACTCTGAGAGTGCGGTGAATCCGTATTATTCCTGTTGCATTTGCCAATGCAAACAGCTATAATAAATTCAATATCGGGAGCATCCGAGGCCGTGAGAGGCGGTGCATTCACCGTGCCGGCGCCTTCGGGAAACCATGCCTGTTTCGCCGTATGACTGCCGGAATCCGGGGCGCGGCGAAACCTTGAGACGGAGGTACTACCATGCTGGAGTCAATCTTGAGAAGGATCCTTCGCAGGAAAGTTGAGCAGAAGGTTGAGAAGGAAGCGGAGAAGGTTGTGAGCAATGTCGTGGATCAGGCGTTCGCGAACGCGGGTCAGACGACGAGCGCACCCTCGGTTCAGTCCGCCGCACCTGCACAGCAGGCTGCCGCGACGGGCCCTGTGACGGAGAGTGAGTGGGATACGCGTTACAACCATGATGTCAACTATTTCCGCCCGATCATTGCCAATCATTTTCCGGAGTATACCCTTGAGGAAAATGTCACCCTCGAGAGCCTTGCCGGGATCAAACCGAAATATCCGCTTCCGCCGTATACGTTCGTTATGCGCAAGAACGGTGTGATCGCGCTTGTCATCTCGCTGCAGAGCGTGGATTCCTACAAGAAGGGTCTCCACACTGCCTGCGAGAAGGGCGCGAACCTGAAGCACATCAATTTCTTTATCGAGTATCCGGATCATGAGGATTATGTGGTGAACCGCATTCGCGAACATCTGGCATACTGATGGTAAATCGAGAAGAACGCATATGCACCTGCAGCGGGCGCAGCATGGTCCTTGTAGTACTTTGCAGGTAGTCGGCCATGTATCGCCTGGGTAAGAAAGGAAATTTTCCTTTCTTTAAAGATTTCTTCTCTTTACAAGCTGCTCATCGGGAAGCACAAGCTTCCCGCGTGGGCGCGTTCTGTCTGAGCATATGTGGGAAGTTCGTGCCATACGGCAGGAGCCTCTCACATTTTGTGTTTCGGACATCGGAAGGGCCTAAGGGGGAGCTATGGAGTTTGCAGCCGGACTGACGAACCCGGAGATCTGGGAAGATTATTATCGCTATTGTTCCGGCCGCGAGCATATCACGCGACGGGAACTGAAGCTGTACCGCCGTCTGATCGATGAGCAGGCGTATATGGAGCCGCTTACGCGCTGGCTGTCGGAGGGGGATTTTCCGCTGCCCGAGCGCAAGATCATCAACAAGATGGGGTCGGAGAAGAAGAGGGTCGTGTACGTCTACGACGACGCGTCCAATCTGCTTCTCAAGGTGATCGCGTGGCACCTGCACCGGTACGAGGACATTTTCCCGCCGAACCTTTTTTCGTTCCGTGTGAACAGCGGTGTGAAGAAGGCTGTGTCGTACCTGACGAAGTACCCGAAGCTTCGGGACTGTTATGTGTATAAACTCGACATCCATGACTATTTCAATTCGGTGGATGTGGCACGGATCCTGCCGATGGTGCGGGAGGTGCTCTCGGAGGAGCCGGTCCTGTGCGGGCTGATCGAGAAGATCCTCACGAACCCTTACGTGGTGGATTCCGGCAAAGTCGTCGAGGAGCATGCGAAGGGTATCATGGCGGGCATCCCGCTGTCGTCCTTCCTGGCCAACCTCTACCTGTGCGAGATGGACCGGAGAATGCAGGAGCGGGGAGTGCTGTACGCGAGGTACTCCGACGACATCATCGTATTTGCCGAGACGCCGGAGGAGATCGCGAAGTTCCGCGGGGAAATCCTGGCGTTTCTGGACGAGGGCGGGCTTACGGTCAACCCGAAGAAGGTGTTTGAGGCCGGACCGGGGGAGCCGTGGACATTTTTGGGCATCACGTACCGCGACGGCGAGATCGACGTCTCGGAGGCGTCGGTGCGCAAGATGAAAGCCAAGATGAAGCGCAAGGCGCGCAAACTGTATCGCTGGAAATGCCGTAATCACGCGGAGGACGAGCGAGCGATCCGGGCGTACATCAAGCATTACAACGCAAAATTTTACGATAACCGCAATGAAAATGAGCTGACCTGGGCACGATGGTTCTTCCCCGTCATCACGACGACGGAGAGCCTGGCGGTGCTTGACCGGTACATGGTCGAGTGCATCCGCTTCATCGTGACCGGTCGTTACACCAAGGCTAACTATCGGCTGCGCTACGAGACGATCAAGAGCTACGGGTTCCGAAGTCTCGTGCATGAGTATTACGCCGGCTTGTCACAGTCGTGACGAAGGCGAAGTTTCGGTTCGGAAGGAAAGGAAACGCGAAGATATGAAGAAGAGAAAGACAGCGATCATTCTTGCGATCGTACTGACGATCTGCCTGCTGGGCGGCTGCGGGGACGCTTCGAAGAAGGAATCGGAGGATCCGACGCCCACCGCGACGCATGCGATCACGCCGACACCGACGGCGGTGCCCACCGAGGAACCCACGCCCACGGAGACGCCGATCCCGGAGCTGAGTCCGACGGAGGAGCCGACGCCTACGGAAGAGCCTTCTCCCACACCGACGGAGGAACCGACACCGACGCCCACGGAGGAGCCGGTGCCGAGCGTGGAGCCAACGGAAGAGCCGACGCCTACGGTTGACCCGAACGTGACGCCGGAAGTAAGTGTGACACCCGACCCGAACGTGACGCCTGATCCGTTTGTGACACCGGAAGTGAGTGTGACGCCTGATCCGTTTGTGACGCCGGAAGTAAGCATAACGCCTGATCCGTTCGTAACACCGGAAGCGAGCGTAACGCCCGATCCGTTCGCAACACCGGAAGTGAGCGTAACACCGAATCCGAATGTAACGCCGGAGCCGACGGTTGAGCCCACAGTTGAACCGACCGTGGAGCCGTCCCCTACCGTTGATCCGAACGTGACACCGACGCCGATCGTCGGAGACTCATATAAACTGAACGGTCTTGTGTATATGATCCACACCTCGGCCGTGTACCGTGAACCGTCCGTTGACGGTATGAAGATGGACGACCTGCAGATCGGCGAATTTGTCGCGATCGTGACGGACGACAGCGTGTTCTACAGCGATGAATGGTATATGGTGCAGTACCGCAACGGTCAGTTCGGTTACGTGCCGAAGATCGATACGACGGACAACATTCCGACCCGATGCATCGAGCTCGGGAGCAAGGCGCTCGAGGCCGACGACTGGATCTCCTTAAGTGAGGTGATCCGCGATGATTACTGGAATCTTCATACCGACCGCGAAAACACCGCTCTCACGGACCGGAAGATCGCGGAGAGCGAGATCGGCGGTTATAAGGGACGGTTCGAGTTTGTCAACGGGCGTACCGACCGTCTGGGGCAGGAGCTCCGCTACGAGTCGATCGCTACGACAAAACTGTACATCGCGCTCCGCGACACCGAGCAGAATCTGGTGGCATGCGGTTACGACACCGAGGGTGATCTCGTGTACGTGCAGGAGTTTGTCTTTAACAACGAGAGTGTCACCCCGTATGACAGCTGCCGGATCGCTTCGACGGCGGAGGGTGTCCGCGTGAAGGAGTACGAATTCGTGCTTCATGGCAATAACCGTGTTCTGATCTTCGGTGCGGAAAATATCCCGGAGACGGTTCTCACATACCGCTATTCCGATGACATCACCTACGCTCTGCCGAACAGCCGCATGGATATGTTCTACGATGATGAAGGCTATCTGGAGACAACCGTGCTGACGATCTCCGGGGATACCACGCATCAGTACAACACATTTTACGAGTATGACTCCAACGGTTATCTGGTCCGCCTTCTCGAGGTGACGCAGAACCTGAGCGACGGCGAATGGACGCTTCGCTACGGCATCGAACGAGTCCCGGTGGAGGAGTGATCTCCCCTGAAAGCGACCGAATGTATTTTTGTATACAAGTATTATTTTTGTATTTACAAACCGTTGCGAAGGTGGTATTCTATGGTCTGTGATCGTTCTTCCGCTTGGAAAATGATTCACGGCAGCGGGTGACGGAAGCGGCCTCAGGCTGACAGAATACGCCGTCGCGCCGGCCGGCGGAGAGCCGGGGCGTACCGCTTGGGAGGCAAGAATATGATTCAGATTGGTATTATCGGATACGGCAATCTCGGCCGCGGTGTCGAGTGCGCAGTGAAGCAGAACCCGGATATGGAGCTTGCGGCGGTGTTCACGAGACGTGACCCCTCGACGGTGAGCGTTCTGACGCCCGGCGCAAAGGTCTGCTCGGTTGCGGACATTGCCGATTGGAAGGACAAGATCGACGTTATGATTATTTGCGGCGGCAGCGCGACGGATCTTCCGAAGCAGACGCCGGAGTACGCATCGATGTTCAACGTTGTGGACAGTTTTGACACGCACGCACGGATCCCGGAGCATTTTGCGAATGTTGATGCTGCGGCGAAGAAGGGCGGCAAGGTAGCGCTCATCTCGTGCGGTTGGGACCCGGGTATGTTCTCCCTGAACCGTCTGTATGCGAACTGCATTCTTCCGGACGGCGAGGATTACACTTTCTGGGGTAAGGGCGTGAGCCAGGGACACTCCGACGCGATCCGTCGTGTACCCGGCGTAAAGAACGGCAAGCAGTACACGATCCCGGTAGAGTCGGCGCTTGAGGCGGTTCGTTCCGGAAGCAACCCGCAGCTGACCACGCGTCAGAAGCACACGAGAGAGTGCTTCGTCGTGCTTGAGGAAGGCGCGGATGCGGCAGCGGTTGAGCAGGCGATCAAGACGATGCCCAACTATTTTGCGGACTATGACACGACGGTTCATTTCATCAGTGAGGAAGAGCTGTTGCGCGACCATGCGGGAATCCCGCACGGCGGTTTCGTGATCCGCACCGGCAAGACCGGCTGGAACGGCGAGAACAAGCACGTGATCGAGTACAGCCTGAAGCTTGACTCCAACCCGGAGTTCACGTCGAGCGTGATCGCGGCTTACGCACGCGCGGTCGCAAGACTTTCCGCGGAAGGCGTGAGCGGCTGCAAGACCGTGTTCGACATCGCACCGGCTTACCTGAGCCCGCTGAGCGGCGAGGAGATCCGGGCACATCTGCTGTAAGAGAAAAGCCTGACAAGAAAGTAACAGAAGAACCTTTGGAGCAAATGCGCGGTTTCCGATTCGGGAGCCGCGCTTATTGCGTGTCATCGCGTGAGGTGTTATACTTTATTCGGCTTTTGCAAATGAAGTGATCGTTCGGGAGGGAGTTATGGTACATTTTTTGCAGGAAGGCGGAACCATCGGGTTCGTTGCACCGTCGTTCGGGTGCGCGACCGAACCGTATA
>JBGUPV010000103.1:0-11554 GCA_045130455.1 Lachnospiraceae bacterium | reverse complement strand
GGCCGACCGGTTTGCCGTGCAGGAAGGCTACGGAGAAGAGCTGATCACCGGTCTTAAGAAGCTCACGAAGGCCGACTTCGGCGACGTCTCCCCGTCGCCCGCACTTGTCGTTCTCGAGTACTCGCATCCCCCGATGTCACAGCGGATTGACGCGATCGAGAAGGCTCTCAAAAGCGAAAAATGAGGCTTCCGTTTTATTTTCCGGCAAGAGCGGCGACAAGCCGGGCCGCACAATACTTGGGTGTCCCCATCTCATACCCACACCGGAAGCCGTCCGGCAGTTCCGCGTCGTCGACGCCGATCGATCGCCCTAACAGATCCGCTGCTACTGCGACACACTGCGCGTCGTCACCGCCCCCGAAACCGTTGTCTCGCTCGAGCACGTACCGCAGGATATAGGGAGCCGCTCCGTCAATCTGTGCAAGCCTGTCGTAAAGCTCCTGATTTTCCGGCGCATATCCGAAATCACTTCGTACCGTCGGAACAAACGTGTAGTTTTGAATAACCTCGTACACTTTCTCACGGATCGTCTCGTCGCTCCACGCGTCTGCATAGTTATCCAACAAGAACACCCCTGGGAACTGGTACAGATAAATTGACTTTTCTCCGTCGTAATAGCGTATACCTCCGCCGCTGTGTATTTCAATAAACTTCTCATGATCCGCGTCTACAGCATACTTGATGATCGTAAAGCCGCTTCCGCCATCCATGTCCGGTGCTGCCGCAACCGAGTTAAACCGATCTGCGATCAAGTACACGTTATTACAGAAATCATCCAGAAGCCCTTCCGCCTTCATCTCCTCGATCAGTCTCTTCGCATCGTCCACGGTAAGATACGGAGCATCCTCCGACATAAGCCCCATGATCGTCATGATTCTGCGTGTGTAAGCTTCCTCCCAGAAGCCGAAATACAGATCGTTTCGGATTGCCTTAAGCTGCTCTCTCTGCTTCGGAGTCGCGACCGTAAGGCTCTTTTCATAAAGCTCATTTGGACTACAGTTTGCCAATTCATCAAGCACCGGATTACCCTCCAAAACTGCAAACAGAATCTCGCCGTCCGTAGTTTTGCCTGCGATAAACTGCCCGTTGTCGCCGACAGCGACAGCGACGATGTCCTTCCATGCCTTGACTTCTTCAATCTCTTTTGATGTCTCACGGACGCCGACCGCCGAGACCGTTCCATCCGTATGGACCGCTGCGATCACGGCAGTGCAGGATTCCCCGGGCGAGCCTTCCGCTGTGATCCCGCATACTCCTTCCCAGCTTCCGACGATCTCTCCACAGGAATACCGCACTTTCGCGTATGAAGCGACGGTTCCGTCTTTCCTCAAGCCGAAGACACCGATTGCGTTTTCCGCCAGTTCACAGATGTCTTTCTCGTTGAGGATGCCTTCCATACCTGCGGGAATATCCTTCCGATCCAGGTATGTTCTCGCGGTCCCATCTTCCTTCAGGTAGAAATTCCCCTCGAACGAAACCACGTTTTCATCCAACGTCCTGCACACCGGAACGTCGGAGTCTTCAAACACAAACTCGACCAGTTCGCCGCCCTGCTTTAGGAAAATATTCCTTCCCGACCGTTTCGGCAGGAAGTACTCTCCGTCGATCAGTTTATTCTCTTCGATAAAATCATCAACCACAGGCAGAGCGATTTTCCATGTCGCTATGCTGACGGGATACGGTTCGGGGTCGCTGATTGTTTCCCGGATCAGGCTTCTGACATAATCCTGAGTGTTCCCCTCTGACCATAAGTGTCCGTTTTTGTCCACGGCATACAGCATCTCGAATCCGCTTCGCAGCGAAACGATGTCTTTCCAGTTGTCTACTTGATATTTGTTGAAGTGCAGATCCGCTATACTCTCAATCCCCGGAAGCGTTGTGATTCGAACGGTTCCGTCCGCCTGAATGTCAGCCGCATAGTTTTCCCCGCACACGAGCTGCCGGTTCCGGACTCCGATTGAATTGATCTCTTCGCCGGGGACCGGTGAATCCGTCACCATCGCTGTCGGATTCGTCTCGCCGACCGGTGTCTGAACCGGGTCGTCTGCCTTGCGATTTCTCAGATTCAATGCCACAATGACCGTGAGCAGGATCACGATCTCCGCCGCCACGATCGACCATGCGAGCAAGTGCGATATCCTATTGCCGGTGCCTTTTGTGCTGCTCTCTCCTTCGAGAGCCGTCTCATTTTCCCGCGCGATCTCCGAAGTCACCTCGTCGATGTACTTTTCCTTCACGCCTCCGATTGCGTCAAATAAGTCTTTTCCCGTCATCTTTATCATCCTCCCATCAGGGGATCTGCCATCTTCCGTCGTCTCCGAAGATTCCGCGGCTCAAAAGTGCTTCTCCAGATACTTCTTCAGCTTTTTCCTCAGGTTATATAGCTGGTTGCTGACGTATCGCTCGTCCCTGCCGATCTCCGCCGCGATATCCGCGACGGAACGGGACAGCCAGTATCGCTTCAGGAACAGACTGCGCTTTCCGCGCGACAGCGTCCCCAGGAAACCGTTCATCGTCTCCCGAAGCTGTACGGCGTCCGCTGATTCACCGAGGCGACTGTCCGGAATACTCTCCGACAACTCCTCGTAGGATGCCGTCAGTGCCTCCCCGCCGCGCTTGGCCGCCTGGTTCTTTCGAAGCCGCGAGACGGCAATGTTGCGAATGGCGCCCGCCAGATACGCCTTCAGATCCTGCGGTTTCGCCTGCGGGATCGCGTTCCACGCACGAAGATAGAGATCGTTCACACATTCCTCCGCGTCCGCCGCGTTGCCGAGGATCCCGACCGCGATCGCATGCAGATAGCGCCCGTATTTCGCCTGTGTCTCACGGAGGGCAGACTCCGAGCCGTCGAAATACAATTGCAGTATCCGCTCATCGCTCATGTGCTCTCTGTCCGACATAGTCTTACGCAGCTCCCCTCATTTTCCGAATGAACCAAAACACCGGTGTTTCTGCTCCCTTCACTTACTTAGACGCAAAATGAAGTACTCATTTCTTATGTTTCACAAAAATAAGCTGCTGTCAAGTTTTAACTTTTCCCGTTCTGTTCCGGATCAAAGAAAAAACGTGCCGACACGGAGTCCCCGATCGGCACATTTGCAGATATGTGTTGTCAATGTTATTTCGCTTTCGCTCCTGCGACGGTAAATGTCACCTCAATAGCACTCTTTCCGCTGAAGTCATACGTCTCGGCATCGGTCATGTCCGTTCCCTCCGCATACTTCGCAGGTTCGTAGCAGTCGAAAAATGCGAGGATCACGCCTTCCTCGTACGGGGCGATCCCGCGGAAGACAACCAACAGTTCGACGCCGTCGCAGACAACCTTGACCTCGGAGATCGTAGCCTTCGTGATGTCGATGTCGGCCTGGTCGTCGTCCAGGAGCCGGATGCCCATGTATGTGAGCCCGTCAAATGCCTGCGGCGCCTCTGCATCTTCCTCCCTCGTCACGGTGACCGTGAAGTCCCCGTTGTTGTTCACAGCGCAAGGACCTGCCAGGTAATCGGCATCCTCACCGTTATACGAATACGCCAGATCAAGGTACGCGTACACCGGGGAAAGGTCTGCAGGAAGGATGTCGGACTCCGAAGGGGTGGGGGTATTATTTTCCGGATCACCGGTCGGATCCTGCGTCCCGGGATCATCGGTCGGGTCCGGATCATTCGTCCCGGGATCCTCGATCCCGTCCGAAACTCCCGGCGTGTACGGAACGTCGGTCTCCGCCTTCGGCTTGGTCGCGACGACGATCAGGCCGATCAGCGCGACAAAGAGCACCGCGAACACCGGCTTTGCGATCGTGTTCAGCATCTTCACCTTCTGCTCCGATCCGGCGCCGATGCGCTTGATCCCGCGGTCCGCCAGCGCGCAGAGCCTGTCATAGGCCCACTTCAGACCGAGCGGTCCCAGAACGCCGATCACGACGTAGAAGATCTTGGAGTTCCCGTTGAGCTGCCAGAAGTACCACTCGGTCTCCCGGAACGTCTCCGCATCGAAGTTCGGCAGTGTGACGATGCTCTTATTGACTGCCATCAGCACACAGTTGAAAATGTTGTAGAACGTGATGTGAAGCCCCATGATCCAGAACGTGTTGCAGGACATGAAGTTGACGAATCTGCTCTCGCCGACCTGTTTGCCGACGAGTTCCGCCGCCGTCAGCCAGAACAGGATGCCGACCAGCGACGACACCAGAGGCGTGACGATGTAAGGACTCGTGAAACCGCCCAGCACATCGATGCTGTCGAAGGCAACATCGTACGGCATCGGAAGATAGCAGGTACGGATCGCGTTGATGACCAGCAGCGCGAACAGGATCGCGATCTTGCCTGTGCCGGACATCGCCGTGTGCTTTTTCTCGAGACGCTCGCGGTAAATGATACCCAGTTCCAGGAACGGGAGGAAGAACAGGCACTTCAGCGGTACCAGCCACCATTCCAGAGCTTCAAAGGCCGTATTTTTCGCGAGATAGATCACGAAGAGGTGAAGTCCGCAGAACAGAAGGAACATGACGTAACTGTTCCAGATCTTCATTTTGCTCAGGAACTTCTTCATGACCGCGTAGACCATGAGCGTGGCAAAGAGCGCGATGACGAACCACATGGGCTCGGCGATCGCACCGTAGGAGCCGACCGTCACGACTCTGCGGAGCACGTATGTAAAATACCCGTCCGGAAGCGGCGCCATCTCACTTCCGAGCTTGATGTAATTGATCAGCTGCTGGATCCCGAAGACCGTCATGGACAGCCCGATATAAGGGACAAGCAGCGTCTTGATCTTCTTCCACAGATACCGCCACAGATCGGTCGTTCCGTCCACCTTGTTGAAGTATCCGGAGATGAACACGAACATCGGCATGAAGAAGGAATTGTAGGGAAGAAAATCCCCGAAGATATTGAACGCCGTAAACGTGTGGTGATCGACGACCATGAAGATACCGATCGCCGACAACAACATAAATTTCTTGTTTGATTTGTCTCGCCGCTCACTCATAAAAAACTCCGTTTGTTACGCATATATTCCATCGCACAAAACACACGGGAATACTCCCGTGTGCTCCGCGAAAATGGTCAGATTTTAAAACACTTCTGGATCGCCTTCTGATCCCCGAGCACGAGCATCGTCATGTCCGCGTCGAGCTCCGTGTCCGGCGTGATGATCATGTTCATCCTGCCGTCCCTCTTGATCGCCAGAATGCTGATCCCGTATTTCTTACGGATATCGATGTTGCCGATCGTGCGGCCGACCCATCCGTCCGGAACCGTCACCTCGAAAATGGCGTGGCTTCCGTCGAGTTTGATATAGTCGCGGATGTGATCGGAGGCGTAGCGGATGGCTGCCCACTCCGCGATCTGTTTCTCGGGATTGATCACCTCGTCCGCGCCGTTGCGCAGAAGGAATTTTGCCTGCACCTCGCGGTCCGCGCGGGACACGACGATCTTCGCGCCGAGCTCCTTCAGAAGCGATGTCGTCTCCAGCGAGCTCTGGAAATCGCCGCCGATCGCCACGATGCATACATCGTAGTTGTGGACACCCAGCGAGCGAAGGAACGCTTCGTTCGTGGCGTCACCGATCTGTGCGTCCGTGACGAACGGAAGGATGCTGTTCACGCGGGCTTCGTTGCGGTCCACCGCCATGATCTGATGTCCGAGCTCATTGAGCTTTCTGGCCATCATAAAACCGAAATTGTTAACACCGATCAGCAGGATGGATTTCATACTGTCTTCTCCTTGAATTTCTTATTTCCCCTATATCCGTCGGAGCCCGGTCATCCGACAACGACTTTTTCCTCCGGGCATTTGGAGACTTCCGCATTTCTGCCGGAAACCGCCGCATATATGATCGTGAGACCGCCGACGCGGCCGAAGAACATCAGAAGCATCAGGATGATGCGGGAAATGAGTCCGAGGGACGGCGTAAGTCCCAGGGACAGACCGACTGTCGCGATCGCCGAGCCGGTCTCAAAGATGCATCTCTCGAGCGAGACTCCCTCGAGGACACTGATCACGGACGCCCCGAGGAGCGCCAGGAACAGGTACATCACCAGGATCGTGGACGCGGTCTTCACGGCACTGTCCTCGATGCGCCTTCCGAACATCTGCGCATTCTTTCTGCGGCGGAACACCATGGTCGCATTGGAAAATAACACCGCCACCGTGGTGGTCTTCATACCGCCGGCCGTCGATCCCGGCGAGCCGCCGATCAGCATCAGGAAAATGATCAGCATACGTCCGACGCCCGTGAGTGCCCCGAGATCCGAGGTGTTGAAGCCGGCCGTTCGAGGCGTCACCGCCTGGAACAGCGACAGACAGATACGGTCTTTCATCGGTTCTCCGGCATACTCGCCGAAGAACAGCCACAACATCGGGAACAGGATCAGGACCGCTGAAGTCACGATCACGATCTTGCTCTGGAGGCGGTAGCGCTTAAAATGCAGTTTGTGTTCCTTGACATCGCTCCATGTCAAAAAACCGATGCCGCCGAGGATGATCAGCAGGCAGATGGGCACGACGATCTCGGGATTGCCCGCCATTCCGGTCAGCGAAGAATACTGCCCGGTGCGGCTGCCCATGAGGTCGAAACCGGCGTTGCAGAACGCGGAGATCGAATGGAACACGGACATCCAGATTCCCGCTGCGCCGTAGCGGCAGCAGAATCCCGGAAGCAGCACGATCGCTCCTGCCAGCTCCGTGATGAACACAATGCGGACGATAAATCCCGTCATATGCACAACGCCGCCGATCTGATGGGCGGATATGCTGTCCTGCAGTGTGCTTCGCTGCATCAGCGAGAGTTTCTTGCCGGAGAGTGTCGCGATAAACACGGCGACCGCGATAACACCGATGCCTCCGATCTGGATCAGCAGCAGGATGAACCCCTGTCCGAAGGCGGACCAGTAGGTCGCGGTGTCCTGCACCACCAGTCCGGTCACACACACGGCCGACGTCGCCGTAAACGCGGCGTCGCCGAACGACGTCCACACCCGTCCCTGCGAGGCGATCGGGAGCATCAGGATAAACGCTCCCAGCAAAATGACACCCGCAAAGCCGAGGATAATGATCTGAAAAGAAGACAGCCTTCGCGGCAGGATCCGCTTTGCCATATCCTCTACTCCCCCTTATATTGCTTTCATTTCCGTTTCGTTATTTCCGCTTTATTTCTTTTTGCGCTTTCTGCGCTCCTGCTTCTCCGCGGCTTTCGTCTCGACGCTCCTGCCCTTCCGGTACACGAGCACAACATCGTCCTTGAGGATCTCGCTCTTGCCGTTGGGGATCATCATTTTCCCGTTCCGCTCGATCGACACGATCAGTTCGCGGCGGCTGATGTCCAGATCCCGGATCTCCTCGCCGACCCACGGATGCTCCGCGCCGACCACGACCTCACGGAGATTCATGGTGCTGCGCTCCGCGTAATGCTTGCCGGCGAGCACGAGAAGGTCTCCCGCCTCAAGCACGGTACTGCCGTCCGGCACGATCTGCTCGTCACCCCTCATGACGACAACCAGCAGAAGCTGCGGCGGCAGGACGATCTCGCTGACTCTGCGCCCGCACCAGCTGTGGTCCTGTGAAACGGTCGATGTGATGAAACGCACATCATTTTCCTCGCCGCGGGTCATCAGTTCCTTGATCTTCGTGTACCGCTCGACGAAACCTGCGGATATGATACCGGTAGGAACGGCGACCATGCCGACGCCGAGGCACGCGATGATGATCGCGAGGATGCGGCCTCCGGTGGTGACCGGGTAGATATCACCGTAACCGACCGTCAGGATCGCCGACGTCGACCACCAGATGCCGGAAAATGCGTTGTCAAACCCCGAACCCGCGTCATGCTCCAGTCCGTACATTCCCAGCGACGACGCGACCATCAGCATGAGCAGCAGGCAGATGGAGGAGAACAGCTGACTCTTCTTCTCGTACAAAACGTCGGTGATGACGTTGAACGCATCGTACTGCGCGTTGATCTTGAAAAGCCGGAAAATGCGGAACACCCGCAGGATACGGAATGCCACGATGCCTCCGGGCACCACGATCGGAAGGTAGTACGGGAAGAACGTCAGCAGGTCGATCACGCCGTAGAAGGAAATGACGAACGCCAGCTTCGCGCCCCAGAACGACTTGTCCGGGTACAGCAGATCCGCGGTCCACAACCGCAGTAGATACTCGATCGTAAATATGATGATGGTGATCAGCTCGATGATCTCAAACGCCCGGTGGAACCGCTGCAGCTCATCGAAAGTGTCCGCGAAAGTGACAAAAAGGTTCAGGAAGATCACGACAACGATGAAGATGTCAAAGGCTTTGCTCAGCGTATCGCGTCGATCGCCGATCTGGATCATGTGAAAGATCCGTTTCTTCGCTTTGTTCATGCGGCGCACCTCCTTGTCGTTTTTCCCCCGCCCGAAGGTTGGTCCCAACAGCCGGTCTCATCGGTCGGTATCATCGGTCTGTCTCAATGTTTCTGTCTTGCCGGTCGATCCTACCGGATCTGTCCCATCAGTTCTGTCTCATCGGCCGTCCGTACCGCTGCGGTCTCGGCCGTCTTCTTCTCTTTCCGCATCGCGCGCTGCAGTTTGCCGCTCCGGGCGACTTCCTTCCAGATGCCCGGGTGGAACAGCATCAGCAGCGGGAACAGTTCGAGTCGTCCCGCGATCATATCAAAGATCAGCACAACCTTGGTGAACGCCGAAAAATGCCCATAGTTCAGTGTCGGTCCGACCATCGCAAGACCGGGGCCCACGTTGTTGATCGTCGCGGCGACCGCCGTCACATTGGTCTCCAGGTTGCGGTTGTTGAACGACACTAAAAACACGGAGATCGCGAATACCACAAAGTACGCGATGATGTACACATTGATGGAGCGGACCACCTCATGCTCCACCGGCTTGCCCTCAAAGCGGATCTTTTTGATGCTCTTCGGATGCAGGTAAGCTCCCAGTTCCTTCTTCACCGTCTTTGCGGCGATCACGATACGGGATACCTTCATTCCGCCGGCGGTACTGCCCGCGCAGGCGCCAATGAACATCAGAAGCACCAGGATCGTTCTCGCGGTCTGCGGCCACAGGTCAAAGTCCACCGTGGAAAAGCCGGTCGTCGATATGATCGAACTGACCTGGAACGCCGCGTGGCGGACGCCGTCCGCGCCGCTGTCGTACATCGGACGGATGCAGAAGAACACAATCCCGATCGAGGCGAGCACGATCAGCAGATAATACCGCACCTCCTCCATTCCGAATGCCTTGCGGAACTGGCGGAAGAGGATGAAATAATACGCATTGAAATTCACGCCGAACAGGATCATGAAGATCGTGACTACCCACTGCAGATATGCCGAGTAGGAAGCCAGGCTGTCGTTGCGGATACCGAAGCCGCCCGTGCCGGCCGTCGCCATGGAGTGGTTCAGCGACTCAAAGAAGCTCATGCCGCCGCACAGCAGAAGGATCAGTTCCAGCGCCGTCAGTCCGACGTAGATCAGATAAAGGATACGCGCAGTATGGCGGACCTTGGGGACTAATTTTCCGACCGAAGGGCCCGGGCTCTCCGCACGCATGATGTTCATGTTGGAGCCGCCGCTCAGCGGAACGATCGCGAGAAGGAACACAAGGATTCCCATGCCGCCGACCCAGTGCGTCATGCTGCGCCACAAAAGCGTCGCCTTCGCGAGGTGCTCAACGTCGCCGAGGATCGTCGCGCCGGTGGTGGTGAAGCCGGAGGCCGTCTCAAACAGCGCATCCACGAACTTCGGGATCTCACCGCTGAAGTACATCGGAAGTCCGCCGAAGAAACTCAGTGCCAGCCAGCTGAGTGCCGTGGCGACACAACCCTCCTTGAGGTAAAATACCTGGTTCGCCGGCCTCTTATGCGCGAGCAGCCACCCGCAGATCTCGCATACGACGGCCACGCCGAGATAGTACCAGCCGACTTTCTCGCCGTACCAGACCGCGGCAGCGCACGGCCCCAGCAGCAATACGCCCTCGATCCTCAACACCGCTCCCAAAATGTATGCGATCATTGCATTGTTCATGCCGAATCCAACTCCCCCGGGTTACTTCAGAATCTCCGTAAGGCTCTGCAAGCCTTCGTGTTTGGTCACGATCATGACCGTATCGCCGACCTCAATGCTGTCGAGACCGCTCGGGATGATGATGTGTCCGTCGCGGTTGATGAACGCGATCAGCAGCTCGTCGATCATTTTCATCTCCTTGAGCGGAACTCCCGTGACTTCGGACTCCGCCTCAACGCGGAACTCAATCGCCTCGACGCGGTGGTCGAAGAGATGGTAGAGCGTCTCGATACTGTTGCTGCGGGACTCATTGCGCGCACGCACGTACGCGACGATCGCCTCCGCCGTGATATAGCGGGGATAAATGACGCTGCCCAGCTCGAGGCTGTTCACAACGCTCTTGAAATTCATGCGATTGATCTTCGTGATCACCTTCGCCTCGGAGATCTTGCGGGCGTACAGCGTCAGGATGATGTTGACCTCATCGATACCCGTGAGCGGGACGAAGGAGTCGGCGTGGTCGATGCCCTCCTCCTTGAGAAGATTTTCCTCCGTGCCGTCGCCGTTGATGATGACTGCCTTCGGAAGGAGCACGCTCAGCTCATCACAGCGCTCGCGGTTCTGCTCGATGATCTTCACGCTGATCCCTGCGTGAATGAGCTCCTGTGCAAGGTAATAGGCCGCCTTGCTTCCGCCGACGATCAACGTGTCGCGGACGCGGCGGGATTTGAATCCGAACGTGTCCATAAAGGTCCGGATGTTTCTTCGGGATGCGACAAAGGTCAGTGTGTCGCCGCTCTCCAGCCGGAACGAACCGGAAGGAATGTACACCTCGCCGGCGCGCTCGACGGCGCACACAAGGGCGCTCACCGGAAGCTTCTTGGAGACCTCGGCGAGGGTCATGCCGGCAATCTTATTTCCCTCGGGGATCGCAAGCTTGATCATCTCCGCCTGACCGTGAGCAAATGACATAACCTCGAGAGCCGTCGGCAGCGCGAGAATGCGGGCCGCCTCCTTCGCCGTCTCCATCTCGGGGTTGATGACAAGCGCAAGCCCCAGCTGCTCCTGAAGATACTGCACTTCTTTGCTGTAGTCCGGCATACGGACGCGCGCGATGGCAGCACAGCGGCCGACGCGCTTCGCGACGGTACAGCACAGAAGGTTCAACTCATCGGCTTCCGTCACGGCGATCAGCAGGTCGGCCTGCTCGATGCCGGCCTCCATCAGCACGCTGTAGCTCGCGCCGTTTCCGACGATGCCCATGACATCGTAGTTGTCGGTGATCGCCTGGATCTTCCGGGCGACCACGTCGATGATCGTGATGTCATGCCCCTCGTGCGCCAGCTGTTCTACAAGAGTAGAACCTACATTTCCGGCGCCGATGATGATTATCTTCATGCCTTTTTTTTCATTCTTGGAACCCACGTTACCGCCTCCGACAGAACAACTTTACTCCTCTTCGGCCGCTGCCGCGGCCTTCTTTTTGCCGTTTCCGGCCTTGCAGAGGAACAACATCAAAACAATATAGTAGACCAGGATCAGTCCGAATGTCACAAATGT
>JBGUPV010000102.1:0-9422 GCA_045130455.1 Lachnospiraceae bacterium | reverse complement strand
AGTTCCGCAAGAAGCGGCCCTGACCATGCGGGCGCACGGAGCGCTTAGTCAGCCTGAAGCAGCGAGACGACCGCATTTGTCCAAGGTGCCCCAGCCGTCGGGAACCGGTCGATGCAGCGGCGGCACAGCCGGGCGTGCCGGACAAATACGTGCGGCGAGCATTGCGGTATTCGCGAAGCGAAGGCGCCTTAGCGGTCCGAAGGCCGCATGGGCCGCTTCGAGGATGTTTGAGCGGAGCGAGTTCCGCAAGAAGCGGCCCTGCCTATGCGGGCGCGCGGAGCGCTTAGTACGCCTGAAGCAGCGAGCCGACCGAATTCTGTCCAGTGACGCCCGGCAGGGCGGACGTACGGAGCGCTTAGCACGCCTGGAGCAGCGAGGCGACCGCATTCTGTCCGGCGTCGCCCCCTCTGTCGGCGGAATCGGCCGGTGCAGCGGCGGCACAGCCGGGCGCGCCGGACAAATACGGGCGGCGAGCATTGCGATATTCGCGAAGCGAAGGCGTCTTAGCGGTCCGAAGGCCGCATGGGCCGCTTCGAGGATGTTTGAGCGAAGCGAGTTCCGCAAGAAGCGGCCCTGACCATGCGGACGCACGGAGCGCTTAGTACGCCTGGAGCAGCGAGCCGGCCGCATTCTGTCCGGCGTCGCCCCCTCTGTCGGTGGAATCGGCCGGTGCAGCGGCGGTACAGCCGGGCGCGCCGGACAAATACGGGCGGCGAGCATTGCGATATTCGCGAAGCGAAGGCGCCTTAGCGGTCCGAAGACCGCATGGGCCGCTTCGAGGATGTCTGAGCGAAGCGAGTTCCGCAAGAAGCGGCCCTGCCTATGCGGGCGCACGGAGCGCTTAGTCAGCCTGGAGCAGCGAGACGACCGCATTCTGTCCGGCAACCGCCCTGCAGTGTCGCCGCGGCAGGTCCCCCCGGTGTTGCGGCGGCGAGTGCTTTGTGGTATACTTGCGGAAGAAGCCGTCGACGACGGCCGGTTGAAGAAGGAGTGTGAGAAGAATGGCTGATTTTTGCATATTTTGCGAGATAGCAAACGGACGCATCCCGTCCGCTACGGTTTACGAAGATGACGATTTCCGGGCGATCCTCGATATCGCGCCGGCGCACAAAGGGCATGTGATCCTGCTGCCGAAGGCACATGCGGCCAACCTGTTTGAGGTTGACGACGCGATCGCGGGGCGCGCGCTTCCGGTGGCGAAGAAGATCGCGGCTGCGCTCAAGGAAGTGACCGGCTGCGCCGGGATCAATATCCTGCAGAACAACGGCGAGGCCGCAGGGCAGACTGTGTTCCACCTGCACATTCACATCATCCCCCGCTTCGAGGGAGATGGGATCCTACCTGTTTGGCCGCAGGGCTCTTATGCAGATGGCGAGGCCGCAGAACTCGCAGCGAAGATTTCCGCCGCGATGTGAAATGAAGCGCTCATTTGAGAGTGCACAACAACCGCAAGGACAATGCAAAAAGTCGCGCCGACAATCCGGCGCGACTTTTCTTATATGGTTTGTTAAGTTTTGTCCGTTTTTACTCGCACAGTTCCTTGATGATCCCGATGATCATCTCGGTCGCATCGGATGAGCGGCTCTCGCTCATCGCCGTGACGAATCTGTCGCGGTTGCGATAGAGCTCTTCCACGGCTTCGGCGAGCACCTCGGGAGTGATCTCATTTTCCTGAAGGACCATGCTGAAGCCCTGCTTCTCAAAGGACGCTGCGTTCAGCAACTGGTCACCGCGGCTCGCTTCCGCGGAGAGCGGGATCAGCAGATTGGGCTTGTGGAGCGCCAGCAGCTCGCAGATGGCGTTGGCTCCCGCGCGGGAGATCACGACGTCGGCCATCGCGAAGACATCCTTCATCTCCTTGTCGCAGTACTCCTTCTGCACGTAGCCGTCGAAACTCACGGTCTCGTCCGTCTTGCCTTTGCCGCAGAGATGAAGCACGTCGAACTCCGGCAGCAGTCTCGGCAGGGCCGCGCGGACCGCTTCGTTCACGCGCACCGAACCCGTGCTTCCGCCGACGACGAGCACCACCGGCTTCTCGCCCGAGAAACCCGCGTACGCAAGACCCGCGGCGCGCTCGCCGGTGAAGAGTTCCTTGCGGATCGGCGTTCCCGTGTGGATGCCTTTGCCCTTCACGTGCTCAAGCGTCTCCGCGAAATTGCAGCACACGCGGTCCGCGTAGTGCATGCTGATCTTGTTGGCAAGACCGGGCGTCATGTCGGACTCGTGGATCGCCGTGGGGATCTTCGCCTTGCCGGCGGCACGCACGACGGGCACCGTCACAAAGCCTCCCTTGGAAAATACGACGTCCGGATGAAGCTCGCGGATGATCTTCTTCGCTTCCCTGTACCCCTTCATCACGCGGAACGGATCCGTGAAATTTTTCATCGAAAAATAACGGCGCAACTTGCCGGAGGAAATCCCGTAGTACGGAATTCCGAGGTTCTCGATCAGCTGCTTCTCGATCCCTTCCTTGGAACCGATGTAGAAGATCTCGAAGCCCTCCTCCTTCAGTCTGTCGATCAGGGCGATGTTGGGTGTTACATGTCCGGCGGTTCCGCCGCCGGTAAGTACGATGCGTTTCATGCGATGCTTGCTTCCTTTGGGTCCGTATTGAAAGACAGGCAAATGCCGCAGCATTTGCCTGTTGATTCGGTTCTTTCTTCGTTTCAGCCTGCCTTATATGCAGCCAGCGCCTTCGCCAGCTGGTCCGGGCAGGACGTCGATTTGTAACCGCAGCGGATGCCGCGGAGAAGTTCGATCACACGGTCGACGGGCATTCCCTCGACCAGTTTGCTGATTCCCTTCAGGTTGCCGTTGCAGCCGCCGACAAACGACACGTTGCGCACGACATCGACTCCGTCCTCATTTACCACGTCATAATAGATCTGCGTCGAGCAGGTCCCGCTGGTTCTGTACTCCATCATGATTCTCTCCTCTCAGGGTTCTTTTCTTCTTTCGCGCTCAGGTTTTGTCAGCACGTCGACAGACCGCCGTCCACGGGCATCGTGATCCCCGTGATGAACCGGGCCGCCGGGCTGATGAGAAACGCGATCGCATTCGCTACATCCTGCGGCTGCGCGATCCCGAGGTACTGTCTCGTCAGCAGCTCTTTGTTTGTCTCGCTGTCCTCACCGTATTTTTCGAGGTAACGGTTGTAAAGCTCCGTCGCCGTCATCGAAGGTGCCACCGTGTTGATGCAGATCTCCTTCTCGGCAAGTTCTTTCGCCATACAGCGAACCGCGGAATCCATCGCCGACTTCGAGGACGAGTAGATCGCCTTCGACTTGTCGCCCCGCAGGGACGCGCAGGAGCTCACTCCCACGATCCGCATGCCCGGGTTGAATCTTCCCTTGCGGCTGATCTGGCGCACCGTCTCGAAAAATCCGAAGAAGTTCACGTTAAATGCGTCCTGCACCTTCTCGGGCTTCGACTGCGCAAGCGGGATCGCCGTTCCGACTCCGGCGGAGTAGACCATACCGTCGAGAGGTCCGTCCTTCACGACAACCTCCTTCACGAGCGCCTCGATCGACGCGACATCGCTGACATCCGCGACAAAGTAATCGTGCCCGTCGCCCTCAAGCTCCGCCATCGCCTTCTGCAGGTTCTCCTCGTTTCTCGCCACCAGAGTCACCTCAGCGCCGAGCGTGCTCAGCGTGATCGCCGTCTGTTTGCCGATACCGGTAGACGCTCCCACGACCAAGATCCGCTTTCCGGATAGATCAACCAATGAATTCATTTTCCACCTCACGGTTCTGTCCGGTTCCCTCGGAACACGCGACTGTGCGGCTCTCCTCGGACAACCTGTGCCGATTCGCAAAAGCCTTACATATTGTAAGATTTCCCGCAACAGATGTCAAGGACAAAAGCTACGGGCGGAGCGCCGCCGTCATGGCGTGAACGAATTCACCGACCTTCGCCGGAGCCTCCTTGCCGTACTCCGCGATGATGCGCACAATGGCCGAGCCGACGATGGCTCCGTCCGAGGCATCCGCGCATTTTGCTGCCTGCTCGGGTGTCGAGATACCGAAGCCGACAGCCACCGGAATGTTCGAGTTTTTACGCACTTCCGCAACGATCGACGCAAGGTCGGTACTGATCTCTTTTCTCGCGCCGGTCACTCCGAGGCTCGAGACGAGGTAAATGAAGCCCTCCGCCTCCTTCGCGATCATCGCGATGCGGTTCGCGGATGTCGGAGCGATCAGCGAGATCAGCTTCACACCGTATTCGCGGCAGGCGGGCAGGAAGTCCTCACGCTCCTCGAAGGGCACGTCCGGAAGGATCAGTCCGTCGATGCCGATCTCACTGCAGGTGCTTAAGAAACGGTCCGTGCCGTAGGAAAATACGACGTTAGCGTAGGTCATGAACACCAGCGGGATCGTCACGTCCTTCCGAAGGTCGCGCACGAGGTCGAAGATCTTGTCCGTGGTCACGCCGCCCGCGAGTGCGCGAACGTTGGCCTCCTGGATCACCGGGCCCTCAGCCGTCGGATCGGAGAACGGGATTCCCAGTTCGATCAGGTCCGCGCCGTTCGCTGCCGCCGCGCGTACAGCCGCAGCCGTCGTCGCGAGATCCGGGTCCCCGCAGGTGATAAATGCGATAAATGCCTTGCCGTGGTCAAATGCCCCCGCGATCCGGTTGCCGGTCTTCACGGTCTCTGCATTGCAGTTATTACTCATGGATATCCTCCCCTCTGTAACGGGCGATCGCCGCGCAGTCCTTGTCGCCGCGGCCGGAAACAGTCACAACGATACACTTGTCTCTTCCCATCGTCGGCGCGAGTTTGCGCGCGTAAGCCACCGCGTGCGCGGACTCGATCGCCGGGATGATACCCTCGGTCTTCGCGAGATACTCGAAGGCCTCCACAGCCTCCTCGTCCGTCACGGCCACATACTCCGCGCGGCCGATGTCATGCAGGTACGCATGCTCCGGTCCGACACCGGGGTAATCCAGACCCGCCGAAATGGAGTACACCGGCGCGATCTGGCCGTACTCGTCCTGGCAGAAATACGACTTCATGCCGTGGAAAATGCCGAGTTTTCCGGTGGAGATGGTCGCCGCCGTCTCCCATGTATCAATGCCGCGGCCCGCTGCCTCGCAGCCGATCAGGCGCACCGACTTGTCCTCGATAAAATTGTAAAATGAGCCGATCGCGTTGGAACCGCCGCCCACACACGCGATCACCGCGTCCGGAAGACGACCTTCCTTCGCGAGCATCTGCTCCTTGATCTCCTTCGAGATCACTGCCTGGAAATCACGCACGATCGTCGGGAACGGATGCGGTCCCATGACCGAGCCGAGGCAATAGTGGGTGTCACTGATGCGGTTGGTCCACTCGCGCATCGCCTCGGAAACCGCGTCCTTCAGTGTCGCGGTACCCGAAGTCACCGGGATGACCTCCGCGCCGAGCAGGCGCATGCGGTACACGTTGAGCGCCTGGCGGATGGTATCCTCCTTGCCCATGAACACAACGCACTCCATTCCCAGAAGTGCCGCTGCCGTCGCCGTCGCAACGCCGTGCTGACCCGCGCCGGTCTCCGCGATCAGACGGGTCTTGCCCATCTTCTTCGCGAGGAGCGCCTGCCCGAGCACGTTGTTGATCTTGTGCGCGCCGGTGTGATTGAGGTCCTCGCGCTTCAGGTAAACCTTCGCGCCGCCGAGATCCTCGGTCATCTTCTTCGCAAAATAAAGTCTCGACGGGCGTCCGCCGTACTCCTCCAGCAATTCCGCGAGTTCACGTTGAAACTCCGGATCGGCCTTGTAATGATTGTAGGCCTCCTCCAATTCGATCACCGCATTCATCAGCGTCTCGGGGATGTACTGACCCCCGTGGATGCCGAAACGTCCGTTGGGATTACTCATTTTCCGTCTTCCTTTCTCACCGCGTCGACGAGCAACTTCATCTTCGACGCATCCTTCCATCCGTCTGTCTCGATCCCGGAGCTGACGTCGACCGCTGCCGGGTGCAGCACCCGGATCGCCTCCGTCACATTGTCGGGATCCAATCCTCCCGCCAGGAAAAACCGCCTCGGAAAATCCTTCAGCGCCTCCCAGTTCAGTCTCTTGCCCGTGCCCGCGCCCGAATCCAGCAGGATCGCGTCCGCCGAGCTTTTCAGTGCCCTCTCGAGCACGTCCGGCGTCTTCATCTGAAACGCCTGCACGATCGGCCGGTCCGTAAGCCCGCGAAGTCTCGCGATGTACGTCTCATCCTCCGATCCGTGGAGCTGGGCGATGTCGATGATCCCCTCCCGCAGCACTCTTGCAACCTCCCCGGGGTCCTCGTCGACAAATACGCCGACCGCCCGGATCGCCGGGCTCAGCAAACTTTTCAATTCCGCGGCCTTCTCCGGCGTTACGCACCGCCGGCTCGCCCTCGCAAACACGAAGCCGATATACTCCGGCTTCAGCGCGTTGGCCGCCTCGATATCCTGCGTGCGGGACAACCCGCACAGTTTGATCTCCGTCATGGTTCCATCCGTCTTTCCGATTCCCCGGAACAGGCTTCGCACATCCTCATTGCGCCGCGCTGCGGAGTTCCGCAAGCTTTGTCCCGATATCGTCCGCGCGCATCAGTGTCTCGCCGACAAGCACCGCGTCGGCACCCATCTCGTATACCGCCTTCACATCCGCCGCCGTCTTAACGCCGCTCTCCGAGACGAAGAGCACGTCCGAAGGGATCATCCCGCGAAGCCGTCCGCTGTTGGCGGTATCGACCGAAAAATCCTTCAGATTGCGGTTGTTGACGCCGATGATCCGCGCGCCGCTCTCCACCGCGATCTCCGCCTCCGCCTCATCGTGGATCTCCGTGAGCGCCGAAAGTCCGAGATCGTCGCAAATCCTAAGATACTCCCGAAGCTCCCCCGCGTCAAGCAGGGAAACGATCAGCAGCACCGCCGACGCGCCCAGGAGTTTCGCCTCGTAGATCATGTACGGGTCCACCGTAAAATCCTTCCGAAGACACGGCAGCGACACGGCATCCGCAATCTCGCGGAGATACTCGTCACTCCCCAGAAACCACTTGGGTTCGGTCAGCACCGAGACCGCATCCGCGCCGGCAGCCTCATACTCGCGCGCGATCTTCAGATACGGAAACACCGGTGCGATCAGTCCCTTCGACGGCGATGCCTTCTTGCACTCGCAGATGAACGAAAGCCCCTGTTTGCGGAGCGCCTGCTCAAACCGCAGCGCCCCCTTCGGAAGGGATTCCGCCATGCGCCGTATGTCCTCCGCCGCCAGCCGCTGTCTCGCCGCCGCGACGCGCTCCCGCGCGTGTTCCGCCAGCCGGTCCAAAATGGTTGCCGAAGAATTTCCGGTTGTTATGTTCACTTCAGACATTTCTTTCCTGCCTTTCTTTCGGAAAATGAGGATTTTCCCCTTTTCGTCCTCGCTCCCGATCCCGTTACTCGGGACGGTTGCTGACCTCGATCATCTTCTCCAGCGTAGCGAGTGCCTTGCCCGAATCGATGATCTCACCCGCGAGGCGGATACCGTCCTCGAACGTCTCTGCCTTGCCTGCGATATAGAGGGATGCGCCTGCGTTGAGAAGCACCGCATTGCGCTTCGGGCCCTTGGCTCCGCCGAGGATGTCGCGGGTGATGGCCGCATTTTCCGCGGGAGTGCCGCCCTTGAGCTCATCCTTCGTGCAGCGCTCAAAACCGAAATCCTCCGGCTTGACGGTCACGGTGCGGAACCATCCGTCGCGGATCTCGCACACCTTCGTCGGCGCGCTCATCGAGATCTCATCGAGCTTGTCCATGCCGTACACGACCATGCCGCGCTTTACGCCGAGGTTCACGAGAACCTGCGCAAGCGGCTCCACGAGATACTCATCGTACACGCCGAGGAGCTGCATTGTCGGTCTGCCGGGGTTCGTGAGCGGTCCGAGGATATTGAATACCGTGCGGAAACCGAGTTCCTTGCGGATCGGTCCGACATACTTCATCGAGGAATGATACTTCTGTGCGAAGAAGAAGCACATGCCGGCTTCGCGGAGAAGTTCAACGCATCGCTCCGGGCTCTGCTGGATGTTCACGCCGAGCGCCTCAAGGCAATCAGCCGTTCCGCACAGCGAGGAAGCCGCGCGATTGCCGTGCTTTGCGACCTTAACGCCACCTGCCGCGGCAACGATTGCCGCCGTCGTCGAGATGTTGAAGCTCTGTGCGTTGTCGCCGCCGGTTCCGACGATCTCAAAGATCTCCATGCCGGTGTCCACGGCCGTCGCGTGATCGCGCATTGCCGCAGCGCAGCCCGCGATCTCGTCGGTGGTCTCCGCGCGAGCGCTCTTTGTGGACAGGGCCGAGAGGAACGCCGCATTCTGCGTGGGCGTCGTCTCGCCGCTCATGATCTCGTTCATTACCGCATATGCCTCATCATACGTGAGGTCTCCCTTGTTGACGATCTTTACGATTGCTTCTTTGATCATTTTCGTAATCTCCTTTTCCAATGGTTTTGTTTGTATTCATGCCGCTTGTCTGCGGCGGATCATTTTGCGTTTCTGCAAGCTAAGAAGTTGCGGAGGATCCTGCGTCCGTCCGGCGTCAGGATCGATTCCGGATGGAACTGAACGCCGAAGATCGGATACTCTTTGTGCTGCACGGCCATCACCTCGCCGTCGTCCGTCACCGCCGTGACCGTAAGCTCGTCCGGCACCGTCGCCGCGTCCGCCGCCAGCGAATGGTATCTCGCCACCGGGAACCGCTCGGGACATCCCGCGAACAGAGAACTCTTGCGGTCCGCCGTCACCACGGATTGTTTGCCGTGCATCAGCTGTTTCGCGTATGTGACCGTCGCGCCGTACGCCGCGCAGATTGCCTGGTGCCCGAGGCAAACACCGAGGGTCGGGATCGTTTTGCCGAGTGTCTTCGCGACCTCGATCGTGACTCCCGCATCCTCCGGCCGTCCCGGCCCGGGCGAGAGGATGATGTAATCCGGCGCGAGCGCCGCGATCTCCTCCACCGTCATCTCATCGTTGCGGATGACCCGGATGTCCGGATTGATCTCTCCCACCAGCTGGTAGAGGTTGTAGGAGAAGCTGTCATAGTTGTCGATCAGCAGGATCATGCGTCCACCTCCTGTGCCAGAGTGAGTGCCCGAAGCGATGCCATCGCCTTGTTTCTGCACTCCTCGTATTCCTTCTCCGGGACGGAATCCGCCACGATACCGGCGCCGCTCCGGACAAATACTTTGCCGTTCTTCTTGTACGCGATGCGGATCGCGATACAGGTGTCCATATTTCCGGCGAAATCGATGTAACCGATCGCGCCGCCGTAGATGCCGCGCTTGTTATTTTCCAACTCGCCGATCAACTGGCACGCGCGGATCTTCGGAGCACCCGAGAGGGTTCCGGCCGGCAACACCGCCTCGATCGCGTCAAGCGCGTCGCAGTCTTCGCGGATCCGTCCGCGGACGGTGGAGCCGATGTGCAT
>JBGUPV010000101.1:0-3267 GCA_045130455.1 Lachnospiraceae bacterium | reverse complement strand
CGGAAAAACAGTACTTGATCCTCTTCGGAAAATGATACAAAATTTTGTGAAAACGATTCGTAATTTTGGGGGTTGACAATCTCGGTTATTTGTTGCATAATGGGTGAGCACGCGAAAAGTTCGAGGCGTGGCTCAGTTTGGTAGAGCGCTGCGTTCGGGACGCAGAGGTCGTGGGTTCGAATCCCGTCGCCTCGATTTCGTGCATGCTGGAATAGCTCAGCAGGTAGAGCACTTCACTCGTAATGAAGGGGTCGTCAGTTCGAATCTGATTTCCAGCTTTTTTCGTTTGAACTTCGGACGGAGTCGTTCGGAGCGACGACGTAAATTCGAGGCGTGGCTCAGTTTGGTAGAGCACCGTGTTAGGGACGCGGGGGTCGCGTGTTCAAGTCACGTCGCCTCGATTTACCCTACTTCCATCCGGAGGTAGGGTTGTTTTTTACTTTGGGAAGTCGTGCTGTCCCGTTCCCGGTTTCTTTCCGCCGGGCGTTCGTTCGGGACAGTCTTTTGATATTCGGGAGGTACCGCGTGAAGATCGCAGTATTTGTCGCCATCATCATCGCGATCATCGCATTGGTGTGCGCATCGGTCATGACGATGCGATGGCATGCCGCGCTGCGGATGGCTGTGAAGAAGACCCGGGAAGCTTCGGAGGCGGAGGCAAAGCTTCGTCAGGCCGAGACGAGAAGCCGGGAGTTTGAACGATCCTATGATAAGGTGTCGAAGGATTCCGAGGAGATGCGGGAGCGGCTGGAGAAGCTCAACCGTCTGGCCTACATGGACGCCAACACCGATCTGCCGAACCGGCAGAAACTGACGGAATCGTTCGAAGCCGCATTTTCCGAGCTTCGATCGGGCGAGGAGATCGGTCTTGCGCTGTTTGAGTTCCGCGGCGCAGAGACATCGGTGAGCCTGCTCGGACGCAACAATGCGGAGATGAAGCAGGAGATCCTGCAGCGTCTCAAGAACGCGATGAACGCGGACGACGAGCTCGTGAGCCTCGCGGACGACGCGGTGGCGCTGCTGACGAAGCGCGTGCAGCACCGCAAGGACTACGAAGGACAGATCGATAAGATCTTTAAATTGCTGACGCTGCCTGTCATGAGCAACGGAAGCGAAGTGACACCCACGGTGTACGGCGCGGTCGTGCTGGCGCCGGACGACGGCAACACGATGCAGCTTCTGGATATGAACCTCGGTCTTGCGATGAGCAGCGCGATGGCACAGCCGGAGAGCACGTATTGCTTCTATGATCCGGAGATCGCCGTCGACGCGATGAAGCGCATGAGCCGCCAGGCGACGGTGACGGACGCCGTTCGCAACAACACGATCGAGTATCCGCTCACGCCGCGTGTCCGTCCTGCCACGGGGCAGGCGGTCCAGCTCGCGGTGACGCCGGTACTGAAGACGCCGGACGGCCTGATCGACGGCCGGCAGCTTCTCACGCTGATCGACAGCAGCGGACACACGATGGTCGTGTACGCGACGATGCTTAAGCGCGTGTGCGACTGCCTGCAGCACTATGCGGAGATGGGAATCTCCGATGTTCACATGTCGATCCCCGTGACGGAGCGCATGTTCAACAACCGTGAGTTTGTCAAGACCACGTACGATGTCCTTCAGGGCATTGAACTCGATATGCGCCGCGTGATGTTCGAGGTCGGCGAGCAGACGATCATGGCGAATCCCAGAGAGGCTTCGGACAAGATGCGCCGCCTGATGAATTTCGGTGTCCGGTTCGTCCTCGAGGCGGACGGTATCCCCGCGGTGCCCGTGTGGCTTCTGCCGCGCATGCCGATCGACGCATGGAAGCTCGCGGACATGACGCCGTCGGAGATGTCGGCGGAGGAGCAGGAGCAGATGCTCGGAATCGTGGCCCGTACCGCGCACTCGTTCGGTGTTCAACTGATCTGCCCGGGAGTGGATACTGCTGAGGAGGAAGCGCTGGCGGTTGCATGCGGTGTGGATTGTGTCCAGGGCAAGCATTACGGTGACGCCATCAGCGAGGAGCTGGCGGGACGGTTGTTCGCCGCGATGAAGTGATGCGTGTCGGAAAATGAGCCTCGTTTTTGTGCAGCCTGCACGAAGAGATCGTGCCCCCGGCTGTGCTTCGGCCGGAAACCGTCATTTTGCACAGTTTCGGGTCGATATGTTCTCCGCGTAACAGGGCGGTCCTGCCTTGTGCGGCGGTTTGATCAATGCTACAATCGGAGTTGCCGGAGAGAGTATCCGGCAACTCTTTTTTGTTTTTGAGTGGCGGCCGCCGATTGATCCCTCCGCGCGCGGGAGGGGACAGGATTACGAGGAAAGGACCGAGAGATCGGAGAACTGCTTATGAAGAGTTTTGATGAATTTTGCGACTGCATATGTTCGCGCCTGCAGGAAGAATTGGGGGAGATGTACGAGACGTCGCTTCGCACGGTGCGAAAGAACAATAACGTGACGATGGAGGGGGTGCTGATCCGAAATAAGGATGAGAGTGTCGTGCCGACCATCTATCTGGATCCGTATTACGAACAATATGAGGAAGGCCGGGAGATCGACTCGATGGCGGAGGAGATCATTAAGCTGTACCGGGACAACCGCGTTCCGGAGGAGGCACTCCCGGATCTGGACTATGAGTCGATCCGCGGGAAGATCCTGTTCCGCATGATGAACCTGACGAGAAACCGGGAGGCCCTTCAGCATATGCCTCACATCGAGATGGGGGATTTTGCCGTGGGCTTTCAGTGGATGGTCGACTTCGGGGATAAGAAGATCGGAACTGTCCGCGTCACGGATGACCAGACCCGCACATGGGGCGTGACGACGGAGGAACTGACGGAGCTGGCGCGGGAGAACGGGGAGCGCATGTCGCCGCCCGTGGTCCGCAACATCGAGGATGTGCTCATCGAGCTGGCGGGGGAACACTCGCCGTTTGCGGAGGAGAGAGAAGAGCGAGGGACGGATTTTCCGATGTATGTGCTCTCCAATAAGGAGGCGCACCTCGGCGCGTCCGCCCTGTTGGCGATGCCTTTTATGGAGCGGTTCCGCGACCGGCTCGGGGAGGACTTCTGGATCCTTCCGTCGAGCATCCACGAGGTGATCCTCGTGCCGCAGTCGGCGGCGGGAGACCGCGTGCGCCTGCAGGAGATGGTGAGGGAGATCAACCGGACGCAGGTGCCGGAGCCGGAGTTTCTCTCGGATGAGGTGTACCTCTTCAGCGAGTTCGTGGAGATGATGCCCGAGATGTTCCGGAAGAGCCTGCAGACGGCGTAGACAGGGAAACGG
>JBGUPV010000100.1:0-2067 GCA_045130455.1 Lachnospiraceae bacterium | reverse complement strand
AAAAAGAGGAGAAGCCCGAGTAAGTGTTACCTTACCGGGCTGATATTATATGAAAATTTGAATAGGCTTAATTTGTTTTCCCTTTGTTTATGTCTGAATTATATCGCACAAATATTAGCAGAGTTTGTCGAAGAAACTAATAATTTGTAAACAATTTGAAAATCCCGCGTTTAAATTTGCCGAAAACTGCGGGCCCGGGAAAATGACCCCTAAAAAGAGGAGAAGCCCGAGTAAGTATTACCTTACCGGGCTGATATTATATGAAAATTTGAATAGGCTTTTTTATGATCGGGATTTGCTTTCCCTCTCTTTATGTCTGCATTATATCGTACAAATATTAGCAGAGTATGTCAAAGAAACTAATAAATTGTAAACATTATGAAAACAACGATAAAACAAAAGAGGACACTCAGTGAGTGTCCTCTTTCCGGTTTTATGAAGAACAGCAGAGGTTCAATCGCCGAAACTGTACATCCAGTCGTTGAGGATCTGATCCGCGGTCTGGGCTCTGGGAAGCCCGTCGAAATAGAAGAAACTGATGTGGTATTCCACCTTGTTCTCGGCCCAGAAGTATTCCTTGCTGATCTGATCGCGTTCCGCGTAATCGTTGTAGTTCGAGTAGACAACCTGGAAGTCGCGGTTGTTCTCCGTCACGGTTTCGCTGGTGTAGACCAAAGGGTCGTCAGGATCGGAGTTTTCAACGGAAGTATACAGGATTGCCCGGGAAACTTCGTCAGCCTCGGTGATCACATAGTAATTCAGATAGATGGTGATGTTGTCGATCGCATATCCGACCGTGAGATTGATCCAACTGAGTCGGAAATCCGGAACTTCCGAAGGATCGCTCGGTCTCTCCGGATATCGTGTATCCGCGCCGACGATCTGCAGACTCACGTCAACCGGTGTTGCATTCTGCAGGAACGACGGGGGAACGATCCTTTCGCAGCCGATGTAATCCAGCGCCTCCTGAACGGAGTTGAACTTGATCGACAGGAAACCGGAAACATTGTCACCCAGGATAATGTTGTTCGCCGTTTCGGCACCCGGAGTGTAGTTGTCCGGGTCGTGCAGGCGATACCAGTTCGCCAGCATGTATTGCGTGGAGTTTTGTATGTCACCGGTGATCTCCGAGACCGAAATACGCATATCCTCGTTCGGTTCGAACTTCATGATCGAGTTGCCGTCATTGTCCGTCCCGGTGCTTACGGTACCTCCGCGGTTTCCGATGATACCCGCGGCATAGGCGGCCGCCGTACCGAGCAGGAGAACCATGCACGCAGCCAGAACGATGATCATTTTCCGGCGTGCGGGCCGTCTCGTTGCCGCGGTCACGGTTCCGGTATCGCCGTCCGTTGCACGGAGCCGAAGCTGCTCCGTCTCACGGAGCAGGGACTCATCGGTCTTTCCGATGGCATCCAGTAGTTGCTCGCTATTCATATAAACCCTCCTTTTTCAAAAACTTCTTCAGTTTACGCCGGACACGGAAAAGCATGCTCTTGGCCTTCGATTCGCTCATTCCGCAGTACGACGCCATGTCCTTGAGGGAGTCAAAATAGAAATACCGTCCGAGAAACAAGCGCCGGGCTTCCGCCGGCAGATCCTTGATGAACCGGGCTATCGCATCCTCCAGGAGACCGTCATCGTGTTCCGGCACAGCGGAGCCGGGATCTTCGATGACATCGCCGAGCTCATCCAGGGAAACCGCATATTCTGCGTCCTGACGCTTCTGCCGTTGCCGGTAGCGCAACCGATCGATCGCCTTCTGCCTCGTGATCTTGATGAGGTAGGCAGAGAGAACTTCCGGCCGGTAATCGGGCATGGATTTCCAGGCGGTCAGGTACGTGTCGTTCACGCACTCCTCCGCGTCCTGTTCATCCCCCAAAATCTGCAGGGCAACCTTCATCAGGTATCGTTGATACCGATTCATGGTTTCCTTTATTGCCTGCTCATCACGTTGAAAAAACATCTCGACGATCTCTGCGTCAGTCATGCTTGTTACCTCCCTTCGAGTTTCATCCCCTCACCCTATCATCCGACATAATGATCCGGAGGTTGCATTTTCCGAAA
>JBGUPV010000099.1:0-5476 GCA_045130455.1 Lachnospiraceae bacterium | reverse complement strand
GCGGCATCGACGAATTCACTCCCGACGCGACGATCGGGGAAAATGAGTTGCCGGACGCGCCCTCATTGCACATATAATATGTCAGCTTTGCCGCGACCTCCAGCTCGGTCATGCCCGGTTTGAGTTCGCATAGGATCCGCTCGAACGCGATATCGCCGATCTCCTCGGCGCGGCGGATCAGCGAAAGTTCCTCCGCCGTCTTGATCTTGCGAAGTTCGATGATCAGATTGTCGACCGGCACTAACTCCTGCGTGACATGCTTTGCGAGTGCTTCATACTCGTTATACAGCATGGCCCCGCGCTCGAAAGCGACTCTCGTCACGCCGTGCTTGGTCAGACGGTCCGCCGCCAGTTCCGCATACGTCGTTCCCGCGATATTGCAGATCTCGCAGTCCTTCGTCTCGGCTTTTGCCTGAAAGAGGTAACGGAAGTCCGTCAACAGATCGGCGCTCCCGTCCGCATAAAGGATCAGCCAGCCGGTGTCATTCGTGTAACCGCTCAAAAATCTCCGGTTGGCATTGTCGGTCACGATCATTGCTTCCGCCGGGATCCCCGCAAGGATCTCGCGGTATTGCTCTGTGTTGTTCATGGTTTACTTACGCTTTCCTTCATTTTCCGTACTGTTTCCGCGGATCAGATGCCTCCGCGCTTCTCTTCGCTCCGCTCCTTGAGGATCAGACCGATCAGATCCATCGCGTCCGCGTAACCCTCGAAGCCGCGGCCGGATACCTGGCGGTCGCAGGCCATGGAAGTCACGCTCTTCGCGCGGAAACTCTCACGGTTGTAGATGTTTGTAAGATGCACTTCGATCTTCGGGATGTTGAGCATCAGAAGCGCATCGTAGATGGCATAACTGTAATGTGTGTACGCCGCGGGATTGATGATGATCCCGGTGTAGTTGCCGGTCATCGCGCGGTTGAGTCTCGTCACGATCTCGCCCTCGGAATTGCTTTGGAAGATCTCCACGAGATACCCTCTCTTCTGCGCCTCTGAGCGGCAGAACTTCTGAAGATCCTCGTAGGTTTCCCTGCCGTACAGCTCAGGCTCTCTCCTGCCGAGCATGGCAAGGTTCGGTCCGTTGATGATAAGCAATGTCTGATTCATAAGCTTCCTTTCCCGCGGTTGCCCGCGTGCCTGCCGTTACAGGCTGTCCCTCACTGCATCCGCAACCTGTTCCGGCGTGCGGTCGTCGATATCCACCGTGCGGTGCGCGACGGTCGGATAGACGAAGCGCCATTCGTGGAACATTCTGCGGCGCTCCTCCTCGGATTTCTCCGCCAGCAGATACGGCCGCTCGGTCGGATCGAGCTCCGTGAGCCGGCGAAGCATATTTTCCTCGCTGCCGTTTAAGTATACGACCATACCGAGCTTGCGAAGACGTTTCTGGTTTTTGACGGTCAACGGCATCCCGTCGCCGGTGGCGATCACCGTGTGATTTCTCGACTTGATCAGGCCGCGGAGCGCCATGGATTCGAGATCACGGAAATACTCCTCGCCCTTCGTGCGGTAGATCTCCGCGATCGATTTGCCGACCTTTTCCTCAATGTAGCGGTCGGTATCGATGAAATCAAAGCCCATCTCCTTCGCAAGGATCTCACCCACCGTTGTCTTGCCGCATCCGCAAAATCCGACAAGCACGATGTTGAGCTGTTTCATCTTCTCCCAACGGTCGCGCCGATAGAACCGCATCACGACGCGCTCGAGTTTTCTCTTGAGAACGATCTGCACCTCCTCGCGGCGGTTGATTGGCTTGACGAGGATGGAGCGGATGCCCGAACGGTTGGCGCCGTACACGTCGGTGAAGAGCTGGTCTCCGATGAACAGCGTGTTCTTCTTTGTCGTGCGCATCAGGAGCATGGCTTTGCCGTAGTTCTTGCGCGCCGGCTTATGGGCGTTGAAAATGTAGTGCAGTTTGACGCCCCGGACACGGGCTCCCCGGTAAAACCTTCGGACGCGGGGCGCTTTGTTGTTCGAGAGCAGACAAATGCGAAAACCGATCTTGTTGAGACGCCTGAAAAGCGCGATGACCTCTTCATTGGCATCCGCGCCGTGTTCCACCAGCGTGTTGTCGATGTCGTAGATCAGACCGCGATATCCCTTGCGATACAACTCTTCATAGTCGATGTCGTACGAGGATTCGGCCATCTCGGCAGGATAAAACATTCGAAACATAGTAACTCCATCATTTGCGGGCCCCGCGAGAACGTGGGAAACCGCTCACAGACGCATTCGATTCCGCGTCTTTTCCGCTTCACAGTGTAACAATCTTTGCCTGCGTTGTCAATCACAAAGGCTTCCGTAAAAAAGCATACTGCAGAGGCCGCAACGAACACGACCTCTGCAGTATATGTAAACCCCAATAATACTTTCCTGTGTTAAGATTACTCCTCGTCCTCGACCTTCTCTGCCTCGTCGATGACCTTTGCCTGAACATCCGAAGGAGCCGGCTCGTATCTTGCGAACTCGTAGGAGTAGTCGCCGATACCGCCCGTCATGGAACGAAGATCCGTCGAGTAACCGTAGAGCTCGGACATCGGAATGTCCGCGATGATCTCCTGCTTGCCGCCGGCGATCGGGTTCATACCGAGCACACGGCCGCGGCGCTTGCTGAGGTCACCCATGATATCGCCGGTAAACTTATCCGGAACAACGACCTTCATCGAAGCGATCGGCTCGAGAATGATCGGCGTAGCATCCATGATACCGGCCTTGAACGCCTTGCGGGCTGCCAGCTTGAATGCCATTTCGTTCGAGTCTACCGGATGGTAGGAACCGTCGATCAGCGTAGCCTTGATGCCGACTACCGGGTAGCCTGCGAGAGGACCCGCGAGAACGCTCTCCTGAACACCCTTCTCAACCGCCGGGAAGAAGTTGCGCGGCACGGAACCGCCGAAGATCTTCTCTTCGAAAATGTAAGGCGTATCGAGATCGCCCGAAGGCTCGAACGTCATGATAACATCACCGAACTGGCCGGCACCGCCGGACTGCTTCTTATGACGGCCCTGTACCTGAACCTTCTTGCGGATGGTCTCACGGTACGCAACCTTCGGCTTCGAGATCAGCACGTCAACCTTGTATCTCGTAAGAAGCTTGCTCACGGTCACGTCGATCTGCTGCTCGCCGATACCGTACAGAAGCGCCTGACGGTTCTCCTTGTCGTTGACGGTCTTGAGGGTCTTGTCCTCTTCCATCAACTTCGCGAGAGCCTGCGAGATCTTGTCGTCATCGCCCTTGTTCTTCGCCTCATAACGAACGTAGGTATACGGAACCGACATCTTGATCGGATCGTAAATGATCGGATTTGCCTTGGTGGAAAGCGTGTCACCGGTCTGCGTGTCGGAAAGCTTGCCGATCGCGCCGATATCGCCCGCGTACAGCTCCTTCACCTCGATCTGTTCCTTGCCGCGAAGCACGTAGAGACGGGAAAGTTTTTCCTCGGTGCCCTTGTTCGCGTTGTAGATCACGGAGTCGGATTTCAGAACGCCGGAGCAAACCTTGATGAGGGAAAATTTGCCGATAAACGGATCGGCGATGGTCTTGAAGACGCGCGCGGAAAAATCCTTGTTCGCGTCGTAGTCCGCAAAGAACGTGGTCTCGGTCTTCTGGCTCATACCGGTGATGACGTTCTTGTTCGGCGACGGGAAATACTTGTCGATCGCCTGAAGCAGCGCGAACGTACCTCTCGCCTGAACGCCGGAACCGCAGAGAACCGGAACCATGTCGCAGGTACCGATGCTGCCGCGAAGCGCGTTCTCGATCTCAACCATCGTGAACTCTTCGCCTTCGAAGAACTTGTTCATCAGCTCTTCACTCGTCTCCGCGATGGATTCCATCAGGGCATCGCGGTATGTATTCACATAGTCCATGCAGTAGTCCGGGATATCCCCGTCCACATACTCGCCGAGATTGTTGCTGAAACGGCGGCCGGCCATCTTCACGACATTGACAAAACCGACGAACTTCTCATTCTCACGGATTGGAGTGTGCAGCGGCGCGATGCGGTTGCCGTACTCTTCCTTCAGAGCCTCGACAACATTGCGGTAGCTGGCGTTGTCATCGTCCATATCCGTAACGAAGAACATACGCGGCAGCTTGAAGCGCTCGCAGATATCCCATGCCTTGCGCGTTCCGACTTCGATGCCGGCCTTCGCGGAGATCACGATCACGGCTGCGTCCGCAGCGCTGACGGCTTCCTCCACCTCACCGACAAAGTCGAAATAACCCGGCGTATCCAGAAAATTGATCTTGGTATCTTCCCAAAGGATCGGCACGAGGGTCGTGCTGATCGAGAAGAGACGCTTCTGCTCTTCCTTGTCATAATCGCTGATCGTATTACCTTCCTCAACCCGTCCCATACGCTTCGTGATGCCGGTGGTGTACGCCATCGCCTCAACGAGCGTCGTCTTGCCGCAACCGCCGTGTCCCAGAACGGCAACGTTGCGGATCTTCTCGTACTTGTAAGTCTGCATGTTTGTAACCCTCCAATATCGTTATGTTTCGTTTGGGGCGAAATCATACGTTGATTTTACCAATTTTTCGAAAAATATTCAATTCTTTTTGTGTATTTTTTCAAAAAACCTTCCGTCCCTTTCGAGATGACCGATTCCGTTGCTCCGTGACCTTCTCCGCGGCATAAAAAGAATGCCGTACGCTCTTGCATACGGCATTCTTTACTATCGATTAAGTTGCAAGATCAATACCCCTCGTACTCCAGACCGAGATGCTTGCGAAGCACGTCGAAGCTGGCCGGTCCGACCTCGAGGAAAGCCTTGTACGCTTCCGTCTTGGACATTCCCTTTGCCACAAGCTCATCGATGATGTCGAGGCAGAGGAAGTGGTTGAACGAGTAAGGCAGGCTCATACCGGGATCCGAGACACACATATCATAGAAATACTGTGCGTTGCTCGCTCCCATCAGATATTCGTCAAGGAACTCACCGACCTTGTTGACATCCCAGCCGTAGTAGTTAACACCGATATCCGTAAGCGCAAGCACGGACATGGAGAACGTATAGTCAAAGTCGAACATAAACGCAACGTTCTCGTCGGTGATCCACTTGTAAGCCTCGGTGCCCATCATGGTTGCCCAGCCTTCCTGATAACCGGTGTAGGACAGAGCCTGATTGATGATGTGATAACCGGGCAATGCGCGGAAATACTCGTCCTGGTACAGATGTCCCGGGAAGCCCTCGTGAGCGAGCGTGGAGTAAAGCTCCACATCGCTGCTTCCGCTGTCCGGATTGACACGGATGACCTTGTGGGTCGGATTGTCGTACTGCGGCGGCATGAAATAAGCCAGAACACCGTCGACTCGCAGCTCTTTCGGCAATGCATCCACAATATAGTCGGTCCGTGTGATCGCCGGATACTGCTTGAGCGTTTTATCGCGGAGCTCGTTCAGGATCTGGGTGAAATCCGTGTTTCCGTATTCCGCCGACAGCATGCGGCTGTAAGCATCGGGATCCGCTGCCATGAT
>JBGUPV010000098.1:0-6209 GCA_045130455.1 Lachnospiraceae bacterium | reverse complement strand
GATGCCGCGGGCAGTGAAGGGCGAGCGCAGGGAGCAGATGCTCCGCGAGACGAACAGGATCCTCAGTGAGGGTTTTGTCGGAGGTATCGCGGTACGCACGGTCGACCAGCTTGCGGAGGCCGTGAAACGCAGGCACAGAGATCCTTCACTGACGATTTACGCCGACAGCACGTTATATGCGGCCAACGAAAGTGCAGCCGCGTGGCTGGCGGAGCAGGGATGCGACGCAGTGACGCTCTCGCCGGAACTGAAGAGGAGCGAGATCACAAAGGAGATGGCGCGCGGTGCGTGGATCACGGTGTATGAACGATTGCCGCTGATGATCTCCGAGCAATGCCCTGTACGGACGATGTTCGGGTGTCCCGGCGACGGTTCGAACCCGACGGGCACGTTGACGGACGGCGAGGGCAATGTGATGCCGGTGCGGAGTATATGCCGGTACTGTCACTCCGTCATTTTCAACGCCGATGTCACATCGCTTTTGGGCATCTTCGGGGAAGTGCTGCAGAAGCAGCCCTTCGGTGTGAGGGTATCCTTCACGACGGAGTCGCGAAAGGATGCCGGGAAGATATTAAAGACGTTGGCGGAGGCGTTGCGGGGGATCGAGACGACGGATCCTGAATTTGACAGCCGTTGTACCAGAGGACATTGGAAGCGAGGCGTATTGTAGATTCGGAGTACGGAGCGGAAAGGATGAGCGATTTGTTAGATCAGGCGATGGCGATTTCGAAGGATGCTCACAAGAACCAGAAGGATAAGGCCAACCGGCCATATTATCTGCACCCGCAGACGGTGGCGTCTTTCGTGGATACCGAGGAAGAGAAGATCGTTGCTTACCTCCACGATGTGATGGAGGATCATCCGGACTATATGACGGAGGAAGAATTCCGTGCAAAGTTCGGAGATTCGGTGACGGACGCGCTTCTTCTGCTTCGGCATGACCGCGACGACACGTATGAGGAGTACATCGAGAAGATCCGGCGGTCCGGCAACCGGCTCGCTATCCGCGTAAAACTGGCGGATCTTCGCCACAACACGGACGTCTCCCGCGGAGTTTCGATCGTGGATCCCGAGGAACGCACCGAATTTTACCGGAAGCGCAACGAGAGAGTAGCGACGTGCTACATGCCGGCCATCCGTGTATTGAGCGCGAAACTGCGCGAGATCGACGGCCTTGCGTCGGAAAAGATCACCGATTCCAAGGATTGACCGTCTGACAGAAATATCGATCCCCCAAAATGAACGTCCGGCGGAAACAGCGTATCTCGACGGAAAAACACACTCGATAAGTGCTGCTTGCAAAATGATTCCCGCAGGAGTATACTGTTATCAGTGAATACACCAATAGACAGGGGGTCCTGCTATGACAGAGGCTACAAGCTGTGGTGGTGTTGTTATTTTCCGAGGGAAGATCCTTCTGCTGTTCAAGAATTACAAGCGCAAATACGAAGGATGGGTCCTTCCGAAGGGAACAGTTGAGGAAGGCGAGGAGTTTCCCGATACGGCGACCCGGGAGGTGAAAGAAGAAACCGGGGCGGATGCGCAGATCATCCGATATGTCGGTAAGAGCCAGTATACGTTCAGTACGCCGCAAGGCATGGTTAAGAAGGATGTGCACTGGTATCTGATGATGGCCAACAGTTATTACAGCAAACCACAGAGCGAGGAGTATTTTGCGGATTCCGGCTTTTACAAGTATCATGAAGCCTATCATCTGCTGAAGTTTTCCAACGAGAAGCTGATCCTTGAGAAGGCGTACAACATGTATCTGGATCTCAAGAAGAAGAATCTCTGGGGTAATCGCAAGTATTCCTGAAAAACAAAGAACGGGCCGTTAACAACGGCTCGTTTTCTTCCGTAAGAGGGGGTTAAGAATTTGGAAAAGATCAAACAATTGTATCAGCGCTACCATGAGATCATCATGTATCTGATCTTCGGTGTGGCGACGACACTGGTGAACTTTGTCGTGACATTGGGACTTCAGCAGTTGTTTAACCTTGACGAGATTGCTAAAGATTCTTTGAAGTACGACGTGCTGTATTTCACAGCGAATGCGATCGCTTGGTTGGCGGCAGTGTTATTTGCCTTCTTTACCAACAAGAAATACGTCTTTGAAAGCAAGACCGTAGGTGCCCGGGCATATCTGTATGAGATGGGCAAATTCTTCGGGGCGCGCGGCGCTACCGGTGTCGTGGAAAATGTACTGCCTTCAATCCTGATGGCAATCGGGCTTACGCAGTCACTGACCATCACGGTCTTTTCAAAGAAGATTCCGTTCGAGGGATTCTGGGCCAAGGCCATCACGGCGGTGATCGTCATCATCCTCAACTATGTCTTCAGTAAGATCTTTGTCTTCCGTGCGAAGAAGAATGCGGAGGCATCCTCGGAGGAAGCTTCGGAAAATGCGTCCGCGGAAGAGCAGTCGTGAGTGATGTTCGGAGGTTTGGATGAATACGGATCTGTTTCGGATTACGAGGACAGTGGTCCTCAACAAGGGTGAAGGCCGTGCGCTCAAAGCCGGCGGACTTTGGGTCTACGACAATGAGATCGCGTCCGTGACCGGCGGCGGAGAGAACGGCGCGTTGGCGGCTGTTAAGGATTTCGACGGTTACCCGCTGGGCATCGGCGTATATAATGAAAATTCGACGATCCGGGTGAGGATGTTGTGCCGCCGTCCGCAGACGGAGGTCACGGAGGAGTTCCTGCGGGAGCGCGTGCGCGCCGCGTGGGAGTACCGCAGGAAGACGGTGGACACGAGCGCCTGCCGCGTCGTGTTCGGCGAGGCGGATTGGCTTCCCGGCATCGTCATTGACAAATTTTCCGACGTGCTTGTAATACAGTCCCTTTCCCTGGGCATGGACCGGTTTAAGGAGCTGATCCTCGACGAGCTTTCGAAATTGCTTGCGGCGGACGGAATGCCGGTGCGCGGGATTTATGAGCGCAGCGACGCCAAAGTGCGCGAGCTTGAGGGAATGCAGCAGAAGAAAGGCTTTTTGTCCGAACCGTTTGATACCGATGTGGAGATCACGGAGAACGGAGTCCGTTATCATGTCGACGTTGTGAACGGGCAGAAGACCGGATTCTTCCTGGATCAGAAATACAACCGTGCGGCGGTCGGTAGGCTCTGCAACGGAGCTAAGGTTCTCGACTGCTTTACGCACACCGGATCCTTCGCGCTCAACGCGGGAATCTCGGGAGCGGCGTCCGTGCTCGGCGTGGACGCGTCTGAGACGGCGATCAAGCAGGCAGAGGCAAATGCGAAGCTGAACGGCCTTGAGGACCGTGTGAAGTTTCAAGTCGCCGACGTCTTCGACCTTCTGCCGAAACTGGCGGAGGAGGGAGAAAAGTACGATGTCGTCATCCTCGATCCCCCCGCATTTACCAAATCGAGGACCGCGACGAAGCAGGCGATCAAAGGCTATCGCGAGATTAATCTGCGCGGCATGAAACTCGTGAAGAACGGCGGTTATCTCGCGACATGCTCGTGTTCCCACTTTATGACGCCGGAATTGTTCCGCGACACGATCGCTCAGGCGGCGTCGGGTGCACATGTGCGGCTCCGTCAGGTGGAATACCGTACGCAGGCAGCGGATCATCCGATCCTGTGGTCGGCGGATGAGTCGTATTATCTCAAATTTTACCTGTTTCAGGTAGTGGAAGAGAAGTAAATGTTACAAGTATTGTCTACGTGAGTAGTACACAAATGTAACAATTTCGTAAGAATTGAAGAGTCCGAAGATCAAGGCAAAATTGTGAAAAATCCTTGATTTTCGGACTTTTTCTCTTTTGGGGTTGATTTTTTGATTGTCCTATGATATGATGCGCATGTAACATTTATGTAACAATTTAGAGTTCAATTATGTAACATTTCGAAAAATGACTGCCGAAAAGGCAGATGAAGCACCGGCGGACGCCGGTATATACGGAATAGAGTGTATTGGGGAATGGTCAAAAATGCGAAGCGTTTGCCTGCTCGCTGACCGATTTTAAACGATCTGTGAGGATGCGAAATGGACTTTTTTAAACACATAAGGAGAATGGGGCTGGTCGCGATCGCGCTCGTTGTCGCGATGATCGTGATGCTGACTCCGTATCTTAAGCAATCGGTCTCTGCTGATGTTTCCGACGATGCGAAGGCAAACCTCGGCAGTGCCGGTGATTCCCGTGTGCTGCCTTCCGACCTTGATCTTGTGTTTGATCAGGGCAACGGCCAGCAACCTTCCGGTGATGTTGATCGCCAGAGCGGAGAGACGATGCTTCCTCCGGCAGGTTCCGAACCGGCCGACAGCAGTGTGCCGGGTGTGATTTCGCCGACGCCGACGGTTTCGGATAATCCGTTGGATCCGAATTATCCGCCGAATTCAATTTATCTGAAGGCTACGCCTAGTCCGGATCCGCAGGATTCGGTTACTGCAATCGACGATGACACGCCGGTTGACGGTTCCGTCCCGGGTGAGCCTGCTGAGCCTACGCCAACCGTGACCGAAGCTCCTCCGGTTCCTTCGGATCTTAAGAACGAGATCGTTACCCCTGACGGAGAGGAGTTCTCCTTCCGTGATGCGGGTGCATATATGACTCTCACTGAGTATTTTGACCGTGTGAGTCTGTACGCTTTTCCTACGTATGATTCGGATATTCTCGGATGCCTGAATCCCGGCGAGGATATCTACGTGACCGGCCGATGCATGCAGAACGGCTGGTACCGCGTTTCTGTTCCCGCTTCTGACGGCGACTATACGAGCGTTTACATTCCAAACGGATATCTTGAGACTAAGAAGGCAGCGACACCGAATCCGCAGGATACGATTACGCCTACGCCTATGGTAACACCTACGCCTACGGTAGCACCTACGCCTACGGCAACACCTAAGCCTACGGCGACGCCGAATCCGAAGGATTCGATTACTCCGACGGCAACGCCTACGCCTATACCGACGGCAACGCCTACGCCTATGCCGACAGCGACGCCTACGCCCATGCCGACAGCGACGCCTACGCCCATGCCTACGGCGACCCCGAATCCGAAGGATTCGATTACACCTACGCCTATGCCGACAGCGACGCCTACGCCGACAGCGACGCCCACGCCGACGGCAACACCTACGCCGACACCGACGGCGATTCCTACGAACACACCTGTTCCTACCTCGACACCTGTGCCGACAGAAACAGCGACTCCTATTCCAACGGAAGCAGCGACACCGACCCCGACGCAGTCCGGGAACACTGACGGAGGGGACCCGATCCTTGACGGACCGTCGGTGCCTGCCCCGACGGAAACACCGACGCCGGTTACGCCTACGCCTACCGAGAAACCGGATGTTTCCGCACCGTATACCGTAACTTCGATGGAAGCTACGATGTACCTTAATTCCACGAATATCAACGTTCGTTCCGACCCGTACGTACCGCAGGACGGCACTGACAACCGTATCGGTATGGTGAAGGAGAGAGGAACGGCACTGAAAGTAACCGGTAAGACGACGTACAACGGCAAGCTCTGGTACCGTATTGAGTTTGAAGGAACTACCGGATTCCTCTTCGGTCAGTATCTCGATGAAGAGGAGACCAAGATTTCCACCGGAAGCGGTATCGATGCGTACCAGCTGTTCCGCGAAGCCCGCAAGTACATCAATCTTCGCTATTCGTCGAACGTCAGCCTTGACCTCAAGGTCGGTACGGACTGCGCCGGTTTCACGATGCTTCTCATGAGAAAGTTCGGTATCGAGCTTCCGAGAGGAACATCCGAACAGATCGAGTACTGCAAGAAGAATGCAAAGGCCGTGTCCTGGGCGGACGCAAAGCCCGGCGACATCGTGCTTACATCCTATGATCCGTACAGCCACGGCGGCCACAGCGGCATTTTCCTCGGTGAGGTCGACGGCGTGTACTACTACCTCTCGCAGTCGGGCAACTACAGCGTTCACATCGGACGTCTGCAGGGCTCGTACCTCTCCGCGTACAAGGCGTACCGCGTGTACGATTTCTCGTGCTCGAAGACGCCGAAGGAGATCTACCGCGAGTGGAAGGATCTTCAGGATTCCATGCGTTCCTCGGGAACGCTCCGCAAGAACATCGTCAACGAGTTCTGATCCGCGGAAATCGGCATTTTTCGGCCGAAATGACCACTTTTTGACAGCTTTTCCTGAAAAATATAATTCAGCCAACGTTGCAGGACCAAAATAAGTCCGCGGTGTACAACCGTGGAC
>JBGUPV010000097.1:0-5791 GCA_045130455.1 Lachnospiraceae bacterium | reverse complement strand
CCGCCGACGGCGACACCGCCGACAATGTAGCGTGCGAAGATCAGATAAACGACGATGACCGGGAGTACGGCGATCGACATCGCAAGGTACTGGAAACCGAGGTCCTTGTCCTTCTCCGCCGCGGCACGCACCGCGTAGATCAGGATCGGGAGGGTTCTCTTTTCCGGCTTGTTGATCAACAACGCCGGCATGTAGTAGTTGTTCCAGCTTGCCACAAACGTAAAGATCAGCTGAACCGCAAGCGCGGGCTTCATCAGAGGCAACACGATCCGGTGAAGAATACCGATCTCCCATGCGCCGTCGATACGAGCCGCTTCGATGAGCGACATCGACAGGTTGCTCCGCATGTACTGGATGATGTAGAAATACGTCACCGGCGCCGCAATGGAAGGAAGTATCAGCGGTAAAAGATTGTTGTCCATATGCAGCGTGTTGACGATCATGTTGTAGAAACCAAGGGAAGTAACCTGCGTCGGGATCATCATGATCGCAAGGATGAACACGTGGAAGAAGTTGCGGCCCGGGAAGCGGTACGCGTACAGAGCGAACGCCGTCCAGGTCGAGAAGTATACGGAAAGGATCGACGCGGAAAATGCGATGATCGCACTGTTCAGAAGACCCCTGCCGAACTTCAGGTTACTGCGGCTCAACGTCTTGAAATTTTCCAGCAGATAATTGGACGGGATCAAACGGTAACCGCTGTTGATGTCACCGTGCGACCGAGTCGCGTTAACCAGCAGGAGGTAGAACCAGATGAGGCACAGGAGGCTCAGAATGATCAGCACGATATATGCGATCACGCGGATCGTTCCGATACCCAATGATTTTTTAACTGTATATTCGCTTGATTTTGCCATGGTAACCTCCTATCACTCTTCCCGCTTCACAAGGGAGCGGTAAACAAAGAAACTGAGGATACCGGTTATGATGAGAAGCAAAACCGAAAGCGCGCCGGCGTAGCCGTAATTCTGGCTCTTCGCGATCGAGTCGTTCAGCTGCATGATGACCGTCTTAACGCCGGGCTGCGCAGTCGAGAAGATATCCTTGGTCGCAGGGTTGCCGGAACCCTTGGTGATGATCTTCGGAACATCGAACATCTGGATACCACCGATCAGCGAGGTGATCACTACGTACACGAGGATCGGACGGAGCACCGGAAGCGTGATCTTGCGGAACACCTGGAACTGGCTCGCGCCGTCCACTTCCGCCGCTTCGAACAGCGATTCGTTGATACCCATGATACCGGCCATCAGAAGGATCGTCGTGTTACCGAACCACATCAGGAAGTTGACAAGGGCGATCAGGCCGCGGGTACCCCAGATCTTGGCGAAGAAATCATAATCGTAATCGATCAGTCCGATCGCGCGGAGCATCTGGTGGATCGGGCCGGTTCTTGAAAACATGAGTATGAAAATCATACCGAACGCGATAGCCATGATCAGGTTCGGCAGATAAATTACCGTCTTAAAGAATCCCGCCGCGCGGATACGAAGCCGGTTGTTTGCGAACCAGGCCGCAAGCAGCAGGGAGAAAAGGATCTGCGGAACAAATCCGAGGATCCACAAAAGGAAGGTATTGTAGAAAAGGCGGACCGTATCGATCGTGAACAGGTCCTTGTAATTCTTAAATCCGCAGAACTCTTCGACTTCCTCGAACATCTGCGTCGTGTATTTGGTAAAAAAGCTGTAATAGATGGTCTGGATCAGAGGCCATAAGGAAAAAACAAGGAAAGCAACGAAGAAGGGAATCAAAAAGATATAGCCCCACTTGTTCTTTCCGATCGATTGACGTTTTTTTGTTTTGCTCATAGTTGCATCTCCGAGGTCGGATTTCCGTTACATTCAGCTATGGAGTATGTATTGAATACCGGATGCCCCTTCGAAGGGCATCCGGCATACAGTTTCAATACTTGATCACGATTCGTGACAATTACTTAGCGGTGCTGACATTCAGCTCAGGATAAGCCGTGCTGATCGCCTTCTTGAAGTTCTCAAGAGCCTCTTCCTTCGTGCAGTTGCCGAGGAAGTACTCCTTCATGGAAGCCTGGAACTTCTCGTTGCAGAGCTGATCGTAAGCGGAAGCATACTTGATGCTGATCTTCTTAGCGCCGTCTGCAAGGATACCGTAAATGTTCTGTCCGCCGAGGTACTTGTTACCAACAGTGTTGTCAGCAGCAAGCTTCTCCATTGCGGGCTGGTCGTTAACGAAATCGGAGAACGTCTGAGCAAGCTTAACGAGCGTATCGGTATCAGCCGTCATCTTCATCATGATATCCTTGATGAGGACTTCGTTGTCCGTGCCGCTTGCAGCGCAGATCCAGGTACCGCCCCAGAAGTAACCCTCGGGACCTACCGTGATGTGCCACTTGCCTGCCTCACCTACGGAACCGGGCTCAGAACAGTTCATGCAGAAATCGATGAACCAAGCGGGTCCGAAGTAGCAGAATACATCACCGGACATATCGAAACCGGACTTCCAACCATTGTCGCCCCAAAGGGAATCCTTAACGTTGTAGCCGTTGTCCGTAAACTTCTTGGTCTGGTCAACCCACTCCCAAAGTCTAGCGTCGATCTTGAGATCTTTGCCGCTGACCCAAGCGGAAGAAACGTTGTTGGAGAATACGCGGTACGTATCATCGAAACCTGCTACCATCTTGTAGCCTGCTTCCTTCATCTTAGCCGCAGTAGCCTCGAACGTAGCCCAATCCTTAACAGCTGCCTGTACCGTATCAACATCGGAGGAACCGAGAACCTTCTCGGCGATATCCGTTCTGTAGATCAACGCTGCAGGACATCCCTGCCAGGACGTACCCTTAACATTACCCTTGGAATCGGTTACGATATCCTGGGTGTACTTGTACTGGTTCTTGAAATCCTTCTCTGCATCGATACCGACTTCGGCAACCGCTGCGGATACACCGGGCTCAACATACTTAACAGCATAGTCAGCCTCGATCAGGAACAGGTCAACCTTGTTCTCAGCGCTTGCGCTCGACTGATTCTTCAGTGCGTTGTCAAGTGCCTTCTGGTATGCACCGTCATCACTCGGGGTGATGTTCCAAACAACCTTTACGTCGCCGATCGTTCCGTTACCGTCGGAAGTCGTCTGGTAACCGGGATACAGCGCCTCGAGACGCTGCTTGAACTCTTCGTTCCAGCAGTAGATGTTCAGGACTTTGCCCTGATCGCCGAAGCTCGTCTTAACCGCGATCTTGCCGGTAGCCGAGCTTGCGTTCTTCTTGTCACCGCAAGCGGCCATGCAGCCGATCACCATTGCGAGGACAAGAACGAGAGAAAGGATCTTCGTTACTTTCTTCATGATGAACACTCCTTATACTTTTTTGCGCGGCTTCTGCCGCGTATGTTTTGCGGATTGATGCGCTCAATCCAGCCAACATCGCCATGGTATCACAATGTGCACAAAAATACAAGCGCGAGTTCACAGTTTGGTCACGATAATTGCCTAAAAACGCGTCATTTTCCGTCAAAAACCGACAATTTACGACATCGAATTTGTGTTTTTCGATACAATATTTACCAAAAAAGACCATGGTAAACTTGCACAATAAAAACTGCGAAAATGCGCATTTTCCGTGTGTTTTTCGTGGTTTTCAGCAGATTTTCCGCACAAAAAACGGGCACCCGAAACCGGATGCCCGCCGAATCGATCGTTTTCGTTCGATTACTGACCCATCTGCTTAGCAACTTCCTCAGCGAAGTTCTCTTCTCTCTTCTCCATACCCTCACCGGTCTCGAAGCGAACGAACTTCACGATATCAAGATCCTTGGAAACGCTTGCAACATAAGCCGCAACCTTCTTCTCCTGATCCTTAACATAAATCTGGTCAACAAGGCAGATCTCCTTGAGCTCCTTGTCAAGACGGCCCGGAACGATACGCTCGATGACGATGTTCTCCGGCTTCGGCTTAGCGCTCTCTGCATTCTCCTTCAGAGCTTCCTTCGTGATGATCTCAGTCTCGGAAGCAATGAAATCTGCGGAGATCTCTTCCTTGCGTACATATGCGGGCTTCATAGCGCAAACCTGCATTGCAACGTTCTTTGCACACTCGATCGTAGCATCGTTAGCCTCGCCCTTCATCTGAACAAGGATACCGAGCTTGCCGCCGTTGTGGATGTAGCTTACTACAAAGCCGTCCTCAGCGGTGATCTTCTCAAAACGACGAATGGAAAGCTTCTCGCCGATAACCGCAACAAGGTTCGCAAGAGCCTCCTTGATCGAGATGGAAGCATCCTCGCACCAAGGCTCAGCAAGGAAGCAATCGATGCAAGCCGCATCGCTTGCAGCTGCCTGCTTTGCAACCTTAGCAACGAACTCGCGGAACTTCTCGTTCTTTGCAACAAAGTCCGTCTCCGAGTTAACCTCGACAACCGCAGCCGTCTTGTTATCCTCGGTCACATATGCCTCGCAGATACCCTCTGCGGCAATTCTGCTCTCCTTCTTTGCAGCCTTGGCAAGACCGTTCTCACGGAGCCATACGACTGCCTTGTCCATATCGCCGTCAGTCTCGGTAAGGGCCTTCTTGCAGTCCATCATGCCTGCGCCGGTCGCCTCACGGAGATCCTTAACCATGCTTGCTGTAATAGTAGCCATATCTGTTTCTCCTATCCGGGATCACACCCTGTTTATTACTGCTCGGAAACAGCCTCTTCCGTCTCAGCTGCCTCGTCTGCGGAATTGTCCACGAGCTCCTCGCCCTGGTTAGCCTCGATGACTGCGTCTGCCATCTTGCCTACGATCAACTTTACGGCGCGGATCGCGTCGTCGTTGCCGGGGATGACATAGTCGAGCTCATCGGGATCGCAGTTCGTGTCGGCGATACCGATCAACGGGATACCGAGGGAATGAGCCTCCTGAACACAGATACGCTCCTTCTTCGGATCAACAACGAAGATTGCGTCCGGAACGGAAGTCATCTCCTTGATGCCGCCGAGGTTCTTCTCGAGCTTCTCCCACTCCTTCTTAATGCCGATAACTTCCTTCTTCGGGAGCACATCAAAGGTTCCGTCGGTAGCCATCGTCTCAATGTTCTTAAGTCTTGCGATACGCGTGCGGATCGTCTTGAAGTTCGTCAGCATACCGCCGAGCCAACGCTCGTTAACATAGTACATGCCGCAACGCTCTGCCTCGCTCTTAATGGAATCCTGCGCCTGCTTCTTCGTACCTACGAAGAGGATCTTGCCTCCGTCGGTAACGATCTTCTTGACTGCGGCATAAGCCTCGTCAACCTTGCCTACCGACTTCTGAAGGTCGATAATGTAGATACCGTTTCTCTCGGTATAGATGTAAGGAGCCATCTTAGGGTTCCATCTTCTTGTCTGGTGGCCGAAATGTACGCCGGCTTCCAGAAGCTGCTTCATCGATATAACACTCATGTTATATACCTCCGTTTGGTTTGTTTCTTCCGCACCGCCCCTAAAAGGCAAACCCCGCAGGGAACCGGCCTTCCGTCAGCAGCGCGTGATTAGTGACTTTGGCAGTATAGCACAGGACTTTCAACGATGCAAGCGATTTTTCCCGAAAAATACGTGTTTTTTCGTGTTTTTTCGGGGATTTCCGCCATTTTCCGGAGAACCGCGGCGTTTCGCGGAAAAATCCCGCAAAAAAGCGGCCCCTCCTCCGCCGAAATCACTTGTTTCGTCGGAAAATGAGCCGCCGTGTCTCAGATATCCTTGCTGCCGTAATCCTCGAGGATGTCGAGGAAATACGGATTCACGATGCGTACGTAGGTTCCCTTCATGCCCGAGGATCTCGACTCGATGATTCCGGCGCT
>JBGUPV010000096.1:0-2300 GCA_045130455.1 Lachnospiraceae bacterium | reverse complement strand
GCGTTTGTGAAGGTGCACAAGGCGTAAGTCACAACAAACGCAGAAACACCCCCGCTGGGCCTGTGAATACAGGAGCGGGGGTGTTTGCCGCGCAGAGGCGTTTATTTGAAATACTGGTCGTATCCGGTCCAACCGGCGAGATAACGGGCGAGGATCATGCGGTCCGCAGCATCGACTTCCTTGTTGCCGTTGAGATCCGCGGCCTCCATGTTCTTGATCTTCGCATCATAGCCTTCCCAGCCGGCGAGGAAGCGCGCGAGGATCATGCGGTCGGTCGCATCGACCTTGCCGTCAGCGTTCACGTCGCCGGGGATTGATAGAGGTATAATCTCAGCCATGCCAGCTTTAAACGTACCCTGATCACCATAAACATTGTGCTTATCGTTACCGAGTGTGCCGTTCGATGGAATGGAGAACTTCAACCGATCACCAACGGTTATGGTTCCGACAGGTGTGTTGATCGCTGATGTTGCACCTGTGGCCGTTACTCTTTTAGTGCCATCCTCAATTGTAATATTCCCATTCGAGGACAAAACTCCGACAATACTGCCCTTTGCTGTCAATATGCCCCCCTTGATGAAAATGTTTCCATTATTGGCCCAAACGCCGTAATTATTCGGACTTGTTGCAGTAACCGTACCGCCTTCTATGATGATATCTCCATTCCCAGTATAGAGGCCTGCATAGCTGCCGTCAGCCTCTATCTCACCGCCGTTTAACTTGAGCGACTCCTGTGCGTATACACCGCTATCTCTGGCTTTTAAGGTCAGCTTCGCGTCGTCGGCAACGATGATCGTGAGGTTTCCTCCTTTTCCGCCGGCATTCGCACTTACCTGACGGAGTGCAATCTGACTGCTCTGGACTCCGATTGCTATGGAACAGTCATCGCTGTCCGATGCCAGAACGGTATCACCTTCGACCGAAATCGTCAGATCGATGCCCTTCGCAAAGATCAGCGCACCGTTGTGCGTAGTCTGAATACTGGGTCCGTTCAGAATCAGGGTGATGGTATCCGGATCATATGCCCAGCCGTCGCCGGAACGATTCTCGTCAGTGACCTTCAAATCACCGACCCAAAGACCATCACCATCGGAAACTACCGGCGCTTCCGGAATTTCTTCCGTCATAACGAAATCGCTGAAATGATCGAGAACGAAGCTGGCGTACCACTGGCCGTCTTTCTCAAAAACATTCGGCAGAAGGACTTCCTGAGGCTGCAGCGCGACTGTGGGATCGGCATTTGCCGGATAATGCAGGATCTTCAGGAAGGAGGGGTTGATGCTCTCCGGGATCGGCAGGGTGATCTTGACCGGGACTTCGAGATACGAGGTGTTGTAGAGGCCGTCCAGATCCATGCCGAAGCGCACGGCGATCGCGCTGTTGTAGAGCTCCGGGATCACGTCGTTCGTCTTCGGCTTGGTGATGTTCAGCGTCACGTCGTTCTGCGCGAGGGGGTTCAGCAGGGCGCCGACGACGGTCACAAGGCTCTCGTCGAAGTCGTCGTTGACGCCCTCGGCAACGTCCACCGTCATCGTGGCGCCGGTCGCTTCCTCGAGCTGCTGGAGCTGCTGGACGACGCCCGTGTCATCGTTATCCGCAACCATGGCTTCATGTAGCTTCTGTCTTCCAATATTCGTCACGGATTCGCGGATCGAACCGGGGCTCGATCCGGCTGCGGCATCGGTGAGAATGTCATTCAGCTCTTCCGAGACCTCGCGGGGAGTATAGTAGTAGGCAGGGCTTAATTCCGAATATTCGCTGCCTGTTATGACCGTAATGTCGCGGCTGAATATAGACATTTTTGCATAATAATATCCTTCGCCATTCCGTAAAGCACTGTCGTATATACGTTCAGTATTGTGTATAGATCTACTCCAAGAAGCGCCGACTTCCCTCGGTTCATCTTCCTCGTTTTCCGCATATAGGAAGACGGTGCGGACGCCATAAGCGTATTGGTTGAATTCATCGCTTTCGATGAACTCACATTCCGCTGTCTGCCAGTTCCAGTGCACATTGATCGGTGCGGCGAGTGCGGCATCGGGTTTAATATAATGAAATACATCAGACTCAACCTCGACACCGTTTGAATACTCTTTACGATCTCCTTGCGCTTGTATCGTAAATACATAATCTCCATCTGCTTTTAACAAGTTCTCGGATATTATTGAATCAAGTTTAATGACATTTTGCCCCTCGAGTCCATGCCATGTCGTGCCAAAAATCTTCTCTCGTTCGTTTTCAACAAGCCGATATGCATTTACTACGTATTGCCCCTGCGACGGATCAGCGCCGTTGAAAAC
>JBGUPV010000095.1:0-5200 GCA_045130455.1 Lachnospiraceae bacterium | reverse complement strand
GTTCAAGCAGCGAGGGGCTGCGGAAAATGTTTGCATATTTTGAAAGGGGCAATCGTATTATGGAAATGCGCTCCACGTATATGGGGCCTAACTCGGCAACCAGATATTATCGTAATAACCGGGGGCTTGTTCTGGCATTATTCTGTGTGGTTTTCGGCTTGGCGGTCGTGTTTGCGATCCTTCTTTGGAAGACTCTTCCGGAAGGCGTCTCGGTGGTGGATATGTTTGTTTCGGAATGGTTTTATGCGTTTTGGCTGTTGCTCCTGCCGTTGTTCTTTGCCGGGTATTTGATCTACGGCTTCTTTCAGTCCAGATATTACAACAATGTGTTGCTGACAGACGTTCAGAAGGTTGTCCCGCGAGTGGGAGACTTCATGCGGCATAGGTTTAATCTGGTGTTTGAGGTCGTCAAGGACGGTCAGAAGATGACCGTGAAGTCTCAGCGCTTTTTCGACTGCAATAATGTCAACATTAACGAGTATGCCGGACGGCCTTGTACGGTCGGATATGACAGCAAGCGAAAACACTGGGTGGTAATCTGATACTTTTGATGTTATGAAATGAAACAGCGCAGGCTGCAAAGGCCTGCGCTTTCTTTGTGTCTAGATGCGGTATGCGAGATCGATCACGATCCTTGCGATGTCCTCCGGCGGTTCCGGCTTGTCGGAGAGGACCCATTTGCGGATGATCGAGTAGGAGCCGTAGATCACGAACTCCTTGGCGTACTTTCGAACGACCTCGGACTGTTTCGGAGCAATGCGCTCCTCAATCTGCCGGGTGATGGGAGAGAGGGAGAAGACTTCCTCGAGGAAATCGTTGAAGGAGTCCGAGGTCAGCAGAACACGGCAGGCGTCTCTGTGTGTGTCGATATATGTCAGAATATTCTGCAGACTGAAAAGATTCTCCTTTTCCTGCAGGTTGACTTCAAGCTCGTGAAGAAAGTCCGCCTGAATGTCCTTGATCAGGTCAAAAGGACTTCCGTAGTATTTGTAAAATGTGGTTCGGTTGATCTCCGCCGTCTGGCAGATCTCGTACACGGTCACTTTCTCGATCGGCTTGTTCTCCAGCAGTTTCACAAGCGCTTCCTTCAGCATTCGTTTGGTCACGCGGATCCGTTGGTTCTCCATGATTCATACCTCGACAAATTCGGCAAAAGTGTTGAGTTCGCGACGATTACACTGTGATTTGTAAAACAGTAAACATAACGAAGTAAACAGTCTGTTGATTTTCTTCGTTGAATTGTTATCATACTATTTCGCAGGCAGTAATTTGTCAAGAGGTGAATCGAATTGAAAAAAACAGCAAATTTCATCGTCGAGCAGAGAAAGAACATTTTTGCCGCGGTGATGATCGCGGTCATAGTCTGCGCGCTCCTGATCCCGAAGGTGGGGATCAACACCGACATGACCAAGTATCTGGCGGACGACTCCCCGATGAAGATCGGCATGGACATCATGGAAGAGGAGTTCCCGGCAGCGGATGAGGATTACACCATCCGCGTGATGTTCCGGGGACTGACCGGGGAGCAGAAACTCGAGATGAAGGAGAAACTCTCCGACATCGAGTACGTCACGAAAGTGGATTATAAGCCGGATGACGAGGCTTACAACAAAGACGACTGTGTCAAGTATGTCCTTCACACGGATTACGATTACGAGAGTGCCGAGAAGCGCTCCATTGAGAAGAAGCTCCCCTCGGATTTCGTGGACAACGGGATGGAGTTTACGGATGACAGCGGGGATCACCCGAATATTCCGACATTTGTCCTTGTCGGAGTTGTTCTGATACTTACGATAATTCTGATCATCATGTGCAATTCCTGGGTCGAGCCATTCCTGTTTCTGTTTACCATAGGGATCGCCATCGTGATCAATCTGGGAACCAATATCGTGATGGGGGAGATCGCGGAGACGACATTTTCCGTGACAGCCATGCTGCAGCTTGTGCTCTCTATGGACTACTCCATCATCCTGGCGAACCGGTACCGTCAGGAACTGACGAAGACGACCGACAGAACGTCGGCGATGAAGTCTGCCGTGGAGGGCGCATTTTCCTCGATCGCCGGCAGTTCGCTCACCACGGTGGTGGGACTTCTGGCGCTTGTCTTCATGAGCTTTAAGATCGGTTTTGATATGGGCGTGGTGCTCGCCAAGGGCGTGTTCCTGAGTGTGGTCTGCGTGTTCCTTGTCTTGCCGGGATTGCTCCTTTCATTTTCAGCGCTGCTGGAGAAGACAAAGAAGCCGTCACCGAAGATCCCGACCGGCGGTCTGGCAAAGTTTTGTAACAGGTACCGCGTGGTATTTGCCGTTCTTTTTGTCGTCCTGTTTGCCGGGGCGCTCATCCTGCAGAAGCGGACGACCATCAGTTACGCTACGATCAGCAACGACGCGGTTGCGAAGGTGTTCCCCAAGGACGAGACGGTGGTCCTGCTCTATGACAACCGGGATGACGCGAAGATGACGGAGTTCGCTTCGGAAATGGAGCAATGGGACAGCGTAAAGAATGCGACAAACTATTCCAATACGTTAAATGCACAACACAATTCGGCGGAGATGGTGGATGCGATCAACGAACTCTCCGAAAACATGGACGGCAACAAGCGGGACATCATACCGACAGAGAAGATGTTCAATCTGCTGTATTACAGATACCGCGGAGGAGAGCCGGGGAAACTTACCGTGGGCGAGTTCGTGGGTTTCCTCACGGCGGACGTGATGACCGACCCGCTGTTCGCACCGTACCTGGAAGATATCAATCCGGAAGATTTCGCGCAGCTGTTCCCTCTGCTCTCGTCGCCGCAGGAGCGCTCTGTCGCGGAGATGACGGAAATCTTCGCCGGAATGACGGACGGCTTCACCGAGGAGGCGATGACGTTCATGTATCTGTACCATGACGCGAATCTGCCGACGACCGATACGGGAACCATGTCCATCACGGAGTTGATGAACTATCTGAACGACACGCTGATCCATGATGAAGTCTTTAAAACAATGTTGGACGATGAGATGGTCGAGGATATCCGGCGGTCGGCGCAGGATCTGAATGAAGGTGTCAAACAATTAAAGGGACCGAATTATTCGAGACTGATCCTCACCGTGACAATTCCGGCAGAAGGACCGGAGACGGACGTATTTTACGAAGCGATCAACGAGCGCTGCGGGGACAACGTCGGAAAATACTACATGATCGGTTCGTCGGCCATGAACTATGAGATGAGCCGTTCCTTCGACAAAGAGCTGTTGACGATCACGCTGCTCACGGCGATCGCCATTTTCCTTGTCGTGCTGATCACGTTCCGCTCGCCGCTGGTGCCGGTCGTTCTGGTGCTGCTGGTGCAGTGCGGCGTGTATATCACGATCACGGTCATCGGTTTCCAGGGCTACAGCATCAACTATCTTGCGCTGTTGATCGTCCAGTGTATCCTCATGGGATCGATGATCGATTACGGCATCCTGTTCAGCAATTACTACCGTGAAGCGCGAAAGAGTGCCGATACCGCGGAGGCGTTGAAAAAGGCGTACGCCGGTTCCATACACACAATTCTGACATCCGGACTGATCATCGTGATCGTGACGGCAATCTTCGGACAGTGTTTCGGTGAGCCGACGGTTGAGCAGATCTGCCGGACGATCTCCATCGGAGCGGCCAGCGCGATCCTTCTGATCTTGTTCGTATTGCCCGGCGTTCTGGCCTGCTTTGACCGGTTTACGGCCGGAAGAAAGCGGTTGAAGAAAACCGTGTAAAATTGTTTGAGGAAGTATCATATAGAGGGCCCGGCTGACAAAACACCGGGTGGGTGAAAAGCGGCGAACAGACAATTCGTCGCTTTTTCACGCCCGCCTTTCTTGACAAGTCGCATCGAATGCGATAACCTTGGAAAAACCCGGGCTGTGAAGCGTGGAATTTTTTATGCAGGAAAGAGACTGTCAGAGATGGAAGCAGTGAATAATAAATTCATAATAAGAGAAGTCAGACCGGAGGACGCGCCGCGGCTTGTGGAGATCTACGCCCCCTACATTTTGGAGACGGCGGTTTCGTTTGAATATAAAGTCCCGACGGTCGAAGAGTTTCGCCGAAGGATCGCGGAGTACACGGCCAAGTACCCGTACCTGGTGTGCGAGATCGACGGTAAGGTTGCAGGCTACGTCTATGCGAGCGAGTACAGTCCGCGGGAGGCCTATGACTGGACGGCGATGACGTCGATCTATCTGGACAAAGCGTACCGCCGGCGCGGGATCGGTTCGCTTCTGTACCGTGAGCTTGAGCGGAGACTGAAGGAGCAGGGGATCGTGAATCTGCTTGCGGGCGTGGCGTATGCGGAAAATGAGGATGAATACCTGACGCATGACAGCTGCAAATTTCATCTGAATCAGGGGTATACCGAAGTCGCGCATATGTTTGCGGTTGGAAAAAAGTTTGACAGATGGTATGATCTTCTGTGGTATCAGAAGAGAATCTGAGCACGATTTCCTGTGTTGTGAGCGGAAATTGTAACAGTCAGAATTGTTCCGGTCAACGGAGGAGGAAAACAATTATGCCGTTTATCGATTCAAAGATCAGCATCAAAGTTACTGAGGAGCAGGAGAGAGAGCTTAAGACTCGGCTCGGCAGAGCGATCGCGCTGCTTCCGGGGAAGAGTGAGACGTGGCTCATGACAGGCTTTGAGGACAACTACCATCTGTACTTCCGAGGCGACAACAGTCAGCCAACCGCATTTGTCTCGGTAAGCGTGTTCGGTGAGCCCGACGGAGCGGCATTTTCCGGATTGACCGCGGAGATCACGAGGATTTTCGGGGATGTTCTGGGAATCGCGCCGGACCGCATTTACGTCAAATACTCGGCGACGGCGGACTGGGGCTGGAACGGTATGAACTTCTGAGACCGTTTTTTCTGTGTATGAAGGCCTGCTGAGTGGTATTAACTACGGAGACAATTCAGACATGCAAAGAGAGATCGACAATGTGATCAAGCGGGTCGTTGCGATCACCGGGGGAAATGTCCACAGCGTCTGGCTGTATGGGAGCGTTGTCCTCGATGATTTCCGACCCGGGTGGAGTGATATCGATATTCTGATCCTTACGAACGAGCCGCTTTGCGAGGAGACTGCGCAGGAGTTAATGATGCTTCGCCAGACGCTGCTTTCGGAGGAGCCGGATAATCCGTATTACCGTTCCTTCGAGGGGATCATCACGAGCATAGA
>JBGUPV010000094.1:0-2658 GCA_045130455.1 Lachnospiraceae bacterium | reverse complement strand
TTCCACGTCGTCCCTGTGCGGTCCGTTGCCGGTCGCGCGCAGGAAAAGGTCATGGGACAGGCTCTCCGCGAGCTTGTCCGCAAGATCGTCCTCGTTGACGTCCGCCGCATACCGGATCTCCAACTGTTCCTTGCCGCCAGAGAGAAGCTCATGCTTCTTCGCGACCACCGGCGCGAGATCCGCGACAAAAGCGCGTCTCCTGCGAATGATCTCACTTCCGTATCTTGCGAGCTGATCGTCCCACACACTCACCGTGTCCTTTAAGGACATGTCTCCCCCAATCTGCTTCAGCAGGTTGTTGCGCTGCGCGAGGACTTTATTATAATTTGCCAGATTGCTGCAGTAGACGCGGTCCATCTGGCAAAGTTCCATATCGAGAAACCGGCGTCGTTCCGACGGGCCGTTCTTCATCATCGAGAGGTCGTCGGGGCAGAAGGCGATCACATGGATCAGACCGAGCAGTTCGGTGCTGCGCCGGATCGGCACGCCGTCGATCGCCACGCCTTTGACTTTATTTTTCCTCAGATGGATATCGACACGGTGCGGAAAATCATGGCTCACAACGGAAGCACCGATGTGTGCCTCCCCGCAGCCGAGCCGGATGATCTCACGGTCTTTGGAACCGCGAAGCGATTTCGTGGTAGCCGCCAGAAAGACAGCTTCCAGAAGATTGGTCTTTCCCTGGGCGTTGTCCCCGTAGAGCAGATTGACACCTCCGGAAAAATCCATGCTGAGCGACTCGTAATTTCGAAAATTCTGCAGTTGAATACTTTTGATCTGCATCGTATGTATCCTTACCTGCGGGCGATTCCGTATTCTTTGCCCTCGTAGACGAACGTATCGCCGGGAACCAGCTTGCGCCCGCGCCGTGTGTCCGTCTCACCGTTGACCTTCACTTTGCCTTCCGTGATCACTTCCTTGGCTTCCGCGCCGGACTCGACCGCTCCGGCAAGCTTCATCGCCTGACCGAGCTTGATAAATTCATCACGAATAAAAACTTCCGTCATATTTTCCTCCGATCAATGCGAGCCGATGTTTACCGGCAGCAGCATGTAGATGTAGGAATTGTCGGCCGCGCGAAGGAAGCAGGGATTCTTCGGCGTGCTGAGATACAGGGTTACCGTATCATCATCGATGACGCGAAGGATATCCAGCATGAACTTCGGCGTGAAGCCGACACGCATATCGTTGCCGTCCTTCTCCGCGAAGAGATCTTCATCCATGCTGCCGACCAGCGAGTTGATGGAGATGGATATGTATTCCTCCTTGATATCCACAACGATTGGCTTTTTCTCGGTTTCTTTCACAAAAAGACTTGCTCTGTCCACACAGTCCACGAGCTCGCGCTTGTTGACCGTGACTTTCGTATCGCAGTCCGCGTTGATCATGGAATCGATCGTGTAGTAGCGGCCGTCGATCAGACGGGAGTAAACTACCGTATCGTCAAATTCAAAGATGATACTTCTCTCGTCGAAGCAGATGTTGACATCCTTGTCCGTGTCGCCGCCGAGGATCTTGCCGATCTCGCCGAGGGTCTTGCCCGGAACGATCACGCTGGTCTTATCGTAGCTGCCGCGAAGCTCCACATTGCGGATCGCTACGCGGTAGCCGTCGAGAGCCGTCACACGAAGACGGTTGCCGTCAATCTCAAAGTACTCGCCGGTCATGATGCGGTTGGTCTCGTTGTCCGAGATCGCGAAGATCGTCTGGCGGATGATCTCCTTGAGCGTGAACTGGGAGATCTTCACCGGATTGCTGTTGTCGTACGGCGAGGGCTTCGGAAAATCCTCCCCTGACAGGCCGCGAAGCGCAAACTTCGCCTTGCCGCAGGTGATGGACGTCTGGAAGTTCTCGTCCGTCGAGATCACGATGTCATCCTTCGGAAGCTTGCGCACCAGATCAGAGAGCATTCGCGCGTTGAGCGCGATCTTGCCGGGACGGTTGATCGTGCCGGAAACCTTGGTTACGATACAGAACTCACCGTCGTTCGCGGTAATGTAGATATCATTGCCCTCGGTCTCGAAGAAGAGACATTCGAGGATCGGATACGAAGTCTTGGAAGAGATTGCCTTCAATGCGGTATTGATGGCGTTCAGAAGAACAGATTGTTCGCAAATGATTTCCATAAGTGTTGAACATCCTTTCCGTGTAATTTTGTCATTTCCGGACGAAACGCCGGAAGAAGAAAAGAATATAGATATTTACAGTAACAGTAATAGGGGCTGTGGAAATGTGGATAAGCCGCGTCAGACCCGATGAATCCATGGGATTGCGGTTTCGATAGCAACGTGAGAAAACTTCGGATAATGTTGTTGATCTTTCGGATCATTTTCCGCTTTTAGGGAAGCCGGAAAATAAATCCTTCCCGTCAGTATTTTCCTTTGTGAATTGCCGTGGATAACAGAGCGGTTATAAACACGATGTCCACGCGGTCATCGACCGGAAACTACATGGTTGTCAACAAATATATGCGGTTTATCAACATGTTTTGTACGGTTATCCACAGATCAGCCGTCCTGCGGATCGATCTTGGCTCTCAGGATCTTTATTACGGAAGCAACGGCCTCGTCTTTTTTGATGTCCTCGAGCACTTTATTGTATGCGTAATGAACCGTGGAGTGGTCCCTTCCGCCGATCAGAGTTCCAATCTCGTCGAAG
>JBGUPV010000093.1:0-6327 GCA_045130455.1 Lachnospiraceae bacterium | reverse complement strand
GCAGGAGAAACCGGGTGTCAGATGCATCTGTGCCATTGTTCCACGGCGTTCAGCGCCTCGCTTTTGAAGGCTGCAAAGGAAGCCGGGTATCCGGTGAGCGGTGAGGTTTGCCCACATCATTTTGCAATGTGCGATGACGAGATCACAGAGGATGACGCGAATTTCAAGATGAATCCGCCGCTTCGGAGCCGCGCGGATATGGAAGCGCTCCGCAAAGCGATCGCGGACGGTGTTTTCGATTGTATATCCACCGATCATGCGCCCCATACGGCGGAGGAGAAGAGCCGCGGATTTGCCAAGGCACCGTTCGGTATCGTCGGATCGGAGACGGCATTTGCACTCTCGTACACGACTCTTGTAAAGGGCGGTTACATCGATCTGCCGACGCTGGTTCGGCTGATGAGTACGAACCCTTCGAAGATCATCGGTCACACGGGCGGAACGCTCACGCCGGGTGCACCCGCGGATATCGCGGTGGTTACAACGGAGGAGACGCGGATCGAAGCCGAGTACTTCAAGAGCAAGGGCAGGAACACACCGTTCGACGGCCGAAGGGTCTACGGCAAGGTGCTCGCGACATTTGTTGACGGGAGAAGGGTTTTCTGAAATAGCGGCGGGGGCAGCAAAATGGATCTACTGAATTTTCTGATGTTTATTGTAGCGGGGCTTTTATTCTTTGTCGGTATTAAACTTGCGGGAATTGAAAAGAAATTGGACAGGATTGCCGACACACTCAGTAAGACAGAAAACAGGAAGAACGAGGAAACGAAAAATGATCAGCAAATTGATTGACAGGATTCAGAAGACAAACGCACCGATCGTGGTGGGACTCGACCCGATGCTTTCGTACATTCCGGAGTACATTACGAAGGCTGCTTTCGAGCAATACGGAGAGACTCTCGAGGGGGCGGCGGAGGCTGTATGGCAGTACAATAAGGCGATCGTCGACGCGACATCCGACCTGATCCCCTGCGTGAAGCCGCAGATCGCGATGTATGAGCAGTTCGGGATCCCGGGTCTTGTGGCGTTTCAGAAGACCGTTGATTATTGCCACAGCAAGGGACTTCTCGTGATCGGCGATGTGAAGCGCGGCGATATCGGTTCAACGTCTGCGGCATACGCAGTCGCTCATCTCGGAAAGACAACGGTCGGAAGTAAGAGTTATGCGTCGTTTGACGAGGATTTTGCGACCGTCAATCCGTACCTCGGCTCTGACGGCGTGAAGCCGTTCCTCGAGGTATGCAACAGTGATGACCGCGGCATTTTCCTTCTGGTCAAGACATCCAACCCGTCGAGCGGCGAGTTCCAGGACCGCGTGATCGACGGCAGACCGCTCTATGAGTGGGTCGGTGAGAAGGTTGCCGAGTGGGGCGAGATGAGCATGGACGGCGACTACAGCAATGTGGGCTGCGTCGTCGGTGCGACATACCCTGAGATGGGCAAGATCCTTCGCAAGATCATGCCGAAGGCGTACATCCTCGTGCCCGGCTACGGTGCGCAGGGCGGCACGGCGGACGGGCTCAAGCCGTACTTCAATAAGGACGGCCTCGGTGCGATCGTCAACTCGTCCCGCGGTATCATTGCGGCGTACAAGCAGGCAAAATACAGCGAGCGCTTCTCGCCGGAGAATTTCGCAGATGCTTCCCGTCAGGCGGTCATCGACATGCGCGAGGACATCAACGGCGCCGTTTTCGGAAAATGATCCCGGCATGTGAGGACTCATTTTCCGAGAAATCTACGCTTTCCGGGAATTGCGGTTGACAATTCCGGAAGACGGTGATAAATTATGTCCTATATTTTTCGTAAATACCTATGAAATACCATAGAAGCCGGCGGTCTTCGGGCCGTGCGGGGAAGGAGCTGGTTATGAAGAACTACGAACCCGGTACCATTGAGCCGAAATGGCAGAAATACTGGCAGGAGCATGACACGTTCCACACCGATGTGTGGGATTTCAGCAAGCCCAAATACTACGTGCTTGACATGTTTCCGTATCCGTCGGGTGTCGGCCTTCACGCGGGTCATCCCGAGGGCTATACCGCGACCGATATCATGTCGCGCATGAAGCGCATGCAGGGCTACAACGTGCTGCATCCCATGGGGTACGATTCTTTCGGCCTTCCGGCGGAGCAGTATGCCGTGACCACGGGACATCATCCGAACGGTTTTACGCAGGAAAATATCCGCACCTTCGGTAAGCAGCTGAAGGAGCTGGGCTTTGACTATGACTGGTCGAAGATGGTGGCGACCTCGGATCCGAAGTACTACAAGTGGACGCAGTGGATCTTCAAGCAGCTCTATCTGGCAGGTTATGCCAAGTATATCGACATGCCGGTCAACTGGTGTGAGGAGCTCGGAACGGTGCTTTCGAACGATGAGGTCATTGACGGCAAGAGCGAGCGCGGCGGTTATCCTGTCGTGCGCAAGAACATGAAGCAGTGGGTCATCGACCAGCCCGCATTTGCCGAGCAGTTGCTGGAAGGACTTGAGACGCTCGACTGGCCGGAGTCCACGAAGCTGATGCAGCAGAACTGGATCGGACGTTCCACCGGTGTCGAGGTCAAATTCGACATCGTCGGCGGCGGTGAGTTCTCCATCTTCACGACCTGTATCGAGACCATCTACGGTATCACGTTCATGGTTCTGGCTCCGGACGGAGACATCGTAAAAACTTTGCTTGACCGTGTTGAGAACCGCGAGGAAGTGGACGCTTATATTGCGGAAACATTGAAGAAAAATGATATGGACCGCACCGAGCTCAACAAGACGAAGTCCGGCTGCGAACTGAAGGGCGTGTCGTGTATCAACCCCGTAAACGGCAGAGAAGTGCGCATGTTCATCGGTGACTTCGTACTTGCAAGCTACGGTACCGGTGCCGTCATGGCGGTTCCGTCCCATGATCAGCGTGACTTTGAGTATGCGGTCGCGCACAACATCGATATGATCCAGGTTATCGACGGCGACGAGAAACTCGGCCACGTGGATGTGAGTGAGCATGCGTTTGAGAAGGGCGAATATCTCGGTAAGGGATATCGTCTGATCAATTCCAAGGAGTTTACCGGTCTTACCGTGGAGGAGGCCAAGGAGGCCATCACCGCGAAACTCGAGAAGATGGGCGTTGCCAAGAGAACCGTGAACTATCATTTCCGCGAGTGGATCTTTGCGCGCCAGAGATACTGGGGCGAACCTGTTCCTGTGGTTCACACCGAGGACGGCAAGATTCACGTGCTTGACGACGAAGAGCTGCCTTTGGTTCTGCCTGAACTTGACGATTACAAGGGCAAGAACGGACAGGCGCCTTTGGAAAATGCGACCGAGTGGAAGCAGTACGATCACAACGGCGTGAAGGGCAAGAGAGAGACATCTACGATGCCCGGTTCCGCAGGTTCGAGCTGGTATTTCCTTCGATATATCGATCCCGACAATGATAAGCAGCTGGCGGATCCCGAGCTTTTGAAGCATTGGATGCCGGTTGACCTTTACATCGGCGGACCGGAGCATGCGGTAGGTCACCTGATGTACAGCCGTATCTGGAACCGTTTCCTCTACGACAAGGGCATCGCGCCGACCAAGGAACCGTTCAAGAAACTCGTTCATCAGGGCATGATCCTCGGCGCAAACGGCATCAAGATGGGCAAGCGTTTCCCCGAGTTTGTCGTGAACCCGAGCGATATCGTTCGCGATTACGGCGCGGATACGCTCCGCCTTTACCTGATGTTCATGGGACCGCTTGAGGTCAGCAAGCCTTGGAGCAACTCCGGTGTTGAGGGTGCCCGCAAGTTCCTCAACCGCGTATGGAACTTCGTAGCGAATCCGGAAAATCTCACGGATGAGGAGATCCCGTCGCTGGAGAAGGTGTACCATCAGACCGTCAAGAAAGTTACGAGTGACTTCGAGAAGCTTGCGTTCAATACGGCGATCAGCCAGATGATGATCTTCGTGAATGCATGCTACAAGGAAGGACGCTGCACAAAGGCGTATGCGGAAGGCCTTGTGAAGATGCTTTCCTGCATCTGCCCGCACATCGGCGAAGAGTTGTGGAGCGAACTCGGACACGAGGGAACGATCGCTTTCGAAGCATGGCCGGCCTTTGATGAGGACAAGACCAAGGAGGACACGATCGAGATCGCCGTTCAGGTCAACGGTAAGGTCCGCGGCAAGGTCAATGTCACGATGGAGGACGATGAGGACAGCGTACTTGCGAAAGTACAGGAGTCCGATGCGGCGAAGTTCCTGACAGGAACGATCGTGAAGAAGATCTACGTCAAGGGCAAGATCTTTACGATCGTCGTCAAGCCCTGATCGATCATTTTCAGAGAATATAAGCAAAGCGCGATTTCGGAAATTACCGGAATCGCGCTTGTTTTGTTTCATTTGCTGTCTGTCGGGAGCTGCGATCACACAGCCTTGACACTTATGCCTGCGGAAGATCAGTGTACGTGTAATGCTCCTGCGAAAAATGCATCAGCGTATTTTCCAGATATTTCTTCGCAAGAATGTTGGCCATCGGAAGATTCTGGTCAAGATAGTTTCCGCACATTGCGGCGGTAGCGCCGGGGATATCACCCTGATACTCGGCGATGAAAGAGAAGCACTCGCGCATCAGAGGAAGAATGTCGAGCGAAGTATAGTCTCCGGCGAGCAGAAGGTAGAAGCCGGTGCGGCAGCCCATCGGTCCGAAGTAGAGAACGCGGTCAGCCCATTCCTTGTTGTTCCGAAGGAACGTTGCGCCGAGATGCTCGATGGTGTGAATCTCCGCGGTGTTCATGACCGGCTCGCGGTTCGGGGCCGTCATGCGGATGTCAAATGTGGTGACGATGGTCTCGCCGGCGCGGTCTTTCCGGGACACGTAAACGCCCGGCAGAAGTTTGGTGTGGTCAACCGTAAAACTGGCAATAGTTTTCATAATTCCTCCCTATGGAAAATGCATTTCTGCATTGATATTTTCATCCCTCATTATACTCCCGGAATGCGCATATTACAACGGTTTACGTTGAACATGTTTTGTGGTAAAATAGAGATGTATTTTTTGTTTCGACTCTGTCGGAACACACGGAGGAGACGGTGTTAGACCGGATATACAACGATCACTTGAATACGGGGGTGCCGCATGAAAAAGTTTTCAAGAAACCTGGTGCTTGCTTTTTTGCTGTGTGTCTGTATGCTTGCCTTGACAGGCTGTCCGAGCGACGAATCGAAGGAGATGTCCGATCTGAAAGAAGAGATGATCACGACCGCGAGAACCGAGGTCTCGGACTGGCTCTCCGTCAATATTCCCGCGGCATCTCTGGACAGTGATTCTCTCGAGGCATACTATGATAAGTATCATTATTTTGATGCTGTTAAGGGTAAGTACAGGGACGACGGAACGAAATACGAATTCCTGTATTCGCTCGGCAAGCGGAAGATGTACATCCGCGATGAGCGTATGGAGACTGTCGGTTCGATCATAAACGGAAAGCTTCTGGATACTATGCTGGTGGATTTTCCGAAGAATTCGTATCGGGTGAAGACGGATTCCTGTCAGGTGTTTTCCGTTGTACCGTCCATCGACAAGGGGGAGCAATCTTCGCGTGAGGTCGACAACAGAGCAACCGAGATCAAGTATTGCGGGCTTCCCTACGAAGTGACGGTTGATGATATCCTAAATCAGGAAGTAACCGATCTCGAATATTCGATCGACATTTATCTTGAGGTCATTTTTGACGAAAAGGACTCTCTCGATGATTTCGATCTCCGTACGGTCCGAAAGCAAGGTGAGATCCCGGCTAAGCCGACACTATGGCTTGCCGGTCTGTCTGATAATGTGTTCACATTTAATATCGAATTGTACAGCATCGATAAGAGTCAGAAAATTGAACTGACAAGCTACGAAGGTTCTTCCATGACGGTGAGTTATCAGACGCTGGAGCCGACGTCCAAGGAATACGTAGAGACTCAGAGTCTTTCTTTCAGGATCGATCATATAAATAAGACCGTTTCGAGATCATGGTAACGTTGAAGCGAGGTATCAAATGTATTGTCTGACATGCGGTTATAAAATCGAAGGAACCCCGAAGTTCTGCCCTGAGTGCGGGAGCAGACTGGAGGGAAATGCGAGTGAGGATAAGCCTGTCAATTCGCAGGGAACCGGCGGAGCTTCCGGGAACATCGATCCTTCCGTTGCTCAGTCCATGCCTTCATTTCCGCAATTCGGTCCGATAGGCAACGGTTTCTTGGGGATGTTTAACATGATGGATTCCGAGAATCAGAAGAAACTCGAAGAGATGATGCGCAGGATGAATTCCTGTTGGTGCTTCGAATACTCCACCGGCGGGATGATGTTCC
>JBGUPV010000092.1:0-6141 GCA_045130455.1 Lachnospiraceae bacterium | reverse complement strand
ATTCCGCGAAAAAACAGCGGGAAGACATTAAAAATCTTCCCGCCGCCTTAAGTTCATCCGCGGAACGCTTCCGCATGATACCCATATCCCGAAATCCGTTCCACAGTCTTTTTACAGCGTTATTCCCGATTCTTCAGGGCCTCGGTCATATCGATCTTACGGACATGCTTGACATGGATCATGTTGGTGATCAGGCATGTCGCCGTGCCGAGCACAACGATGGTCGCCATAACAAGCGGTGTCACACGGAAATAGAAGAATCCGCTCATCGAATTGAGCATTCCCGGCCAGATCCTGCCGATGAGGAAATACTGGAGCGGCAGGAACACGATCACGGAAAGAATAATGATCCACTGCGTCTGTGACAGATACAGTTTGTTGACTTCTTTATTCCGGTATCCGAACACCTTAAGGAGCGAGATGTTCAGCGCATTCTTGTCAATGACCATCTTCGTGAGCATGAACATGACGATGACATAGCAAATGATGCCGACCGCGGTGAGCATCACGATCAGGGAAGCCATAAGTGTCTTCATCTGCTTGGCACTGTCCGCCACCTTCTCCTTTGTCACCACGGCAGAAACGAAACGCTCATCGATTCCCGAAATCTCGCTGTCGGAAAATACCGTGTTATAGTAACCTTCATCTTTTTCGAGATAAGAATTCAATGTTTTCTGTGAAATAAACACGTATACTCCGAGTTCAAAATCGACAACTTCCGCCACCTTGGCGTTCCATTTGTGAAGCGTCAGTTTGTTATCGATCTCAATGGTGTCGCCTTTCCGAATCCCGAGTTTTGCCGCCATGATATCGGAGATGATGATCTCATTTTCCGAAAGACCGGACACGTTAATATCCTTCAGATACTTCGAGTCGCTGCAGATGCCCAGAACATTCACCGGAAGCATTCTGCCGTTATATTCGGTTTCGTAAGTGCTGATCGTATCCTTTTCCGCATCCGCAGGAAGAGCCGACGGATCAAAGAGCGGCGACTTCAGAACATACTGATACTCGGACACCGCCGAATCCGGAAGGGTATCGATGTATCGGTCAAAGGAGGAGCGCATACCCAGCCCGAACATGCAGAGGAGCCCGGCAAGGAAAACACCGATGACCAGCGAGATGTACTGTCCTTTGCTTCTCACAACGGTACGGACACGGAAGCGGTTGAGGAACCCGAGGCTTTTCATCTCGTTCGCATTCCTTACGCGCTTCTCTTTTTTCGTATCTCTTCGGATCAGACGAAGTGGCGTGAGTTTCAGTTTTCTTCCGAACACGATCAGGTTGATCAGGATGACCGCCAAGAGCGGGAAACCGACCATGAAAATGATCCTGGCGGGATCGATCGTGTAGAGCATCTTCGGAACCACATAATAGGCATATACACTCTGCGTCGGCACCTTATAAACGAAAGTCAAGGCCAGCAACAGTCCGATACCCGTAGAGATCAGCGTAACCAAGACCGGGATCGTCAGGTAATGACGGAGAATGGTCTTTTTCTTATAACCGGTGGCGATCAGGACACCGACGAACGAGCACTCGTCCTCGAAGGTATGCACCGACACCAACGCGAAAAGGAAGGCGACGATCACCATCGAGAGGACAAGGAAATAGGTGGACATATTGATATTCAATTCCAGTTTGGAGATCAGGTTGTTGACTCTGTTGTTGTCGCCGATGGCGCAGAAGTCGGTAAGTACGCCTTTGTCTCCCAGTTTCCTGATGATGTCCCTGTTTGCCTCATTGACTTCTTCTCCGGAAAGCTCGTTTTTGAACTTATACGCGTACTGGCTGGTCATCTTCTCTTTATCAAGGCCCGAGAAAAATCCGTCACTGACGATCGAGACGCCGAAGACTTCGCGGTCCGCCAGAAGATCCCCCAGTTCCTTGAAGCTGACAATGTACTCGGGAAGTCCGATTATGCCGGAAACTTCCATTTCCGCGGATCCGACCGTGATATGATCGCCGAGTTTAAGGTCATGAGCCTCGGCGTAGAGGCGATCCAGTGCGATCTCCGTATCACTGTCCGGCAGACTTCCTTCCAGGACGAAAGGAATATCGATGGAATGCCGCATTTTAAACACGCGTACTTCCGATCCGTCGGATGATAAAAGATCTGCATACGGCTGATATTCGAGTTCAATGGAATCGCCCAGAAGGCCGGAGAGTTCAGATTCCTCCATCGGAGCGGAAAGAGCAAAGAATCCGTCCTCCAACCGGTTGTTCTCTTTCGCATCGTCGAAAGCGGCACGGATTCCCTGATTACCGACCACATAGGCGGCTGCCAAACTGGTCATGAGAATGATGAATAACGCGATGCCCCCGTAGATCCCGATGTTTTTCCGAAGGAACCGGGGAAGTCTTTTCTTGAGAACATTTTTCATGATGACACCTCTTCCCCTTATTACCATGCCAGATCTTTGGCAGGAGTCTTCGAAGGATTCTTCTCATTTTTGGTGATCCGCCCGTCCTTCAGGTGAATGATGCGGTCGGACATGCGGCTGATCGCTTCGTTGTGCGTTACGATCAGGATGGTTGTGTTGTATTCCCGGTTTACGTTTTCGATCAGTTCCAGGATTTCTTTCGATGTCTCATAATCCAGCGCTCCGGTCGGTTCGTCGCAGAGCAGCAGCGTCGGGGCTTTGATCAACGCTCTTCCGATGGACGTTCTCTGCTGTTGTCCGCCGGAAAGCTGTCTCGGATACTTATTCTGATGTTCCTTAAGGCCCAGGTCCTTCAGGAGTTTCTGGATATCCAGTGAATTCTTTCCGAGGAAACCGCAGACTTCAATGTTCTCCTTGACGGTCAGGTCAGGAATAAGGTTGTAAAACTGGAACACAAAGCCCAGGTGGTCTCTCCGGTATTCCAGGAGTCCGTCTTTGTCGTCCAGCTCGATCTTCTTTCCGTTGATACGGATCTCGCCGGACGTGAGTATATCGATACCTCCGATCAGGTTAAGGAGCGTCGATTTTCCGGCGCCGGACGGCCCCAGTACAGTGCATATTTCGCCTTTTTCAAGCTGGAAGTTCAAGCCCTTCAGCACGTGGACGATGTTCTCGCCGATGCCGTAATCCTTCTTCAGATCCTTTACTTCTACAAACATTTCCCTATCGCAGCGTATCCGCTGCACCTCCTTTTTTGTGGTTAGCATAGGCTAACTGTATTCCAAAAAGAAATCGGCTGAAACAGCCGGTTTCCTGTTCGGTCTAGATTCCCAAAACCGCATGCCATCCGGAAGCGAAGAAAAGCTCCAGCGTCTTTGCGTAATGCATGGCTTCCTCCTCCGTAAAATCATGCTCGATCGCGGACACAATGGCATTCACATTGGCCGTCACCAGCAGATGCATTTCCTTCTCCGGCAGTTCCTTTACCACGAACCCGTTCGCCTTCGCCTGCGCAAAATACATCTGGGTATTCTTTTCCTCCATCTGCGCTGCCTCATGCACAAAACCTGCGTATTTTGTACCCTCGGAGCAGCAGACGACAAGTTTAAACGCCTCGTAATTGGAGTAGATATACTTAAGCATCCGTTCCGTGGAGGACACGTTCTGCGCAGCTTCCCCTTGCTTCGCCGCATCGATCGCGGCATACTCCTCCTCCGCGAGGGTATCATACAGTCTCCAGAATCCGGACACCGCGGGTTCCACCAGTGCGGCGAACAGATCCTCCTTGCCTTCAAAATGCTTGTACATGCCCGGCGCACTCATTCCGGACGCCTTGGCAATCCGACGCATGGAGGCATCCGCAAAACCATACTTGCGGAACTCCTCGGCGGCTGCTTTCAGAATGCTCTCATGATGCATCGTTTTGTTTCGGATCATTTTTCTTTTCCTCTCTTCTTAGGGAACACTGTTCCCTAGCGTTGATTAATTTACATCAGCCATGACAAAATGTCAATCCTTTTTCTCCGTATTTTTTCAAAAAAGCAAACCTTTCTCCGCATCACACAAAAAAAGCAACGAATCTTCTTCGTTGCTTTATATCGGATTCATTTGCCGGCTGTCACCAATTCCGAAACCGCTTTTTTTCACCGCGCCAATAGGCCGTGAAATCATCACGGCTGCCCGTAAAGAACAAGCCTTCCGTGAACCTGCACCAATTCTCCCCGTGAATTCCCGTTTTCAGTCCGAACAATGCCGAGGCAAGAACCACAACATGACTGTCATGGGAGCAGATGATATCCAGATGCCCCTTTTCCCCGGGCTCCGCGAAAATGGCATCCACGATCGGTTTTGCCTCTTTGTACAGTGTCGTCCCCCAGGTATGCTCCGGAATATCTCTCTGCAGCCCATAGAAGTATTCATACCATCCGACATTATGTTCATCTCTTGCGCGATATGCTCCCGCAGATCCGGAATACACCTCCTCGGATACGATTTCAGGTTCATTTATTCCCGCTCCGCGGGCAATCTCGCGGACGGTCTGTCTGCACCGTTCCACATGGCTTGCATACAGAAACCCCAGCGGCCTGTCAATGCTTCTGCCGATTTCCCCCGCCATGCGGATTCCTTCCGGAGTCAACAACAGGGACGAATAGTCCCCGTTGACGGGATTGTCATATCGTATCGCATGCCGAAGAAACAGTTTCACATTGGTATCCTCCGGCAGTCTTCCGGCATCATACTCCATCTCTTTACAAGGTGAATCAAACCTCATGCTGCACTCCTCGTCTCCTGTTCAGAGCATCGATCACCGCCCGAACCGTATCTTCAACGCTTCCCGGCTCCTCTATGGTAATGTCACTGTATCGCTCGTACAGCACGGAACGCTCCGCAAACATTTCTTCCAAACCTTCACCGTCCCGCAACACCACGCCGCGTCCCCGAATGTTGTGAAGGCGCTTTCTCAATTTTGAAAATGATACCTTCAAATAGACGATCGCTCCCATGCCCGCAAGGTGTTTCATGGCCGCCTCGCTGTACACCGCGCTTCCTCCCGTGGCAATGACCGAATGTGCGGCGGAAATCCCGAGGATCGCCTCTTCTTCTTTGGCCAAAAAGGTATCGATCCCCTGCACTTCAAGAATATCCCGCAGTTTAGCACCCTCGTTTTGCTGAAGAACAATATCGGTATCGATAAAATTCATCCCGAGTATCTTCGCAAGGATTACTCCCACGGTGCTCTTGCCGGAGGCCGGCATCCCGATCAAAACTATGTTTTTCATCTTGTCGATCACAGTTTGATACACTCCTTTTTACACGAGAATGTACGTTCCGTTATTCTCTTCCGTCCTTCAGCGCATCAACCATGTCGGCCCGGTTCACACGTCCGCGGACCAGAAGCAGTGATATCACATATGCCGCGACCGTAAACAATGCTGTCAGTACAATGCTGACCGGCTTTAAGGTCGCGGGGATCATGATATTTTCCACCTCGACAAATTCTGCGCAGTACCATGCCATTATACCATAAGCAGCTGCGATTCCAACTGCAATTCCGGGAATCAGCAGCAGGTGATTCGAGGAGATCATCATGGAATTGATCCGTCCGTTCTCCATTCCCAGGACCTTCAGCATGGAGATCGTGTAGGCATTTTCCGAAATCAGAGTGTTGATCGTCGCGTACAGCGCAGCAACGCAGACGATGACACCGATGATCATCAGGGCATCAATGACCCCGGCCATCGACTTCTTCATATTCTCCATCTGCGTCCGGTAGGTGGAATCGGTGGTCATCTCGGTCGCTTCCGCCACCATGTCCGGAAGGGCCGTTTCGGAGAGCACGGCATTGTAGCAGTCTGCGGGAAGGCCGGAAAGCTCTGAGACAAGCTCCTTCGACGCCACAAGATAACTCTCATAACCGTTTTTGATGACACCTCGGATTGTCACCCTGTGCTCCTCCAGAGTCGCGATATTTCGAAACGTAAAGGTGTCCCCCTCATGCACATCGAAAATCGCTTCACACAGAGTGCTGATATAAAATCCGCTGTTCAGATCGGCTCGCTCTCCACCGGTAGTGGTCAGGTTCCACAGTTTGCTTTCCGCATCCATTCCCAGAATGGAAAACCGCCGTGACTGCGTATCTTCGTACTGCATCGCGAGAACCGTCTCGCCGTCGGTCACCTCGCCCTGCTTCAGTGTCCCCAGGATGTATTCATAGGAAAATGACCCGAATTCGTCGTGGGCTTTCTCTCCGACGGCC
>JBGUPV010000091.1:0-3506 GCA_045130455.1 Lachnospiraceae bacterium | reverse complement strand
CGGTCCCTTCACCTTTGCCGAGAACTTCACGGTGTCGCCGGCTGCGGCCGAAACGCTCTTCGGCTGTGCGGTGAACGCGATCGTCTTCACGTCCGTGAAATCGAATTCCGGCTCATAATAGAACGTTTCCAGCTTTGTGTTGTTGCTGACGTTCACGCTTTCCAGATCCCAGCAGTTCGAGATCTCAAGAAGCTCAAGCGCCGTGTTCTTGCTCAGATTAAGGCTCTTCAGCGAAGAACCGCTCAACCACAGCTGGGTCAGTTTCGTGTTGTTGTTCAGATTGATTGACTCGATCGCCGTTCTTTCAATCCAAAGGCCTTCCAGTGCCTTGTTCTTGCTCAGATCGATCGAAGTGATCAGAGTATCATTGATGCCCAGATCCTTAAGATTGGTAAGGCTGCCGACATTCAGGCTTTCGATCGGGCACCATCCGAGGTACAGATACTCAATCCCCACAGGAACCTTCAGGGAAGTCAGCTGCATACACGAATTGGCATTGATGTATTTCAGCTTTGTATTGTTGCTCGCGTCGAGTTTCTCCATGCGACCGCCGGAGCAATCCAGGTACTCGAGATCCTTGTTCGCGCTGATGTTCAGTTCCTCCGGCCCATCGCACCAGAGCATTCTCAGTTTCGTGTTCTTCGAAAGATCAAAAGGCTCCACGATATTTCCCATAATATCAAGTTCCTCGAGCTCCGTAAAATACTCGACGCCCTTGATCGACTGCAATCCGGACTCGACTTCGATTATGATCGCGTACGTCTGCGCGATCTCCTCCTTGCTCAGCTTCTTGTTGCCGTCAAGGTCCTTGTTGTCCTCGATGTACTTGCGGAACACCGGATCCGGAAAATGTGCCTTGTCGATGGCGATCTCCGTATCATCCGCCCGCGCGGTCTTCATACCGGCCAATCCGGCAAAAACCATCGCCGTGACAAGCATGAGCATTGTCAGAAGCTTACTTCTCTTTCGTTTGATCATTTGCAAATCCCCTTTCACTATCCTTTTTCACCTGTCAGGCGCTGTCTTTCGCATCCTGACAACAACTATGAGTATGTTCGCGCAGGGTGATTTTTCACAAAATGTCATTTTGGGGAATTTTTTTGCAAATTTTCAGCGGAAACTATCTGAGCGTCCGCTAAGCAGATGCTTCCGACCGGTCAACCGATCCTTCAGTCGCCGTCATCCGAAGGCGGCGTTCCTTTGTCCGGGATCTGCCACAGCGTCTCATCGTAGGCATTTTCTCCCGGAAGGAACCATTCCGCGGTTTCGTCGGTCAGGGTTCCGCGGAACAGGTAGGTGAGGACGTAGTCCCCGGCCTCGATGCTGAAGCACATCTGCGAGTACTCTTCTCCGCCCTCTGCATAAGTAACCAGACGACGCCAGATTACCTCGTCCGTAAAGTCATTCGCTCGAAAGATCGGTGCATTTTCCGCGGTATAGAACTCGGGGCCGGCAATCGTGAGCGGATCCTCACGTCCCTCGACGTCATACACCTCCACGTCCGCCGCGCTGACCAGACGCGACCCGTAGTTCACCTCGTCCTCCTTCTTTCTCACGATGACACCGACGAAGTTCCGATCGGTTTCTTTTTCACGGACGAACCAGACGGCGTCGTAGCAATCGTCCTCGTGGTCTCTGTGCGTCGCGCTGTTGAACTGATATCCGTCGAGCAGAAGCGGCGACAAATACCGATAGTAGTCCTGAAGCTTCACATCCGCGAGCGTCACACGCTTCTCCTTCGGACGGAGGGCGGACCACCCGTTAAACGGAAGGTCATACCCGGGCTCCACATACGGTGTCGGCGTCGGTGCAGGCGTCATCTCCGGGAAATACGGCGTCGGAGTAGGCGTCATCTCCGGAAAATACGGTGTCGGAGTAGGTGCAGGGGTCGGAGTCTGCTCCGGGAAGTACGGCGTTGGCGTGGGCGCCGGCGTCGGAGTCTTCTCCGGAGAGTACGGGGTTGGCGTAGGCGTCGTCTCCGGGACAGCCATCGTAGGAGTTATCGAATCCTGCGGATTCGGCGTAGGCGTCGTTTCCGGAATGTACATCGTGGGGGTAGGTGTTGTCTCCGGAACATAGTATGGTGTTGGCGTTACCGAATCCTGCGGATTCGGAGTGGGCGTCGATTCCTGGACAGCCATCGTAGCCGTAGGCGTCGCCGCAGTCTGACCGGGCTTATCCTTGCTGCCCGGTTTCATCGCGGGAACTCCGAGTTTTACGATCGCGATCCCGATGATCAGCACCGCAGCCACAGCCGCAACGCCGGTGATCAGCCGAAGCCGTCTTGCCCGGGAAGCCGCGCGCACATTTTCCGCTGCGCCCGCGCCTGCGACTTTATCCGCGGCACCTTCCTTATAGGGATCGGCCTCCTCGATCCAGCGCTCATCAAGCCCCGAGAGGGCCTTCAAAATATCATTTTCATTCTTTTTCATACGTTGTAGCCCTCCTTCCTCAGCTTTTCTTCCAGTTTCCGCCGCATGCGGTAGAGGATGGACACGGTCTTGCTCTCACTCATGTCGTGAAGCTTCGCGATCTCGCGGACCGGCAGGAGATACCAGACCTTCTGCACGAACACGATGCGGTACAACTGCTTCTGCTCCGCCAGGAACTCGTTGATGCTGTGCAGCAACGCCTCCTTGTTCAGTTCGTCGTCCGAGGAGCCGAACACGGGAAGCACATTTTCCAACTCGGCAAATGAGGTCTCCGTCATTCCCGCGCCCCGCTTCTTGCTCACGGAACTGCGGTACCGGTCGATGGAGAGATTTCGGGCAATCCGGCCCAGGTACACCCGGAAATTGTCCGGACGATTCGGCGGAATGGAGTTCCACGCCCGAAGAAGGGTGTCGTTAACACACTCCTCGGCATCCTCCCGGCTGCCCAGAACACCGTATGAAACCGCCCGACAGTATCCGGCGTACTTCTTCTCCGTCTCCCGGATCGCACTCTCCGAACGCGACCAGAAGAGATCCAAAATATCGGCGTCATTCATGAATGGTACCAACCTTTCGCGATAGTTCCATCGAAGCTTCATAAATACAGACGTAGAAAAATACGGAAGATTGCAAAACAAAAACAAAACGCCCCCAAGACGGCATGTTTTCTGAACAAGATCAATGCGATCCGGGGGAAAATGATGCTCTCATTGTAGCGGTTTCCGGCATGCGTGTCAAGGCTCCGCGCGGCCGCCGCACTGTCCGGACGCTGTTCTTTGCGTAGGAGCGCACAGCCACTGAACGGCAAAAAAAGGAGCCGGCACCGAAATACGATGCCGACCCCGAAAAAGGTAGAGAATGATTCTTTTACTTTACCGTACAAGTCACCGCTCTGGAGTACGTCTTATTACCGTTGACATCCGTTACGATGCAGCGGAACTGCTTACCATTGTGGCCCTTCTGCGCCTTGAACGAGAAGGTTGCGGTCTTTGCGCTTGCGGACGCGGAGTTCTTCCACGTCTGCGTTGCAGCGTCCCAAACCTGCCACTGATACGTAAGCTTGCCGACGCCCTT
>JBGUPV010000090.1:0-4258 GCA_045130455.1 Lachnospiraceae bacterium | reverse complement strand
ATCCGCAAGGCGCCCGGCCGACTCGGCGATATGCTCGCCCGCCCGCGGATTGATCTCCGCGAGGATCGGCATGACACGGTTGCGAATAGTGTTGCGGCTCCCGTCATTTTCCAGGTTGGTCGCATCGGTGCGGTACTCCTGTCCGCGAAGCGCAAGCTCCGCGAGGATCTCCTTCTTCGTGAGCGTAAGCAGCGGGCGGATGATGCGGATACCGTTCATCAACGTCTCCGGCCGGATTCCCCGAAGGCCGCGTAATCCCGCGCCGCGCGTGAGATTCCAAAGAACCGTCTCCGCCTGATCATCGGCGTGATGTGCGACTGCGACAAGTGTCGCATTTTCCGATTCTGCAATCTCTCTGAACGCCTGATAGCGCACGATCCTGCCGGCTTCCTCAAGTCCCGCGCCGCTCTGTGCGGCGATCGCGGGAACGTCCGCGTCCACAAGGCGGAACGCGATCCCGAGCCTCTCACACACGCTGCGGCAGAACGCCGCATCCTCCTCCGCGGCCTCACCGCGGATGTGATGGTTCACGTGCACGGCGAGAAGCGACGCTCCCGTCTCCCCGGAAAGCTCCTTGAGAAACAAAAGAAGACACAGGGAATCGCTGCCGCCGGACAAACCGACGATCACGCGCGAACCTTGTGTCAGCCACCCGTACCGGGCACATGTCTCCCGCACTCTCCGAAGCGCTTCCGTCTCCATATCTGCTCCAATGCCGCTACGGCGCCGGGGTCGGCGTCGGCGTAGAACCCATGCCTGCCTCGGGTTCGAAAATGATCTCGTCCTTGTACACCAGTCCGAGCACCTCGCGCGCCACCTCCTCGAGGTAGCTTCGCGTCTGCACGTAGGCCTTGTATTCGTCAATCTCCTTCGAGCGATCCTGCTCCTGCGCGATCAGCCGGACCAGCCGCTCCTTCTCCTTGAGCTTCTTGCGGTAATCATCCTCCGCGGTGTGCTTCTTGTAGACAAAGAAGCCCGCGATCGCCAGCACGACAATGGAAAAGATCGCAAATACCAGAAGGCCCTTACCCAGCCGATAATCTCTCTCGACTAAGTCCTGGCCCGAGTGCCTGCGCTTCCGCGTCGTCTTGCTGCCGGATCCTTTCCTTTCGCTCACGTCCGTCCTCCCGTTTCCGCACCGCCTACAGATAGCGGAACAGTTCCTTTACCTCTTCCTTGCGCACCGTCTCGGTGACCGATGTCACCTCAACCTTCACCTGGCGGTTGCCGAAACCGATCTCGATCACGTCGCCCGCCTTGACTTCCACGGATGCCTTGGCAACCTTGCCGTTGACCGTCACCCGGCCCGCGTCGCATGCCTCGTTGGCCACCGTGCGCCGCTTGATCAGCCGGGAAACCTTAAGATATTTATCCAGTCTCATAAAATACCCGTTAATGATAAAATAGGCCGGTCACTGTCGACCGGCCTACGATTTCTGTCTCAAATGCCCAATGGGCTAGCCTGACAATTACTTGTTAACAGCATCCTTAAGAGCGCTGCCGGCCTTGAACTTAGGCTGCTTGGAAGCCTTGATGGTGATGGTCTCCTTCGTAAGAGGATTGCGGCCCTTGCGCTCAGGCATAGCCTTAACTTCGAACGTACCGAAACCTACAAACGTGATCTTCTTGCCTTCAGCAAGGGTCTCCGTAACAGTATCAAGGAAAGCGTCAACCACTTTCTTAGCATCTTCCTTCTTAACTCCGGCCTTCTCGGAAATAGCAGCAACCAATTCAGTCTTATTCATGATATACTTCCTCCTAAAGAAATATAGTTTTCTCAACAATCCGAAACGCACTCAGGCGCGGACTGCACTCACAGTTAAGTTATAAACGGAATAGCGTGCAAAGTCAAGTAAAATGTGACAAAACAGCCCATTTTTCACGGAAAAACAAGGCGTTTTCACCATTTTTCATCATTTTCCGCGGTTTTGTCTCCACGCGTCGGAAAATGCGGTTGTTTCTGCCGGATTTTACTGCATTCTTCGGGGATTTCGCGCCGTGTTACTCCACAACGGAATAGCGCGGCGGGTTGGCGTACCATTTGCCGTCGATCCGGTAGCTCCAGTACTCCTCCGTCTCGGTCTCGCGGTAGGTTCCGGACTCGTCCCGGAACGTTCCCTCGACCTCCACCTCGGCATAGCCGACCATCTCGATCTTCGAGGTGTCCGCCTCCGGGTAGTCCGACAGGAGCATCTCAATGCCCGTTTGGAACCGGTCCGAGCCGGGCTTGTATTCCTCCGCGTGCGACTTCTTCGCGCGGTACGTCACACCGGCCTCCTCGAGCAGCTGCTTCGTGGAGTCGAACTGCTGCTTGATCGAGTTCTGAAGCTCCCCGCGGAGCTCAAGTCCGAGCGCGACCATACAGTCTTCGTTGTAGACCGTCGCGTCGGTAAATGCGTCGTAGTTGCAGCCGTAGATCGACTCGCACGCCACACGGCTTACCTCCCGCGCGCTGCCGTGGGTCGACCAGATCGTGAACTTCAGGATCGTCAGCACGATCGCCGTCACGACCGTAAGCGCCGCGATGGTGATCACCGTGATCTTGATCTTGCGCCGGAAGTCCGCCTGTTGTTCCGCCGGGGATTGACCTTTCTTCTTGCCCATCGTTCCGTCTCCGTATCTTTTCGTTATATCCTCTTCGAAAAATTCCCCGAGCCGTATTCCGGCCCGGGGAATAACTGCAATCTCAATTCACTTTTCAGCAAATGCCACAGGACAATTAATTACTTGTCTTTCTTGTATTTGTTAGCAGCATCCTGGATCGACTTGGAGCTTGCGTCAACGGTGTAGATATACCAGTCACCGCTGATCTTAGCAAGAACGAAGTACACGAACTCACCCTTATCGCTCTTGTTGTTCTTATCGTAGGTCTTAACTTCTACGATCGCCATCTTCTTAACGCTCTTGGTCGTTGCCTTCTGATCGGTAAGAATTTCAATAAAGCCCTTGAACTCAGCATCGTCACCGCTGAAAGTCTCACTATCCGTGATCTTCCAATCATAGTCGGGAGTCTTCGCATCCTCATCCTTGAGAAGCTTCAGCGCCTTCTGTGCCTTCTCGCTCTTCCAGCTCAATTCATCGAGTTTCTCGTCGATCTTGTTAACTTCCTTATTCTGCTTAGCCTTTGCTTCATCTCTTTCTTCCTGAAGTTTCAGGTACTCCCGAACAACGCTCTTAGGACCGCCGCTGAAGATCAGGAAAAGTGCTACAATAACAACCACAACTGCCGCAGCGATACCGATGATCGGAAGATACTTGCCGATCCCTGCCTTTGCTGCCTTCGGAGCCGGCTGCGAAACCGGAGCTGCCTGCGCGGGAGCCGCTGCTGCGAGCTGATTACCGCAGAAAGGGCAAACCTTCGAACCATCCGGAACTTGCTGACCACATTTCGTACAGAACATATTCATTTCATCCTTTCCCTTATAAATTATTATCGCAACGCATACTCGCCGCCCGACGGAAAGCCGCACGGCTTCATCCTGCAATACACCACCAATATAGCGCATTTTCCCAGTATTTGCAACAAAAAAAGTAACAAAATACCACTCCCGCGCAAAATATCACCGCATATTGACATTTCTTCGGCGATTGCGGTATGATTACGTAGGATGTGCCGGCCTGTCCGGCAGCTTTCCGTGGACTGTCAGCGGGCATTTGCCCCGGGTCCGTTTTCACGCATTCCGGACGGAGGATTTCTCATGCAGGACGACAAATGTTGTGATTCCCACTCCCCGATCATCGCGTGCGATCACGCGAACCTCGGGTATGACAATCAGGTGGTTTTGGAGGACCTCTCCTTCGAGATCTATCCCGGCGATTACGTGTGTATCGTCGGCGAGAACGGCTCCGGCAAATCCACCCTCATGAAGACGATGCTCGGCCTTCTCCGCCCCATGAAAGGGACCATCTCCATCAACTGCGCCAAGGGCAGCGGATGTATCGGCTATCTTCCGCAGATGAGCGAGATGCAGCGTGATTTTCCGGCGACGGTGCGCGAGGTTCTCATGACCGGTTTCCTCGGCAAAAAGGGCTGGTGGCCGTTCTTCTCCCGCGAAGAGAAAGCGCAGGCCGCTGCCGTGCTTGAAAAGCTTCACATCACCGAGCTTGCCGGCCGCAGCTATCGCGAGCTCTCCGGCGGACAGCAGCAGCGCGTCCTTCTCGGGCGCAGCCTCATCGCCGCCCACGAGATCCTCATGCTCGACGAGCCCGTCACGGGCCTTGATCCGGCCGCGACCGCCGAGCTTTACGAGACGCTCCG
>JBGUPV010000089.1:0-3427 GCA_045130455.1 Lachnospiraceae bacterium | reverse complement strand
GGCGAGGTAGTTCTTCGCCTGCTTCGAGTACATGTCGGCATAGATGCCCTTCTGCTCCATCAGCATACGATGCGTTCCGGCCTCCTTAACGGTGCCGTCCGAGAGCAGGTAAACCCAGTCCGCATTTTGCACGGACGAGAGCCGGTGCGAAATGAACACGAGAGTGTTGTCTCGGCATGACTCGTAAATGTTGTCGAAAAGCTGTGCCTCCGCGATCGGATCGAGCGCGCTGCTGGGCTCATCGAATACCTTAAACGGGCATTCGCGGACAAATGCGCGTGCCACGACGATCTTCTGGAACTCACCGCCGGAGAGCATCGCGCCGTTGTCGTCGAACTCTCGGGTGAGCACGGTCTGAAGCCCCGCGGGAAGCGACATGACTTTGTCGTAAGCGCCCGCCAGACGAAGCGCCTCGGTAACCCGCTGTTCCTTCTCCTCCTCGGGAATGTCGGTCCCCATGATGACATTTTCCGCCACCGACATGGAGAACATGCGGTGATCCTGGAACGCCGTCGCGAAGAGCGCGCGGTATTTGCGCAGGTTGTACTCACGGATGTCGCGGCCGTTTAAGAGGATCTGACCCTCCGTCGGGTCGTAGAACCGAAGCAGCAGTTTGATCAGCGTCGTCTTGCCGGCACCGTTGTGGCCGACCAGCGCGTACGTCTTGCCGCCGCGGAACTCCATGGACAGATGCGAGATGACTTCCTTGTCCTTATAGGAAAATGAGACGTCGCGGAACTCCAGCGTCCGGATCTCCGTCCCCGGATCGGCACCGTCCGTGTCCTCCGGGATCCTCTCTTTATATTCGACAAATGTGCGGAGATACTCGATGAACAGGCCGTTCTTGAACAACTCCGTGAGCGCCTCCGTGAAACCGATGAGGATCCACGTCGTCGACACCATCATCGTCGTGATGACCGACAGCTGCGACAGCCCCATCGTCCGGCTGACGAGCGTCCGGTATGCGCCGTAGATCAGAAGTCCCTCAAAGATGAACGTGAAGGTGAACATGACGTACAGCCAGTGCAGCGCCGCCGCTCTCTTCGTGTATTTGCGGGTCACGTCACCGACGCCGGTGATCGCCTCGCGGTACTGCTTCTTCATCAGCGAGAACACGCCGGTCAGACGCATCTCCTTCGCGTATTCCGGAAGATACATGACGCGGTTGATGTACGCGATGCGGCGGTTGTGCGGCGCCATGTCACGGTTCCGCTCGTAGTCGATCCGGCTGATCTTGCGGTTAAAATAGAAATTGCCGATGATCGGAAGGATCACGAACAGAACGGAAAGCTTGTCCACCTGATACATGAACACGAACGCGCATACACTCGCGATCGCACCGAACACCGCCTTGAAACCGGCCTCGACCGTGGCGATCATCCGCGTGTCCGCTTTCTCCATCGCCAGTGTATAACGGTCATAGAAATCACTGTCCTCAAAACAGGAAAGTTCCACGTTGCGGGATTTGCGGAACAATCTCCGAAAGAGGCCCTTGTTGACGATCGTCTCGTCGACCGGGTAGATCGTCCCGGTCAGGATCTTGTCGTACAGAGACATCGCGGCTTCCACGGCGACCACGATGCCGACAAACACCATGATCGTCCGGAACGAATCGCCGTTTTCCAACGACTTGATCACGTAGCGCATGAAAAATGCGCTGAAGAACAACCACTCGAAATACCCGAGAAATCGGCTGATCGCCTTGTGCACGACGATCGACGGACAGATCTTCCACAGAAGCTTCACGGCAAATATGTTATTTGCCACCGCCCGGCCCCTGCCGATCCTCGGTTCCTTCTTCGGTTCACTCACATACATCACCCCCGTTTCACGGCGTCCCGGACACACTTGCGAAGTCCCCGCAGACAACGCGTTTGCGCCGGCATTTTCCCGCCGTTTTTCTTTCGTTTTTTTGTGAAAAATAAGGCTGATTATACCCCTGCCTCCGGGCGATGTCAAGCACTATTTTCCGGTGCGTTCCGGCCTCGGAAAATGCGCGCAAAAAAGTGCAGACCGGATCAAGAGGAGCGTCCGGTCTGCACGGTCATCTGTCTGTGAAAATGTGTTATTCGACGGTCACCGATTTCGCGAGATTTCGAGGCTTGTCGATGTCGCAGCCGCGGTTGAGCGCCACATAGTACGCGAAGAGCTGCAGCGGGATCACACCGAGCACCGGCTGCAACAGACGATGCGTGTTCGGGATGACCAGAAGCTCGTCCGCCTGATCCTTCACGGCCTCCTTGGTCTCCTCGGTCGCCACAACGATGACGTCGGCGCCGCGGGAGCGGACCTCAACGATGTTCGAGCGCGTCTTCTCAAGAAGCGGCGCGTACGTCGCAAGCGCGATCACGAGCGTGCCCGGCTCGATCAGCGAGATGGTGCCGTGCTTCAGCTCGCCGGCCGCGTAAGACTCCGAATGGATGTACGAGATCTCCTTGAGCTTGAGGGAACCCTCGAGACCCAGAGCGTAGTCGAGGTTGCGTCCGATATAGAATACACTGTTCTGGTTGAAATACCGCGATGCCGCCTTCTGGTAGCTTTCGATATTGCGAAGGACATCCTCGACCCGCTCGGGAAGTTCGAGAAAATCCTTGAGGATCACTTCATAATCATCGGCAGCGATGCGTCCGTTCCTGTCCGCGCAGTATACGCCGAGCAGGATCAGAAGCGCCATCTGCGTCGTGTACGCCTTCGTCGTCGCAACGGCGATCTCCGGGCCGGCCCACGTGTAGAGCGTGACATCGGACTCGCGCGCGATGGAACTGCCGACAACGTTGACGATGGAAAGCACCTTCGAACCGCGCTTCTTCGCCTCACGGAGCGCGGCCATCGAATCTAGGGTCTCGCCTGACTGGCTGATCACGATGACCAGCGTGTCCTCGCCGAGCAGCGGCTCGCTGTAACGGAACTCCGATGCGAGATACGCATCGACAGGGATCCGTAACAGATGCTCGAGGACGTATTTTCCGACCATTCCGACATGGTATGCTGAACCGCAGGCAACAATACAGATCTTGCGAAGACCCGCGAGATAACTCTCCATTCCGGCAAGCTCCTCGAACACGATCCGCCCGTCGCGGATGCGGGGATTGATGGTCTTGCGTACAGCCTCGCCCTGCTCCATGATCTCCTTCAGCATGAAGTGCGCGTAGCCGCCCTTCTCCGCCGCGCTCACGTCCCACTCGATCGTGTGACGTTCCTTCACGATCAGGCTTCGGTCGCGGTCATAGATCTTCACGCTGTCCGCCGTCAGAACGGCAACCTCGCCGTCTTCCATATACGTAACCGTGCGGGTGTGTGCGAGAAGCGCGGTCACATCCGACGCGATATAATTGCCGTCTTCGCCGTAGCCGATCAGCAGCGGCGCGTCCTTGCGGGCCGCGATCATCTGGCCGGGCACATCGCGGCACAGGATTCCCATCGCGTA
>JBGUPV010000088.1:0-11654 GCA_045130455.1 Lachnospiraceae bacterium | reverse complement strand
ATTAGTATACACCCGGAAACAAAAAAAGCAACCCGCATTCTGCGGAAAATAAAGGAGATCAATATGAACGAGATTACCGCTAAGATTATTCACATCATCGCCGAGTACCTGGATAAGGATGAGGCGGAGATCAAGGCAGACGAGACATTTACCGAGATCGGACTGGACTCTCTGGATATCATGGAGCTTGTGATGCAGATGCAGGAGGAGTTCGGCGTTAAGATCGAGCTTACGCAGGAGATCACGACGATCGAGAAGCTTGCCGAGCTGATCGCTTCGCAGCAGTAAATGACGGTACGGGGGGAATTACGATGAAGAAGAATCCGGTTTGCGAATTGCTCGGGATCGAGTATCCGGTGATCCAGGGAGGTATGGCCTGGGTAGCCGACGCGGAACTTGCCGCGGCGGTATCCAACGCGGGCGGCCTCGGTCTGATCGCCGCGATGAACTCCAACGGCGAGCAGCTTCGCGAGCAGATCCGAAAGGCAAAGACGCTGACGGACAAGCCGTTCGGCGTCAATCTTATGTTGATGAGTCCCTTCATCGCCGAGGCGGTGAAGGTTGTGTGCGAGGAGCGCGTGCCGATCGTGACGACCGGCGCGGGCAACCCGGCACAGTACATGGAGCAGCTCAAGGCGGCGGATGTGAAGGTCATCTGTGTGGTGGCCGGCGTCGCACTCGCGGTGATGGCAGAGCGCATGGGTGCGGTTGCGGTCGTCGCGGAAGGCTGCGAGTCAGGCGGACATGTCGGCGAGACGACGACGATGGCGCTGGTGCCGCAGGTGGTCGACGCCGTGAGCATCCCCGTGATCGCCGCGGGCGGAATTGCCGACGGCAGAGGCATGGCGGCAGCGTTTCTCCTGGGCGCGAAGGCAGTGCAGATGGGAACGCGTTTCCTGACCGCGAAAGAGTGCAATGTGCATGAGAATTACAAGGCCAAGGTCATCGCGGCCAAGGATCATGACACGATCGTCACCGGCAAGACGCTCGGGCATCCCGTTCGGGCATTGAAGAACCGCATGACGAGAGAGTTCCAGAAGAAGGAAAATGATCCGAACACGACGCCGGAGGAACTGGAGGCGATGGGCGCGGGCGCACTCCGCAGAGCGGCCGTCGAAGGCGATGTGCAGACCGGATCGTGCATGTGCGGCCAGATCGCGGGTCTGGTCAGGACCGAGGACAGCTGCGCGGATATCGTAAAGGGAATCTGCGGGGACGCTGACCGGCTTCTTCAGAGTTTCGCGGGAGGTTTGTGATGGGAAAGATCGCATTTTTATATGCCGGTCAGGGGGCTCAGTACCCCGGTATGGCGAAGGATCTCTATGAGGAGATCCCGGAGGTAAAGGAACTTCTCGACGCAGCGGAGGCGATCCGGCCGGGGACGCTTGCGCAGATGTTTGCGGGCACCGAGGAGGAGCTGAAGAGGACCGATAACACGCAGCCCTGCGTATTTCTTGCGGACCTCGCAGCGGCGACGGCGCTTCGCGCGAAGGGCATCAAGCCCGATGTCGTGGCAGGATTTTCCTTGGGGGAGATCGCGGCGATCGCGGAGTCCGGCGTGCTCGGAGCGGAGGATGCGTTCCGTCTTGTTGTGAGCCGCGGGGCGCGCATGCAGGCGGCTTCCAACGTGATCACGGGAAGCATGATCGCCGTTCTCCGTATGGACGCGGAGGAGCTGCGCGGACTGTGTGCGGAACACGGCGTATACCCTGTGAACTTCAATTGTCCCGGACAGATCGTTGTCTCGGGCGAGAAGGAGCGCGTGGATGCGCTCAAGGCAGTGCTCACCGAGAAGGGCACGCGTTTTGTGGAACTCGCGGTCGGAGGACCGTTCCATACGCCGTACATGAAGGAAGCTTCCAAAGGTCTTCTCGAGGACCTCGCAAAGCTGCCGGTGACGGCACCGAAGCTCCCGCTGTATTCCAACCGTACGGCACAGCCGTATCCGGATGACGCGGAAGGCATCCGCAACACGCTGGCGGAGCAGATCTGCAACAGCGTGCTGTGGGAAAACACGATCCGCAACATGGCGGATGCGGGTGTGGACACATTTATCGAATGCGGACCCGGCAAGACCCTCGCGGGACTGGTCAAGAAGACTCTCTCCGGCGTGACGATCTGCGGTGTCAGCGATATGGCTACGCTTGCGAAAGTGACGGAGGAACTGGCATGAGTCTTACCGGAAAGACGGCGGTGATCACCGGCGGAACAAGAGGGATCGGCTATGCGATCGCTTCGCGGTTCGCGGAGGAGGGTGCAGACCTTGCGCTGATCGCGACGAGGGGCGGCGACGCTGCGGAGGCGGCGGTCGAAGTGCTCCGTAACTTAGGTGTGACGGTCCGGCTGTATCTTTGTGACGTGAAGGACGCTGAGGCGGTCAACCAGACGGCGGAATCGATCCTTGCGGACTTCGGCGGTGTGGACGTTTTAGTCAACAACGCGGGGATCACGCGGGACAATCTGCTTCCCGGTCTGAGCGCTTCGGACATCGATGACGTGATCGACGTGAACCTCAAGGGTACGATGTTCATGACGCGCGCGCTGATCCGGCCGATGGTGAAGAAGCGCCGCGGCGCGATCATCAACATCAGTTCGGTGGTCGGCATGATGGGCAACCGCGGACAGACCAACTATGCGGCTTCCAAGGCCGGGATCATCGGTTTTACGAAGTCGGTGGCCAAGGAGTACGGCAGCCGGAATATCCGCTGCAACGCCATTGCGCCGGGATTTATCGCTACGGAGATGACGGCGGCACTCGGTGAGGAGGCGACGGCAGAGATGCTCAGGCAGCTGCCGATCGGAAGAGCCGGCAAGCCAGAGGATGTCGCGGAGGCAGCGCTTTTCCTTGCGGGAGACACCGCGTCGTACATCACCGGGGAAGTGCTCCGGGTCGACGGAGGAATGTACATTTGAAAATGAGACAGACGGGGGAAGCGCGGTCGCGCGGATCCCGAACCGATAAAAAGCTTGTGTGACGGAGGAAATGATGATGAACAGAGTAGTGGTAACCGGAATGGGCGTGATCACGCCTGTGGGAAATGATCTCGAGACGTTTTGGAACAACCTGCAGAACGGTGTTTGCGGTATCGATAAGATACAGCGTTTCGACGCGAGCCGCCTGAAGGTGTCCCTCGATGCCGAGGTCAAAGCATTCGAGCCGAAGGCGTACTATGACACGGTGCAGGAGATCCGCAGATCCGATCTCTTCATGCAGTACGCGATGGGCGCGGCCAAGCAGGCGGTGGAGCAGAGCGGTATCCTCGACAGCAATCTGGACCGCGAGCGCTTCGGCGTTTACATCGGATCGGGAATCGGCGGCATCAACACGACGATCCGCGAGACCGCGAAGCTGACGGAGAAGGGACCGGAGATGGTATCGCCGTTCTTCGTGCCGATGATGATCGGCAACATGGCGACCGGCGCGATCTCCATCAAGTTCGGTGCCAAGGGCCCCACGCTTCCCGTGGTGACCGCTTGCGCGACTTCGACCCACACGGTGGGCGAGGCATTCCGCGCGATCAAGCACGGCTATGCGGACGCGATCCTGGCAGGCGGCAGCGAGGCGGCGATCAACGAGCTTTCCATGGCCGGATTTGTCAACTGCCAGGCACTCAATCTCTCGGAAAATCCGGACGAAGGCAGCCTTCCGTTCGATAAGAGAAGAGGCGGCTTCGTCATGGGCGAGGGCGCGGGTGTTTTGCTTCTCGAGGAATATGAGCATGCGAAAAAGCGCGGGGCGAAGATCCTCGCGGAGGTTGTCGGTTACGGCAACACGTCCGATGCTTACCATATCACGGCTCCCGATCCCGAGGGAGACGGCGCGGTACGCGCGATCCGCGCGGCAGTCCGCGAAGCGGGCTTTGACGAGGTTCCCGCGGAACAGATCTACGTGAACGCCCACGGCACGGGAACGCACCTGAACGATGCCATGGAGACGAAGGCGCTCAAGACGGTGTTCGGGGACAAGGCATATCAGCTGCATATCAGCTCCACGAAGTCGATGACCGGTCACATGATGGGCGCGACGGGCGCGGTGGAAGCCATCGCTTCGGTGCTCGCGCTCAAGGAGGGAGTCATCCCGCCGACCGTCAACTACAAGGAGCCTGACGAGGAGTGTGACCTCGACTATACGCCGAACAAGGCCGTTGCAACCGAGCTGGCCGGTGCGATCAGCACGTCCCTCGGCTTCGGCGGACACAACGCATGTATCGCATTTAAGAAAATCTGAACGCAGATTGTGAGGGGACGAGATGTTGAGGGAAGAGATCAAGACGGTGCTGCCGCATCGCGAGCCGATGCTTCTTGTGGATGAAGCGGTGTTGAACGAGGACGGTACGGCGACCGGGTACTACCTGGTCCGCGGCGACGAGTTCTTTCTGCAGGGACATTTTCCGGGAAATCCGGTCGTCCCGGGAGTCATCCAGTGCGAGATCATGGCGCAGTCGGCGTGCATCCTGTTCGCGGAGCAGATGCGGGGCGAGGATAAGCTGCCGATGTACACGGGCCTTGACAAGGTACGGTTCCGCAGACCGGTGAAGCCTGGGGACCGGATCCGGATCGACATTAAGATCCTGCGCGAATGCGCACCGATGTACACGCTGCACGGGGAACTGAGTGTGGACGGAAAAGTCTGCACTTCCGGCGATTTTTCGTTCGTGATCGTCGATAACGGTCCGAAGAGCGAATGAATGGATGGCGGAAAATGAGTGAGATCTTTGAGAAATACTACCGGGAGATCCCGGGGGCGGACGGCTCCGTCGCGGAGATCGAGACGCTGTATGAGGAGAATTTCAATTTCGCTTACGATGTCGTAGACCGCTTTGCCGAGAGCGAGCCCGACCGGCTTGCGCTCGTGCACAAGAGCGTGGACGGGATCGTTACGCGGTTTTCCTTCGGGAACCTGAAGAAGCTGTCGGACACGGCGGCTTCCGCAATGCAGCGGCTCGGCATCGGAAAGGGCATGCCGGTGTTTCTGCTGCTCAAGCGCAGGTTTGAGTTCTGGATCGCGATCCTCGCGCTTCACAAACTCGGCGCGATCGCCGTTCCCACGTCGCACATGGTGTCGTCGGAGGACATCCGCGAGCGCTGCAGAAAAGCCGGCGCAAAAGCGGTTCTCTGCGTGAATTCGGACGACATCTGCGACAAGGTGAAGGAGGCGATCCGCGGAACGCGGGTCATGCCGATCGCTGTCGGAAAGCGTTACAGCGGCTTCCTGTACTGGGAGGACGTCATGCGCAGAGGAAGCGCGCGGTGGGAACGTGTACAGACAAATGCAGCGGATCCGATGCTGTATTTCTTTACGTCCGGCACCAACGGAGCACCCAAGGCGGTCATCCATGATTTTACGTATCCGATCGCGCATATATACACGGCAAAACGCTGGCACGGCGTGCGCAAGGGCGACCTTCATCTGACCGTCGCGGACACCGGCTGGGCCAAGACGGCATGGGGCAAGCTGTACGGACAGTGGTTCCTCGGCGCCGCGGTCATGGTGTACGACTACGATCATTTTTATGCCGGTGAGATGCTGAGACTTTTGGAGGAGCAGCGTGTGAACACCTTCTGCGCGCCTCCGACGATCTATAAATATCTGGTGACGGAGGACCTTTCACAGTACGATCTTTCCTCGGTTCACCATGTTTCCACGGCCGGGGAACCGATGCCCGTGGAAGTCGCAAGGAAGTTCTTTGAGGCGACCGGAAAGCGCATCCGCGACGGCTACGGCCAGACGGAGACGACGCTTTTGGTGTGCACGCCCGCCGGCTGCGAGCCGATCCCGGGTGCGCTCGGCAAGGCTTCGCCGCAGTACCGGCTGTCCATCGTCGATGAGAACGGTGACGCGGTCGCGGACGGCGAGGAGGGCGAGATCGTGATCGTCCCTAAGGACGGTAAACGTCCGGTGGGAATCCTGTGCGGTTATCTCGGCGAGCCCGAGCGATACGCGGAAGTCTGGAGAGGCGGCGTGTACCATACCGGAGACCGCGCGAAGCGAGACGCGCAGGGCAATTTCTTCTATGTCGGACGAACGGACGACGTGATCAAATCCAGCGGTTACAGGATCGGTCCCTCCGAGGTGGAAGACCTTCTGATGTGCCACCCGGCGGTCCGCGAGTGCGCCGTGACGGGCTATCCTTCGAAGAGCCGCGGCACGGTCGTCAAGGCAACGGTGGTGCTCAAGGACGGTGTTCCGGGCAATTCCGAGCTGAAGAACGAACTGCAGGAACTGGTGAAGAAGCGCGGCGCGATCTACAAGTATCCGCGCATGATCGATTTCGTGAAGGAACTTCCGCACACGGTGACCGGCAAGATCAACCGCGCGGTCATCCGTGAGCGCGACCGGCTGCTGGCGGCGGGGAGAGCGTAACCGCCGTATTGCACTTGACTTTCGGTGCGATTCGCGGTATACTTACCGAGCAATTGAAAGATTGCCCTTATTTTCCGGGCTTGTACCGGTTTCGACGGGTGTTTTAAAATTGCGGAAGCCATTCATGTGCCGGACCATGTAAATAACCGGAAAACCTAAATATAAACGCAGATAGAAATATCGCATTTGCTGCCTAATTAGGCAGCTGTCGGCCCGCGGCACCCGCGCAGCGGTCAACCGGCATCATCTACGCGGGAAACGACACGCGGTAAGCTTTGCCCGCGCGGGCGTATCATGAAGCTACTGAACCTGCGGGCCCGATCATCGGCGCGCAGAGGAGGGAACGGGCGCAAGCCGGATAGGTGATCTGTAATGGGAGAAACCGTAATGGCGAGGCATTCGGACAGGGGTTCGACTCCCCTCAGGTCCATTGTGACACATAAGCGGCATGATCTTCGGGTCATGCCGTTATTCTTTCGGAAGGAGAGAACAGGGATGCGTGATTCCAGATGCGTTAAGACGATACGGATCGCGGCCGGCATCATTGCGTTGATGGTGCTTCTCTTTGTTTTGTCCTCCGCGCTTTACATCGTGGTCGAGGCAGACCATGACTGTGCGGGCGAAGACTGCCAGATCTGTGCCTGCATCGAGCAGTGTGAGCAGGTAATCCGTCACATCGGCGAAAGCCTTGCCGTGCTTACCGCAGTGCTGATCCCCGTGATCTCCGCGGTTGTTGCGGTTGCCTTCGCGGCTCGTTTTGTACCCTGCGCGACACCGGTGTCCCAAAAAGTCAGAATTAACGATTGAAGAATCTCCGACAAGGGTGAACTATGCCATAAGAGCGTAGTCTGCCCTTGTATTATTATGCCCAAAATCATACTATCGGAGGTTCATTTTACGTGAAAAAGATTATTGCATTGATCCTTGCCGCCGTGCTTACGGCCGGCTGTCTTACCGCATGCGGTTACTGGGAGAGTAAGAAGTCGAAGAAAGAAGGTCAGCTTAAGATCGTGGCCACGATCTTTCCCGAATACGACTGGGTGAAAAATGTGCTCGGCGACAGAGCCGGGGATGCGGAGCTCACCATGCTCCTCGATACCGGTGTCGATCTGCACAGTTATCAGCCGACCGCGTCGGACATTCTGAAGATCTCCACCTGCGATCTGTTCATCTATGTCGGCGGAGAGTCCGACGGATGGGTGGAAGCGGTTTTGAAGGAAGCGAAGAACAAGGATATGGTCGTCATCAACCTGCTCGAAGCGCTCGGCGACGCCGTGAAGAGCGAGGAAGTGGTCGAGGGCATGCAGGAGGAAGAGCATGACCATGATCACGATCACGAGGACGGAGAGGATCATGACGATGACCATGACGACCATGAAGACGGCGACGATGACCATGACGGACATGATCACGACGATGAGGAAGTCGAGTACGATGAGCATGTGTGGCTCTCGCTGCGCAACGCGGGAATCCTGACGGAGTGCATCTCCTCGGCGCTGCAGAAGATCGATCCCGATCACGCGGAGACATACAAAAAGAATGCGAAGGCGTACATCGAAAAGCTGAATGCGCTGGACGCGGAATACAAGTCGGCCGTCTCCCAGGCAACCTGCAAGACGCTCCTCTTCGGAGACCGTTTCCCGTTCCGTTATCTCACGGATGACTACGGCCTCACGTACTACGCGGCGTTTGTCGGATGTTCCGCGGAGACCGAGGCAAGCTTCGAGACGATCACGTTCCTCTCGAACAAGGTAGCGGAGCTTTCGCTGCCCGCTGTGCTGACGATCGAGGGAAATGATCACAAGATCGCGCAGACGATCGTCAACAATACGCCGTCGAAGGACCAGAAGATCCTTTCGATGGATTCCATGCAGGGAACGACGGCAAAGGACGTTGCCGCCGGCAAGACGTATCTCTCCGTGATGGAGAGCAATCTTACTGTCCTTAAGGACGCACTGAAATAGGAGGAAAACCATGGCTTTACTCACTGTTCGGGATCTGTCACTCGGCTACGATTCGCATGCCATTGCGGAAGGCCTGAATTTTACCGTGGAAGCGGGGGATTATCTCTGCATCGTCGGTGAGAACGGGTCCGGCAAATCCACGCTCATGAAGACACTGCTTCATCTGCAGGAGCCGGTCGGCGGCGAGATCCTGATCGGTGACGGGCTTAAGAAAAATGAGATCGGCTATCTGCCGCAGCAGACCGTGGTCCAGAAGGATTTTCCGGCGTCCGTGAGAGAGATCGTGCTCTCCGGATGCGGCGGTCGCTGCGGCCTGCGGCCGTTTTACAGCAAGGAGGACAAACGTCTCGCGGCGGAAAATATGGAGCGCATGGGAATCACGGACCTGAGCCGGCGCTGTTACCGCGAACTGTCCGGCGGACAGCAGCAGAGGGTGCTTCTGGCCCGCGCTCTGTGCGCGACGCGGAAACTGCTTCTGCTTGACGAGCCGGTGTCCGGACTCGATCCGAAGGTGACGGCGGACATGTATGAGCTGATCGCGCGGTTGAATCGGGAGGGGCTGACCGTCATCATGATCAGCCACGACATCGATGCGGCCGTGCGTTACGCGACGCACATCCTTCACATCGGTTCCAGGATCTTCTTCGGGACGAAGGAGGAGTATCTGAAGAGCGAGATCGGAGCATACTTTCTTGCGGACAGGAAAGGCGGTGAGGAGTAATGTACGAAATGTTTGAGGAACTCGAATTGTATCTGAGCTTTCCTTTCGTGCGCTATGCGCTGATCGTGGGCGTTCTGATCGCCCTGTGTTCGTCGCTGCTGGGTGTCACGCTCGTGCTCAAGCGGTTCTCCTTCATCGGCGACGGACTGTCCCACGTGGCGTTCGGCGCCATGGCGATCGCCGCCGTTTTGAAACTCTCCAACAATATGCTGCTGATCCTGCCGATAACGATCGTAAGTGCGGTCCTGCTGCTTCGCACGGGAAAACACGCGATGATCAAGGGCGATGCCGCCGTAGCCATGATCTCGGTGGCGGCGCTGGCGTTCGGATACCTGATCATGAACGTGTACGCGAACTCGGCCAACCTTTCCGGCGATGTATGCAGCACACTGTTCGGCTCGACGTCCATCCTGACGCTCAGTCAGCGGGACGTGATCCTGTGTATCGTGATGTCGGTCTGGGTTGTGGGCATGTTTATCCTGTTTTACAACAAGATCTTCAACGTGACCTTTGACGAGGATTTCGCAAAGGCGACGGGAACCAATGCCGGGGCCTACAATCTGCTGATCGCGATCGTCGTTGCAGTCGTCATCGTACTGGCTATGAACCTGGTCGGATCGCTGCTGATCTCGGCGCTGATCATTTTTCCGGCGCTCTCCGCGATGCGGCTGTTCCGAAGCTTCCGCAGCGTGACGGTCTTTTCCGCCGTGCTCTCGGTGCTGTGCGCATTTTTCGGGATCATCATCTCCATCCTGTCGAGCACTCCGGTGGGGTCCACCATCGTTGCCGTCGACACCGGGGCATTTGTCCTGTGCTTCATCATCGGCAAGGTCGCGGGACAGGTCAGACGATGAGATCCGGGGCTATTCTCGATTGACCGAACAACTGAACTGTGGTATAATTAACGGAACCGATGTCGCCCGACGATGTCGGTTCCGATTTTTCAATATAGGGAGGTTTGTAACAGATGGGGATGATGGAAAGACCGATCGTCACCGTGATGGATGACGGCGGAAAATATTGGGAGCACACATATGATCGGTTCCGGTTGAAAGTGTTTCTTCCGAAGACCGGGATCGACGGTGACGTAAACAATTATACATTCCGCGCGCCGCTCTTGCTGGTGTTCGAGGAGAAGCCCCAGGAGATGGCCGAGGCCATCGCGTTCGCAAAGGAGAGCGGACTCGCGGACATCGCCTCGGCGGTGGATTCCTGTGTGATGTTCGTGTACCCGACGGGGGAGAACGGCTGGGCCGGAGAGGATGAGAAACTGTACGCGGATCTCATCGCGGAAGTCAAGATGAATCCGTTCTACCGCGACGGCATCGTGGAGATGCGCAATTTCTTCACGGGAGAGTTCAACGGGTATTTCATCCGCGGAGCCATTTTCCGCGCGGATATCTACAGTTACGGAGCTTCCGCGGACTATGTCGCGAAGCACCTGCTCCGCACACTGCAGGGCGAGTACCTCTGGGGACCCGGCGAGATCACGCCGGCGATGTGCTCGATGGAGCGTCTTTCCTACGTGCCCGTTCCGGAGAGAAAGGATATCGCGATCCTGAGTGTCGGCAACACGGCCGATATCAACGCGGCATTTACCGGCTGCGAGAATCTTCTGATCAAGGACAGCGCCGACTACCGTGCGGATTTCCGCAATTTCGTGCGCAAGTTCAAGATGTGGTGCGGCAAGATCGAGATCGAGCCGGACTTCGAGGCGATGGACATGACGGAGGAGGCCGGCTACGTGACGGTGAAGACCTCGCCCGACAACCACGGCCGTTTCAAGGATGCGCCCGAGCATAAGGTCGGTTATTTCGCGTATTACAACAACGATCTCTTCAAGGACGGACCGGCGCCTCTGATGCTCGGTTTCCACGGCGGCGGAGACACCTCGATGTATCTGACGTTCGTTGCCGGCTGGTATGAGATCGCGCACCGCTACGGATTCCTCTTCGTGTCGCTCGAGAACCATCAGGATGTGACGGCGACCGAGGTCATGGAACTCCTGGACGGCCTGAAGAAGAAGTACAACATTGACGAGCACCGCATCTACGGTACCGGATTCTCCATGGGCAGCGGCAAATCCTGGGATATGTTCCAGGAGTACCCGGAAGTATTTGCCGGTCTCGCTCCCGCGAGCGCGCTGTTCCCGGTTCACAACAACCACTTCGGAAAGAACCTCGAGGACGGCATCAACACCACCGTTCCGGTTCCGTTGTTCTACTCGGGCGGCGAGAATTCGCACCTTCCGGAGCTTCCGTTCCAGGCGGCATCCGGTCTCGAGAGAGCCGTTTACGCGGCGCAGGTCAACGGCCTGAAGAAGGACTTCAGCACCTTGAATTTCGATGAGAAGGACAAATGGGAAGACCCGATCTGGGGCATCCCCGGAGACCGCGTCGAAAAGATCCCGGACGAGTCCCGCGGCAGTGTTCTCACGGTACGCTACTACGACAGCGAGGACGGTGTCTGCCGCACGGCGTTCGCGAGTGTCAGCGGTCAGGTGCATGAGTGCCGTCACCACACGAACGAAAATGCGTGGAAGTTTATTTCGCAATTCCGCAGATGATCCATCTGTTGCCTATGCTCAAGAGCCGGCTGTCCCGTA
>JBGUPV010000087.1:0-5222 GCA_045130455.1 Lachnospiraceae bacterium | reverse complement strand
GACAGCGATTACGACGCGATCGGCCGCGTGAAGAAGGGCGCGGATTCCGGCTTTACGCCGTACGAGCGCGCGAAGGAACAGCATTTGATCAACCGTCCCTACCGCGACGGCATTGTCCGCCCGGTTGAGATGGGCGGCACAGGGACACTTGAGGAGTATATCGACAGCCTTACGGACGACGAGATGATCCATCTTCTCGGCGGCCAGCCCAACACCGGCATGGCCAACACCTTCGGCATGGGCAACCTGATCGAGGCCGGTCTGCCGTCGTTCATGACTGCGGACGGTCCCGCCGGAGTTCGCCTCGGCGCGTATTGCGGCGTTACAACGACCTGCTGGCCCTGCGCTACGCTGCTGGCGTCCACCTGGGACGAGGAGTTGCTCCGTGATCTCGGCGTGGCAGTCGGCGCGGAAGTGAAGGAATGCAACATTTTCATGTGGCTTGCGCCCGCGGTAAATATCCACCGCAATCCAATGTGCGGCCGGAACTTCGAGTATTTTTCGGAGGATCCGTTCCTGTCGGCGAAACTTGCGGGAGCGCAGGTGCGCGGTATCCAGAGCAACAAGGTTGCCGCGACGATCAAGCATTTTGCGTGCAACAACAAGGAGACAAACCGTATCTACTGTGATGCGAGAGTGTCGGAGCGTGCACTCCGCGAGATCTATCTGAAGGTTTTCGAGATCATCGTCAAGGAGGCGGATCCGTGGTGCGTGATGAGCTCGTACAATCTCATCAACGGCCGCAGATGCTCCGAGTCGGAGGAACTCCTTACCGGCATCCTGCGTGACGAGTGGGAATTCGACGGGCTTGTGATGACCGACTGGTGGAACCGCGGCGAGCACTATAAAGAAGTGCTGGCAGGCAACGACGTGAAGATGCCGACGGGATTCCCGGACCGGCTTCGTAAGGCGATGGAAGCCGGCGTTCTGACCCGTGAGGATCTCAAGCGGAGCGTGACGAGACTCGTGCGGTTGTTCCTGCGATTCGAGTAAACGATGACGCGTGCCGCAAGGGCGGAACACGGCTTTCGACGATATGTTATTTTTCGGCTGCATAACCCGTCCGGCTATGCAGCCGTTTTCCTTCGGAAAATGCGAAAAAATGTAAAGATTTTCCGCAAAAATTATTGCGGGAACGTGAGATTTGCAATATAATTAAAGTTGTCAGTATTAGTAGCACCAGAGGTGTTCGAGAAAGACGGAATTGGGGATATCTGATTGACTGTCCTCTCGGCGAAGAGAAAAAAGCGCGTTTGCGCGGAAAGAAGGACGGTATGTTTTGCAAGAATTGTGGTAATACACTTGTGGACGGCGCGTTGTTCTGCGGTCAGTGCGGAACGAGAGTCGAGCCCGCGGATTTTGCGGCAGCCGCTACCGCAGCCGTAGCACCTGCGGCACCTGTAATTGAACAGCCCGTAGCGCCTGCAGCACCGGTATTTGAGCAGCCCGTTGCTCCCGTAGCACCTGAGGCACCCGTGTTCGAGCAGCCCGCAGCACCGGTATTTGAGCAGCCTGTTGCACCCGCAGTAGCTGAAGCTCCCGTATTCGAGCAGCCCGCAGCGCCGGTATTCGAACAGCCCGTTGCTCCCATAGCACCCGAGGCACCTGTGTTCGAACAGCCCGCAGCACCGGTATTCGAGCAGCCCGTTGCTCCTGCAGCACCCGAGGCTCCCAAGTTTGAGCAGCCCGCTCAGCCGCAGTTCGAGCAGCCGGTACAGCAGTTCCAGCAGCCCGTGCAGCAGTTTGAACAGCCGGTACAGCAGTTCCAGCAGCCCGTACAGCAGTTCGAGCAGCCGGTACAGCAGTTCCAGCAGCCCGTGCAGCAGTTTGAGCAGCCGGTACAGCAGTTCCAGCAGCCGGTACAGCAGTATCAGCAGCCTGTGCAGCAGTTCCAGCAGCCGGTTCAGCAATTCCAGCAGCCCGTACAGCAGTTCCAACAGCCGGTACAACCTGCACAGCCGGTTCCGAAGAAAAAGAAGTCCAAGGCACCTGTGATCATCATCAGCATCCTTCTGATCCTCGTGATCCTTGTAGGCAGCGCGATCGCTTACCTGACGTTCTTCGATAAGAACGGCGGCAAGGAGTACCTCTTCGGTCTGGATGTGAACTTCCTTGATTTCACGCAGCTCTCCGATGAGGAGGAAGAGGCGTTCCTCGGAATCGCTACCAAGGTTGACGAAGCATTTGTACAGCTGAGCGGAAGAAAGTTCCGCAATGCATTCCCGGAGTATGCATTGTCCTATATCTGCAGAGATGTAGAGGATTATCTGGACAAGAATTACGATGAGTTCCTGAAAAAACTCGGTTCCAACATTTCGACTTCCGAGAAGGTGTTCCTCAAGTATGAGGTTAAGGATACCGACGCATTGGAAGAGAAGTTCAAGGAACTCTTCGGTGTAGATGTGAAGATTGATACGGCGTACGTGGTCGAGAATATCTGTACTTTTACCGGAGACGACGGAAGTACACGCGTTGCGGATGTATACCTCTTCTACAGGGAAGAAAAGGATTGGAAGGCGATCCTGATCGCCGGCGACGGTCTGAGTGATTTCGGCATTAAGTGATTGAAGTTAAGCGATAAGCTTCGGGAAGACCAGTGCGCAGAGTGCTGGTCTTTCCTAATGTGAATGTGTACGCTCGGTAGTGTTTTGGGGGAAACTACGAACGAGAAAAGAAAGGACGCCGCTTTTTCGGGCGGCGAAATGAGTTGTATGAAAAAGCTATCCAGATACATGACTGGAAAAAACATTGCTACCGTGATCCTGTTGCTCTTGGCAAACTGGATCTGGATCACCTGTGTGTGGCTGTATGTCCGTTTCGGCACCATGGACATGACCACGATCCTGTTTCAGCTGAAGGTACCGATCGACGGTGCCGACAACAGCAATTTCTATGAGATCTTTATTTTGCTCTTTACCATCGGTCCGGCGGCGCTGCTGCTCGAGGTCGGAACGCTCTTTTTGCTTGCATGGATCCGCAGGAAGAGAGTGGAGCGCGGCGAGTCGGGCAAGGTGCTCGCAAAGAGCATTGCGCTTCGCCGTATCTACGCGATCATAATCCTGACCTGTGCGATCATTTTCATCGGATACAGGCTTCATTTCGTAAAATACATCGTCCACCAGTTCGGAGATTCACCAATCTACATCGATGAGTATGTCGATCCGAAAAATGTGACCGAACAGCTGGTGCTGACGACGGAAAAGCCCAGAAATCTGATCTATATCTACATGGAGTCCATGGAGATCTCCTATACGGACAAGGAGCACGGCGGGATCGCCGGGGACGACATGATCCCCGAGATGACGCAGCTGGCCCTTGACAATATCTGTTTCTCGCCGAAGGAAAGCGGACAGCTGAACGGCGCGTATGCGGCGGTCGGCACCACGTGGACCATGGGCTCGCTGGTCGCTCAGACGAGCGGTGTACCGCTCACGATCGGCGTCGGCAACAATGCGCTCGGTAAGAGAAAATACCAGACGTTCCTTCCCGGCGTTTACACGATCGGCGAGACGCTGCGCAAGCAGGGCTATGAGCTCGGTTTCCTGATCGGTTCGGAGAAGGAGTTTTCCGGTGCGAACATTTACCTGCGCACCCACGGTGATTATGACATCAAGGACTACAACACGTACCTTGACAACGGTCGTCTTCCGAGCGGCTACCATGAGTGGTGGGGCTTTGAGGATGAGAAGTTGTATGAGTACGCGAAGGAAGAGATCTCCGAGATGGCAAAGGGCGACAAGCCGTTCATGTACACGTTCATGACGATGGACACGCATTTTACGAACGGTTATTTCTGCAGACTGTGCGAACATCACTATGACAGTCAGTACAGTAACGTGATCTCCTGTGCCTCGCGACAGCTCGACTCCTTCCTGGGATGGCTTCGCGAGCAGCCGTACTACGAAAATACGACAGTCATCATCGTCGGCGACCATCCCACGATGGACACGAAATACGTGCGTAATCTTGAGGAGTATGACAAGAAATACATTCGAAGAAGTTACTGCGCGATCCTGAATTCCGCCGTGCCTTACACGCTTGATTATGCGCGTGAGTTCACGCAGATGGACATGTACCCGACGACGTTGGCAGCGCTCGGATACACGATCCCCGGAGACCGTCTGGCGCTCGGCGTGAATCTGTTCTCAAATACGCCGACACTTCTTGAAAAATACGGCCGGACGGACCTCGACAATCTTCTCGAGGAGCGCTCGGATTTTTATGATAAGCTTACGTACGGCGAGTAAAATGTGTGTTTTCGTTACCTTTTTCTGACTTTGCAAATGTGATTTTTCCGTTGCCTTTTTTCGGCTTACTGTGATATCATAGATAAAAGGCTCCTGTTTTCGGAGCATGGGGAAGGAGGGGATGATATGGCCGGTTCGATCACGGAATTATACCGTGAATACAAACAGCGTCTGGAAGAAGTCGATGCGATCGAGCAGGAGCTGCTCCACACCGACGATAAAGACGCATGGAAACAGAGTCTCCTCCGCAAATCCGAAATGGTTCGGAAATACTACCGCAAGACCGAACAGGAACTGAATACGTATATCAACCCCGTTCTTTACGGTGAGAAAGAGCTTGACCGGGACACGGCCATGGAACTCTACCGCGGAGCCTACGATTACTATACGAACGTCATGTGCGACGACGTGATGGAATCGCAGATGTTCGTGCGGCTTTGGGATTATTTCCGCAGTCAGGGTGACGAGATCCTCGAGAGATCGTGTCGTTGCGCATTTTCCAACAACGCCTTCTTAAACGTGGAAGGCAATCTTCAAAAACTCGCGATGGAGCAGTCGGAGTGGGTGACCAGTTACATGGACCGCATCGAACATCTCCGCGCGATCCACAAGAACGATTCCGATTTTCTCACGGACGTGTGGGGTGTTCTGAACACGCTCCGCAGCCGTTATGAGATGGAGAGCCAGCAGTTCGAACCGGACATCAACCGGATGATCGAGTGCTTCAACCGGCTTTCCAAGATCCGCAAATACCGTTCCCTCTTCAGTGACGAAGCCTGGGCGGAGATCGAGAAGCCGTTGCAGGAGATCGGTACCGACGTGCTGTTCCGTGCGGCGCTCCACTGGAGAAGCGTCGACGAGAAACTGCGCGACGCCCTTGCACCGACATATCCGATCGGATTTATCGATCAGTCGAAACTCTCGCTCGAAGAGCGCGACATGAAGGTGTATGTCGGCTACATCGTGTACGCATTT
>JBGUPV010000086.1:0-21478 GCA_045130455.1 Lachnospiraceae bacterium | reverse complement strand
TTTTCTGATTGATCCTCGATAGCTCAGTCGGTAGAGCATCCGGCTGTTAACCGGAGTGTCGTAGGTTCGAGTCCTACTCGGGGAGTTCGGACTATGCAGTTGAGTATCTGCATAGTCCTTGTTTTTACTCTGCCGCAGATTTTGACGGCCGTATAACAAGGTATCTGACATGTCTTGGAGCGCTGCTTTTATAATCTCAAGTGTTCTGCTCGGATTCGGACTTGCGATGGACGCATTTTCCGTATCTCTGGCGGACGGGCTGCAGGAACCTGATATGAGACACCGGAAAATGTGCGGGATCGCCGGAATCTTCGCCGGCTTTCAGGCTCTTATGCCGATGATCGGCTGGGTTTGCGTACACACGCTTGCTCAGAAGTTTCACGCGTTTGAGAAATTTATCCCGTGGATCGCTCTCGGGCTTCTCGGTTATATCGGCGGCAAAATGCTTTGGCATGGCATTCACGGCGAGGCGGAGAAAACAACAAAGAACGAGCGGATCACATTTTCCGTGCTTCTGGTTCAGGGAATCGCGACTTCAATCGACGCCCTTTCGGTCGGTTTCACGATCGCGGATTACGGCGTGTTGCAGGCTGTCGTATGTGCGCTGATCATCGCGGCGGTAACCTTCGGAGTATGCATGGCCGGTCTGCTGCTGGGGCGGCGGATCGGTACGAAGATTGGCGGCAAAGCCGAGATCCTCGGCGGAGTTATACTGATCGGGATCGGCATCGAAGTATTCGTTACGCACGTGTTCTTCTGAGCGCATTTTTCGAAGCTGATTTTTTCGAAAATGTTGTTGACGATTTTGTTTGTTGTATGGTATACTCATTAAGCGTCACGGCTCCATGGTCAAGCGGTTAAGACACCGCCCTTTCACGGCGGTAACAGGGGTCCGAATCCCCTTGGAGTCATTGTACGAAAGTACATTGGCCGATGTGGCTCAATTGGCAGAGCAGCTGACTTGTAATCAGCAGGTTATCGGTTCGAGTCCGATCATCGGCTCTCAAGCAGCAAATGCCGCTTATGCGGACCATTAGCTCAGTTGGTTAGAGCAGCCGGCTCATAACCGGCCGGTCCTGGGTTCGAGTCCCCGATGGTCCATACCCAGAGGTCCTGCCCTCACAATCAAATCTGGCCCGGTGGCTCAGTTGGTTAGAGCGCCGCCCTGTCACGGCGGAGGTCATGGGTTCGAGCCCCATTCGGGTCGTTGGAGCATCTGCTCCTAACGTGCGTGTCAACTGCATATCGGGGTCTTAGCTCAGCTGGGAGAGCATCTGCCTTACAAGCAGAGGGTCATAGGTTCGAGCCCTATAGGCCCCATAAGACGATCTCCCGTGTCGGTATCGATACGGGAGATTTTCTTCTATCTGTCGGCGTGGTGGAATTGGCAGACACACAGGACTTAAAATCCTGCGGGCTTAATCTCCCGTACGGGTTCGATCCCCGTCGCCGGCAAAGCATTCTGCAGCGGATTGATGCGTCAATTCGCTGCATTTTGATTATTCGGCGCGGTTTTGCCTCTGCAGGCTTATGCTGTGGGCAGCCGCGCGGAAAATGTCGGAGGTGACTTTCATGAATGTAACGGATCGTTTTCTTTCTTATGTTGCTGTGGACACGCAGTCCGCGGAGGACGCACCCTGCGTTCCCAGCACTGACAAACAGCGCGTTCTCGGGCGCATGCTCGCGGAGGAGCTTCGCAGCCTCGGTGCGGCCGATGTGTATTTTGACGAGGAGCATTGCTACGTCTACGGGCACATTCCCGCGACGGACGGCGGTGCCGCGAAGCGGACGCTCGGATTCCTGGCGCACATGGACACGTCGCCGGACGCGAGCGACACGGACGTGAAGCCGAGGATCGTCAGTGACTATGACGGCGGCGACATCGTTCTCAACGATGACGGGCCGATCGTGCTGAAAACGGCTGATTTTCCGGAGCTTTCGAGATATCGCGGACAGTCGCTGATCGTCACGGACGGCACGACGCTGCTCGGCGCCGATGACAAGGCGGGCGTCGCGGAGATCATGACGATGGCGGAGTACCTTCTCGCGCATCCGGAGATCGCCCACGGACCGATCGCCGTGGCATTTACCCCGGACGAGGAAGTCGGCTGCGGCGTGGACTATATCGACGTGAAAGCGTTCGGCGCAGACGTCGCGTACACGGTGGACGGCGGCAGACTCGGCGAGCTGGAGTACGAGTGCTTCAACGCTGCGGCTGCCACGATCACGATCACCGGAAGAAGCGTTCATCCCGGAACGGCGAAGGGGCGCATGATCAACGCGGTCCGCGTCGCCGGTGAGCTTGACGCGATGATCCCGGCGGAAGAGCGCCCGGAGACGACCGAGGGTTACGAGGGTTTCTTCCATGTGACGCACATCGAGGGGGAGACCGACCGCGCGACGGTGTCGTACATCATCCGCGACCATGATCGCGCGAAGTTTGAGGAGCGCAAGCAGCGAATGCAGGCGTGGGTTGCGGAGATCAACCGGCGTTACGGCGAGGGAACTGCGCTCTTGACGTTGAAGGATTCTTATTATAACATGAAAGAGATCATAGAGGACGGCAACATGTTCCTCGTGGACAACGCAAAGGCGTCGATGCTTGCGCTTGGAATCGAGCCGATCGTGCAGCCGATCCGCGGCGGCACGGACGGAGCGCGTCTGTCCTTCATGGGCATCCCCTGCCCGAACATCTGCACGGGCGGCGAGAATTTTCACTCGCGCTTCGAGTACGTCTGCATCGAGTCCATGGAAAAGATCACGGATCTTCTGATCCGGCTTGCAACATCCGCGCAGTAGTTTCGGCTGCGCCGGAAGGCACATAGTCACCCGCGTTTCGCGTGTACGGAGGTGAGGGTATGGTGTGCAATATTGTTAAGGACGCTATGTTTCTGGCGATGAAATCGGATCCTGCGGCAGACTGCCCGGAGGATCGTCAGACGGTGCAGAATCTTCTGGATACGCTGAAGGCACACGGCGGTACGTGCGTCGGTATGGCGGCCAACATGATCGGCGTCCGCAAGCAGATCATCGCGGTGACGATGGGCTTCTTCAATGTCCCGATGATCAACCCGCGGATCGTGGAACGGGAGGGTCCGTACGAGACCGAGGAGGGATGTCTCTCCTTAAGCGGTACGCGGTCGGCTAAACGGTACGAGAAGATCATTGTCGAGTATTTGGACGCGGATTTCAAGCCCCGCAGGGACACATTTTCCGGACATGTCGCGCAGATCATCCAGCACGAGTACGATCACACGCGGGGGATCCTCATCTGAGGGATCCGTTTTGAACACGAGATTTCTTAAGGCTGCCCGGGCGTTCCGGTGAGCCGAAAGGTTATGATACTATGACGATTTCATCGATTGAGGAGTTTCTTGACAACGAGCGGGAACTTCCGCAGCGCGTGATCCTGAGCAATCCGGTCACGTCGGACGCGGAGTTTCGGCGCGTTGTTTTTATGCGCAAAAAAGACGGTTACCAGCGCGAGGCATACACGGAACAGCAGGTGTTTCACAAGAACATCAAGGAAGGGGAGCTGACGGCGGAGATCGCCGCGCTGTTCGGAACGATGCACCGGCAGTGCAATCTGTTCTACGAGAGTAGTACAGCGGAGATCAAGCTTTCCAAGAGCGGAAAATGCATGCTCTCCCGGGGAAAGGCTGCCGAGGCCGGACAGCACGTCTATGCCGAGCACAACCGTACAAAGCAGTATCGGATCCCCGAGGGCACGATCGTTCCGCCGCTGGTGGACATGGGCATCTTCACAAAAGAAGGCAAGGTCGCAGCTTCGATGCACGACAAATTCCGGCAGATCAACCGGTTCGTGGAGCTGGTGGCGGACGCGGCGGACTGCCTGCCGAAGAACCGTCCGATCCATATCCTCGACTTCGGCTGCGGGAAGAGTTATCTGACGTTCATTCTGTACTATTATTTTACGGAGATCATGAAGCTGCAGGTAAAGATCACAGGCCTCGATCTGAAGGCGGACGTCATCCGCGACTGTAACCGTGCGGCCGAGCGGTACGGCTATGAGAATCTGCATTTTGCGGTGGGGGATGTCGGCGGATATAAAACGGACGATCCGATCGACATGGTCGTGACGCTGCATGCGTGCGACACGGCGACGGACTACGCGCTGTTCCATGCCATCAAGGCGAGGGCGTCGCTGATCCTGTCGGTTCCGTGCTGCCAGCACGAGATGAACAAGAGCATGAAGACCGGGAAACTTCCGCTGGTGGGCCGGTACGGGATCATCAAGGAGCGGATGGCCGCGCTGATGACGGACGCGGTGCGGGCCAATCTGCTGACGGCCTGCGGGTACAAGACGCAGGTGATCGAGTTTGTGGATATGAGCCACACACCGAAGAATCTGCTGTTGCGCGCCACGGCGACACTGCAGCCGGAGAGCGTCCGGAAGAAGGCACTCAGCGAGGTCGACGAGCTGCTCGCGCAGTTCGAGTGCGACCAGAAACTGCATGAGCTTCTGGCCGGGGACGGCCTGATCCCCGAGGCTTGAGAAAGGGGTTGTTCCGGCGGTGAAATTTTCACATTATTTTCTGAAAATAGTGCTTGACATTCCGACTGTGTTTCGTTACAATAGCCCTTGTCGTTAAGACGTGTGCGTGTAGCTCAGCTGGATAGAGCACTTGGCTACGGACCAAGGTGTCGGGAGTTCGAATCTTCTCACGCACGCTTTTCGGGAGATCGCAGTTGCGGTCTCCCTGTTTTTTTGTTATTATTTTTCGTGGAGCGTGCGTCGGCACGCAAAGATATCTGAGGATGTGCATATGAGCAAATACGAATTCATCGCCCCCTGCCATTTCGGGCTGGAGGCGGTCTTAAAACAGGAGATCTTAAACCTCGGACTTTCAATCGTGAAGGTCGAGGACGGCAGGATCACGTTTGAGGGCGACGAGAGCGCCTTCTGCAGGGCGAACATTTTCCTGCGCACCGCGGAGCGCGTGCTCTGGAAGGTCGGGGAGTTTACGGCAGAGTCCTTCGAGGAGCTTTTCGACCGCACGGCGGAGCTGCCCTGGGAGGAGATCATTCCCGCGGACGGGCGCTTCTGGGTGACGAAGGCAACGTCGGTCAAGAGCAAGCTGTTCAGCTCGTCCGACATTCAGTCCATCATGAAGAAGGCGATCGTCGAGAGGATGAAGAAGCACTACCGCATCTCCTGGTTTCCGGAGACGGGCAACGAGTATCCGATCCGCGTATCGGTGCTGAAGGACGTCTTTACCCTCGGCATCGACACTTCGGGCGAGTCGCTTCACAAGCGCGGTTACCGTAAATTGGTCGGCAAGGCGCCGATCAGCGAGACTCTGGCCGCGGCCCTCATCTCGCTCACGCCGTGGAATGAGAGCAGGATACTGGCCGATCCGTTCTGCGGAAGCGGCACGATCCCCATCGAGGCGGCGATGATCGGGCGGAACATCGCGCCCGGCGTGTCCAGGTCATTTCGCGCGGAAACGTACCGCGAGAGGATTTCGGAAAATCTCTGGAAGAAGGCGCGTGAGGAGGCGAAGGACGGCGAGCGCAGAGACGGCTCGCTGCAGATCCAGGGCTTCGATATCGACCGTGAGGCGATCTCCATCGCAAGGCAGAACGCGGCGGCGGCCGGTGTGCTGGATGACATTCACCTGCAGGTGCGCGACATGAAGGAATTCCGGCATCCGAAGAAGTACGGCTTCCTGGTCACCAACCCGCCGTACGGCGAGCGCCTCGAGGATAAAAAGGCGCTTCCGGAACTTTACAGCGCCATCGGTGAGATGTACCGCGGACTGGATTCGTGGTCGATGTATCTGATCACGTCCTACGAGGACGCGGAGCGGTATCTCGGGCGCAAGGCGGACCGGAACCGCAAGATCTACAACGGCATGATCAAGACATATTTCTATCAATTTCTCGGGCCGAAGCCGCCGAAGCAGCCTCGGCAGAACGGAGGAGAACAATGAGCCTGCGTGAGAGGATCATATTTGCCACGGGCAATGAGCATAAAATGATCGAGATCCGCGCGATCTTAGGGGACCGCTACGACGTGGTCTCGATGAAGGAGGCGGGGATCTCCGCGGATATCGTTGAGGACGGGGATTCGTTTGAGGCCAATGCCCTGATCAAGGCGCGGGAGGTGAGCCGTCTGGCCGGATGCATGGCAATGGCGGACGACTCGGGCCTCGAGGTGGACTATCTCGGCGGAATGCCCGGAATTTACTCGGCCCGCTACATGGGCGAGAACACGAGCTACGAGATCAAAAACCAGGCGATCATCGATCAGCTCAAAGACGCAGCGCCCTCGGAGCGCACGGCGCGTTTCGTGTGTGCGATCGCGTGCGCATGGCCGGACGGACGCGAGGAAGTCGTCCGCGGCACCTTTGAGGGCGAGATCGCGTACAAGGTGGCGGGAAGCAACGGCTTCGGTTACGATCCGCTGTTCTATGTTTCCGAGTTCGGCTGCACGAGCGCGGAGCTGTCGCCGAAGCAGAAAAATGCGATCAGCCACCGCGGCGTCGCGCTGCGGATGATGCGTGACCGATTGGAGAAGCTCGGCGAGTTCGGCGAAACGGAAGAGTGAGAAACTATGCAGATATTGGTGATCAGCGATACCCACGGATCGAGAGGCCGTATGGAAGAGCTGTTGGAAAATGTCGAACTGCGAAAATCGGACTGGCTCATCCACTGCGGTGACATCGGCCAGGACGCGGACTGGCTGAGGAATGCTTTTCCGAGGGCCGTGTCGATCGTTGCGGGCAACTGCGACTTCGGTGCGGACCTGCCCAGAGAGACAGTGGTGGAGAGGGAAGGCAGGAAGTTTTTGATCACGCACGGAAACCGGTATGTCGCCGGCGGCATGGGTTATTTTCTGTACCGTGCGAAAGAACTGGAATGTGATGTGGTGTTGTTCGGGCATACGCATGTTCCTTTGATCGAGGAAGAGGAGGGGATCCTTTTCGTCAATCCGGGCAGTCTTGCGTTGCCGCGGCAGTCGGACGGGAGACCGACATATGCCGTGATCAGGGTGGAGAACGGAACTGCCACGGCGGAGATCCGTTCGCTGTAATGAAAGGAGTGGGGGCAGAGATGAAACCTTCGATCAAGCAGATCGGAATCGTGGCGGTGGTCGCAGCGGTGCTGGCGATCCTTGTGTTCGGCGTGTGGTTTCTGACAAAACCGAAGTCGGAGCCGCAGAAGTCAGAGGAGCCGAAGTCAAAAAAAACGGAGGTGAACAAGGATGCCGAGTGGCCGGCCGACGTGATCGCGGACTCCATGCTGCGGGCGTTCCTTGTACAGGAGTATGATACGAACAACGACGGCAAATTCGACGGAGAAGAGATCTCACGCGTTCGAAAACTGGACGGACGGGCGGTATGGGGATGGTACTGGGATGAAGAAGGAAATTCCGGCGGTCCCGATCTCGGCGGATTGGAGATATTTACCTCGCTGGAGGAATTGGATCTTGACGGTATCATTTTTAAGCAGTTGGACGTGAGCAAATTCACAAGCCTCGTGAAACTGAAGTGCTATGACTGTGAGATAGAGACTTTAACAGGTCTGAATGCACTGCACGATCTGCTCTATTTTGATTGCGGGGACAATGACCTGAATGAACTGGATCTGTCGGGATTGGATCATTTGCAGTACCTGTATTGTGAAAATAATAAACTGAAAGAATTGGATCTCAAGGGTGTTCCGCAGTTGAGAGTGCTCGGCTGTTACATAAACCAGCTTGAGAGACTTGATGTCAGCGGTCTCTCTCAGCTGGCCTTGTTGCACTGCTCGGCAAATGAGTTGACGGAATTGAATGTCAGCGGGCTGGAGCATCTTAGGGAACTGTCCTGCTATGGCAATAATCTTACGAAACTGGATCTTGCCGGGCTGAGATCACTTTGGCAGATAGACTGCGAAATGAACAGCCTTGAAAAACTGGATCTCAGTGGAATGGATCAACTGATTTCCGTTACATGCAACACGAATAAACTGACGGAACTGGATATCAAAGGGTGCTGCAACCTCCAGAAACTGCTCTGCCAGAACAATGCGCTGACTGAGTTGGATGTTTCGTCGCTGTCCGCCCTTAATCAACTGACATGCGGCGAAAACCGTCTGTCGACGCTGAATGTGTGCGGCCTTGAGAATCTTCGGTATCTGGACTGCAGAGGAAACGGGATGACCCGGCTGGTCACGGATGGATCCAACCGGTTTATCGTTCTTTATGCTACGTTAAACAATCTTTCCGAACTGTCGTTAGTACATCCGGAAACGCTGGACACATTGGATTGTTCCGAAAATCCCGGGATCAAGGTGGATTTCAGCGCCATGACCGGTCTAAGGAAACTGTATTGTTCCGGGTGTTCGTTTCAGCAACTGGATGTGTCCGGACTCAGAGAGCTGAGAACTCTGTGCTGCGATGGCAACAACATAACGCAACTGGATCTGTCCCAAAATCTGTTGCTGCAGAAACTGGACTGCAGCAAGTGCCCGATCCGGAGTCTGGATGTGCGCAACAACTGGGCTCTTGGCATGGAAGCAGATGAGCTTCGTTTCCCGGATACGTTGGATACTCTGCATGTGTGGGATCATAAGGTGATTGGTGAGGACCTGAGGACCAAACTGGACTATTCGGATGTCCGGATCGTGTCGGAGCAGGTTAATTAGCGGGGGAGGAGAGTGCGATGAAACAGAGTTCTTTGATCAATCGAAAGATGATAATCCTGATCGCGGCGCTCGGCCTGCTCACAGCGGCGTTGATCGTCATGATCGTGATCTCAAGCCGGGAGTCGAAGCCGGACAGCAATACGAAGATTTCCATTGCGGAACAATTCCCCGATCCGGCACTGCAATGGCTGGTCTCCGAGAATGTCGATATCGACGGTGACGGGTACCTCAGCAAGGAGGAGATCGCGAGCGTAAAGCAATTGCACGTTGATATGCAGTTTTCCATTTTTCGAATTAACAAGCCATACACGGATGATGACGATTTATTCATCAACGGGAAACCGGAAAATGATCCGTCCGATAAAAAGATGGAAGCAATACTGACGTGCCGCTGCGTCGACGGGATCGAGGTGTTCACCGAGCTGGAGGAACTTACGGTTACTGCCGTCGATTATCAGTGGGCGCTGGATCTGCGCTCCATGTCGAAATTGCGGAAACTGACCTGTACGGATAACAATTCGTTGAATGAGCTCAAACTCGGGGATCTGTCACAGATGGAGGAGTTGAATCTTTCCTACAATTCTCTGCCGGAACTGCGGATCGGGAAGGCAAACAAGCTCAAAACGCTGGCCTGTACGGGAAATTATATGAAAAATCTTACGATCGAGGAGGCAGAGCAACTGACTGAACTCCGCTGCTCGTCGAACAAACTTCAGCAGCTGCAGGTCGGACACCTGAAGAACCTGGAGGTGCTGTATTGTTATGATAATTACCTGACCGAGCTGGATGTAGACGGTCTGACCGGACTCAGGGAACTGGTGTGCCGTGACAATGTTCTTTTTCGGCTCAATGTGGAAAACCTGACCGAACTGGAGCAATTGAAATGCTCCGGTAACCGGATCCCGGAGTTGAAGATCGGCAATCTTACGAAACTGCAGGAGCTGGATGTTGATGATAATCGTATTTCCGAACTCGAGATCGGTGAGAAGCCGCAGCTGCATTATGTCATGTGTAGCCGCAACTGTCTGACAAAACTGGATTTCAGCGGTTGTCCGGATCTGTATACTCTTTCCTTTGAAGGGAATGAGGTTTCCGAACTGAACATTTCGAATAATCCGAGCATATATATGCTTTACGGAAGGAGTAACCGCCTTCTGGATGTCATGATCTCACCGGACGTAATACCAAGCGACAATTACTATGAGTTTGACGATTGGGTGGTCGTGCATTGACGTTCCGCGAAATCCGCAATGTTTTTGATTTTTCGGTTGACAATGTTTTTGGTTTGTGTTATTGTTAATTTCGCTTCTGATACGGGGTGTGGCTCAGCTTGGCTAGAGCACCTGATTTGGGATCAGGAGGTCGCAGGTTCAAATCCTGTCACCCCGATCCGTAATCCCCGATCAAATGCGGGTGTAGTTCAATGGTAGAACACTAGCCTTCCAAGCTAGACACGTGGGTTCGATTCCCATCACCCGCTTACTGCGAGCGGTGTTTCACTGCTCGTATGTTTTTTGGTTAACGCCAGACTGTGCCAGTAGCTCAGTTGGATAGAGCAACGGCCTTCTAAGCCGTGTGTCGGGGGTTCGAATCCCTTCTGGCACATTTTCCGAAAGGAAGTATCAAATATCATATGGTGGGTATAGCGCAGTTGGTTAGCGCGCCAGATTGTGGCTCTGGAGGCCTTGGGTTCGAATCCCAATATCCACCCTGCGGAAGCCTTGGGAAACCAAAGGCTTCTTTGCTTTATACAGTGTTGGGCCATCGCCAAGCGGTAAGGCACAGGGTTTTGATCCCTGCAGTCGCTGGTTCGAATCCAGCTGGCCCAGTCAACGACGCCTCGTTCCCCCGGAACGGGGCTTTTTTCTTCGGAAAATGAGGCTCTGCCCGGGAGATGTGGCTTTTTTACAAAAAAGGAAAAAAAGTAGTGATATTTTTGTGCTTTTGTGGTATGATATTCCACGGAATGTAATTTGCATTTACATTTTAAAGCCTTTTGCAGGTAATATAATAAAAGGAGAGTAAGAATATGGGACTTATCAGCGCGCTCATTGGTTCCGCCGGCGGCGTATTGGCGGATCAGTGGAAGGAATTTTTCTATTGTGAAGCAATGCCTTTTGATGTTTTGATGAGAAAGGGCGAGAAGGTGGTCGGAGGCCGCAGCTCCAACACGAAGGGCTCTGACAATATCATCTCGAACGGTTCCAAGATCGCCGTTGCGGACGGCCAGTGTATGATCATCGTTGAGCAGGGCAAGATCGTTGAAGTCTGCGCCGAGCCCGGTGAGTTCATCTACGACACGTCCTCCGAGCCGAGTATCTTCTACGGCGGCCTCGGCAAGGGTATCCTGAACACGTTCAAGCAGATCGGCAAGCGTTTTACCTTCGGCGGTGACACCGGTAAGGATCAGAGAGTTTACTACTTCAACACCAAGGAATTGATGGACAACAAGTTCGGTACGAACAACCCCATCCCGTTCCGTGTATGCGACGCCCGCGTTAACCTCGATGTCGACGTTGACCTTCGCTGCAACGGTGTTTACTCCTACCGCATCGCGGACCCGCTTTTGTTCTACACGAACGTATGCGCGAACGTACCGAACGAGTTCCGTCGTTCGGAGATCGATACACAGCTTAAGACCGAGTTCGTAAGCGCCCTTCAGCCGGCTCTTGCGAAGCTTTCCACCCTCCAGATGCGTCCGAGCGAGATCCCGGGGCATGCTGAGGAGCTTTCCGAGGCAATGAACGAAGCCCTTTCCAAGAAGTGGGGCGAGATCCGCGGTCTTGCGGTTGTCAACGTTGCCATGAACCCGATCACGCTCACTCCTGAGGATGCCGCGATGATCAAGGCTGCACAGAAGACGGCGATGTACATCGATCCGAGCATCGCGATCGCTTCGCGTGTGGAAGCTACCAACACGGCTATGGTTGACGCAGCCAACAATGCGAACGGTGCCGTTGCAGGTATTGCAGGTGTCGGCATGATCAACGGCATGAGCGGCGGTTCCGATCTTGCGGCTCTCAACAACCTTAGCCAGCAGAGACCGGCTGCTCCTGCAGCTACCTGGACCTGCGCATGCGGCAACAAGGTAGATGAGAAGTTCGGTTTCTGTCCTCAGTGCGGCACGAAGAAGCCCGCACCGGCAGGCACCTGGACCTGCAGCAACTGCGGCAGCCCGGTTGACGGCGCTTTCAAGTTCTGCCCTCAGTGCGGTACGAAGAAGGCCGAAGTTGCAGCGGCAGTCTGCGCTTCCTGCGGAGCTCCGGCTCCGGATCCGGCGAACCCTCCGAAGTTCTGCCCTCAGTGCGGTAAGCCGTTCAACGGCTGATCGGAGTTATTTTCCGAGTAATTCACGCGATTTACGTTACAGCGGGTCGCAGTTCCTTACGGGACTGCGGCTCGCCGTTCGAATTCGAGCGTAATCGGTAGGAAACCAGGAGGAATGTATGGACGAAAACGTTCAGGGCTATAAATGCCTGTGTTGCGGTTCGCCCCTTGTTTGGAATGCGGAGGAGCAGATCATCAAGTGTACGTCGTGTGACAACACGTACACCCTTGAGACGCTCAATGCCGCGAATATGACGGAGCAGGCAGCGGCTAACCAGACGGACTCGATCAACTGGAACACATACCAGGTCGGTCAGATGACCGAGATGGTGTCTTACACCTGTCCTTCCTGCGGCGGTGAGATCGTCGTAGACGGTACCGTGGCGGCAGACCGTTGCCCGTACTGCGACAATGTGGCGATCATGCAGGCGCAGGTTACCGGTATGGTGAAGCCGGACTATGTGATCCCGTTCAAGAAGACCAAGGAAGATGCGAAGGCGGCCTTGCTCAAGTTCTATGAGGGCAAGAAACTGCTTCCGGACAGATTTTCCGATGCTAACCACATGGATGAGATCACCGGTATCTACGTGCCGTTCTGGCTCTTCGACAGCCAGGCGTCCGCGCAGATGACCTTTGACGCGACGAGAATCTCAACCTGGAGCGATTCCAGTTATCGGTACACCAAGACCGACCACTATCTGCTGCAGCGAAGCGGAACGCTGAACTTCCAGCGGATCCCCGTGGACGGTTCGACCAAGATGGACGACGCGTTCATGGACGCGATCGAGCCGTTCGATTATCAGGATCTGGTTCCGTTTGATCAGGCGTATCTTTCCGGATACGTTGCGAACAAGCCGGATGTGGATGTTCAGAACAGCCTTCCGCGCGCCAACGAGCGGTTGATCAACAGTACGGTGTCCGCATTTACCGCGACGGTGTCCGGGTACAGTTCCGTGATGCCGCGTGTCCGTAATGTCCACGCGACGAACGGTGTCATCAAGTACGCGATGCTTCCGGTGTGGCTTCTGACGACGCGGTACAATGACCAGGTCTACACGTTCGCGATGAACGGCCAGACCGGAAAACTGGTCGGAACGCTCCCTGTTGACGAGGGCAAATACAAGAAGAAAATGTATACGGTGGGCGGTATCATCGCCGGCATCGCAATACTCCTGACAGCTTTGATAGGAGGGTTGATCTTATGAGAAGAAGATTATTATTGATCCTTTTCTGCCTGAGCACACTCCTTCTTATGTCGGCGGTTGCGGTTGCCGCGGACTCGGACAAGAACCGTGTCTTTGACGAGGCGGATGTGTTCTCCGATTCGCAGGAAGAAAAACTGCAGAAGCGTATCGAGTCAATCCGTGAGAAGTACAATATGGATGTTGTCATCCGCTTTGCGTATGACAGCGCGATCCCGAATGAGACCGGCCAGATCGATGCGTATGCCGATGAATGGTATAACGCGGGTATCACGAGCACATATGCATTCGGCCGTGACGGTGTTCTGTTCCTGTTCAATATGTACGATGACGGATACGGAAGAGCATGGTGTATCGACGGCTGTGAGCGCGGTGACAAAGACCTCGGCGTATACTTTTATGAGTATCTGACGGAAGAGACTGATTTCATCAAGAGCATCAAGAATGAAAAATACTATGATGCGATGGATGAGGCACTCGACCTGCTGGAGATCTTTTTGGAGCAGGCGGAGACCGGGACTCCCTATTCGGATAATAACCCGTATAAGCCCGAGAAGAAGCCGATGTCCAAGACGAAGTTCACGGTGCTTTCGCTGATCGAGATCGGCGTGGGTCTGCTGTTCGGAAAAGGCTACGCGAGCAGCCTGCGCGCCAGCATGAACACGGCGGTGAAGCGCACGGAAGCAACGGAGTACATCGACAAGAACAGCTTCTATCTGAGTCAGAACAATGACCTCTTCATGTATTCCAATGTGACGAAGACGGTGATCCCGACGGAGACAAGAAGCGGCGGAGGCAGCGGCGGAACCTCGTACGGCAGCCACAGCAGCGGCGGGTACAGCCACAGCAGCAGAAGCGGACGTTTCTGATGCAGCGAGCTGCAAAACTATTGTAGGAATAAACGAACGACCGGACGGTTTTATGACCGCCCGGTCGTTTTTTATATGCACCTGACAGGACTTGAACCTGCACCCTCGCGGACTGGAACCTAAATCCAGCGTGTCTGCCAATTCCACCACAGGTGCTTACGGATGCTCGCCTATTGTATCATCGGGAAGGGGAATTGTCAATTGTACGGTGCCTTGGGCAGAGACCCGCGCTGAGGGTTGACAGGGAATACCGACATAGTGTATCATATTATCATATCTGTTGCTCCGACCGGCGTTCCTCCCAGAAGTATATGAGGGGGCGAGGCCGAAGCATTTCTTATTTGGGGTGCTGTGTGCGGGATAGATTGAAGAGAAGGAGGGTGTGAAATGCCGGCTAAAAAAATCAATTACTCGGAGATTACGAAAGAGATCCTTGAGTACTCGGAACTGTGTGAAAAGAATAATAATATCGATCCGTTGTTGTACGAAAAATACGATGTCAAGCGGGGACTGCGCGACTTAAACGGAAAGGGTGTCCTGACCGGTCTCACGGAGATCTCGGAGATCCGCGCGGTGAAGAGCGTGGACGGTGAGAGCGTGCCCTGCGAGGGCTCTCTGTTCTACCGCGGATACAATGTGGAGGACCTGATCAACGGTGCGCGCCGCGACGGCCGGTTCGGTTTTGAGGAAGCGACTTACCTGCTTCTGTTCGGGCAGCTTCCGAACAAAAAGCAGCTTGAGGATTTTAAGAAGACCATCTCAAAATACCGTTCGCTCCCGTCGAGCTTCGTCCGCGACGTCATCATGAAGAAGCCGAGCCCGGACATGATGAACATGCTCGCCAAATGTGTTCTGACACTGTACTCATACGACACGAATGCCGACGACACGTCGCTGCCGAACGTGCTGCGGCAGTGCCTTCAGCTGATCTCCATGTTCCCGATGATCTCCGTGTACGGGTACATGGCGTACCAGTATTACAACAAGTCCGGCGACCTGATCATCCATAAGCCGAAGGCCGGTCTTTCGACCGCGGAAAATATCCTTCACATGCTGCGGACGGACAGCAAATATACGGAGCTGGAAGCCAAGGTGCTCGATGCGGCGCTGATCCTGCACGCGGAGCACGGCGGCGGAAATAACTCCACATTTACCACCCACGTGGTAACGTCCTCGGGAACCGACACGTACTCGGCGATCGCCGCGGCCCTCGGCTCGCTCAAGGGACCGAAACACGGCGGTGCCAACCGCAAGGTTGTGAGCATGTTCGAGGACATGAAGGAGAAGGTTAACGACTGGAAGGATGACGAGGAGGTCGGTGCGTATCTCAAGGCGCTCCTTCACAAGGAGGCATTTGACAGATCCGGACTGATCTACGGCATCGGTCACGCGATCTACTCGGTTTCCGACCCGAGAGCACAGATCTTCCGCGGCTTCGTGGAGAGGCTCTCGGTGGAGAAGGGGAGAGAGGAAGAATTCGCGCTGTACGCGAAGGTCGAGGAGCTCGCGCCAAAGATCATCGGCGAGGAGCGGAAGATGTACAAGGGCGTCAGCGCCAACGTGGACTTCTTCAGCGGATTTGCGTACCAGCTTCTGAACCTTCCGGAGGACCTGTACACACCGTTGTTCGCCATCGCCCGGATCTCCGGGTGGAGCGCACACCGTATGGAAGAGCTGATCAACGCGGGCAAGATCATCCGCCCGGCGTATAAGAGCGTGTCCGAGGAGCGCACGTACGTGGACCTTGCGGACCGCTAGAAAACTGATTTGGAAAATGAAAACGGTATCGGCCGCGGGTTTGCAGCCGATACCGTTGTTTTTTGTTTCATTTTCCGGAGGATCAATCCCATTGGGCGGGGATGTCGGGGCAGCCGTTGGACGCGATCGCCGCGCGGTAGAGGACGAAGCAGCCGCAGAGCCGGCACATGCCGTCCTTCAGCTGCGGACAATCCTCGCAGACTGAGAGTCTTGCGCGGTAGACATCATCCGCGGTCCGGCGGTCCGGTTCGATCGCCGCGATATAGTCTCGCAGCCTCGAGAGAACTTCCTCCTCACGGAGACCCGCGAGCATACAGCGCTTGCAGGGGATGCGGAGCACCGGCCCGTTCATCACTTCGTGAAGGTCAGCGACACGACGCTGCAGGGCGGAAGCGTGATCGTGCAACGGTCGTCGGAGAGAACGCAGTCGCGGAACGTGGTGTCGGCAACTTCGTCCGGATTCTCAAAGGAGTTGAAGGCGCGGACGTTGTCCGTCAGGATACGGCCGGTCCATACGGAGTAGGAGTCGTCGAGGTCGGTGTCGAGGCGGTATGCCTTCTCGAGGCTTGCGTTGGCAAGCGTGATCGTGAGGGAATCGCCGTTGACGGAAGCCGAAACGTTGACATCCGCGAAATCACCGCCGTCATGCTTCGCAAACGTGTCCTCCAACTTGGATTCTACAAGAGTAGAACCTTGATGAGGCTTGAACATCGAGAATACGTAGAAGGTCGGCGTCTTGATCATCTTGTCGCCGTCCGTGAGAACGACGGACTGAAGAACGTTGACGACCTGCGCGATATTTGCCATCGGAATGCGGTCCGCGCGGTTGTTGAAAATGTTGAGGTTCATGGCGGCTACAATGGCGTCGCGCATGGTGTTCTGCTGGTAGAGGAAGCCGGGGTTCGTGCCGGGCTCGACATTGTACCAGCATCCCCACTCATCGACCACGAGGCCGATCTTGTGGTCGGGATCGTATTTGTCCATGATGGCGAGATGCTTGTCGATGATGCCCTCGATGCGGAGTGTATTGAAGATCGTCGAGTAGTAATCCTCGTTCGTGAAGCCCGTCGCGGGTCCCTTGTTGTTCCAGTCGCCGTGGCAGATCGTGTAGTAGTGGAGCGCGATCGCGTCGGTGAGCATCGGGTTGAGCATCTGCATGAATTTTTCGGTCCAGTTGTAATCGTCACCGTTCGGGCCGCAGGCGATGCGGTACAGACGGTTGTCGCCGTAGTTCTTGGCGAAGGAGGAGTATCTGCGGTACTCGCAGGCATAGTACTCGGGCGTCATGTTGCCGCCGCAGCCCCAGTTCTCGTTGCCGATGCCGAGGTACTTCAGTTTCCAGGGCTCCTCACGGCCGTTGGCCTTGCGCAGGTCGGTCATGGGGGATACGTTGCCCGAGGTCATGTACTCGACCCATTCGGAGAGCTCGCGCACCGTGCCGCTTCCCACGTTGCCGCAGATGTACGGCTCGCACTCGAGCTGACGGCAGAGTTCCAGGAATTCGTGCGTACCGAAGCTGTTGTCCTCGGTGACGCCGCCCCAGTTGGTGTTGATCATCGTCGCGCGGGAATCCTGCGGGCCGATGCCGTTCTTCCAGTGATACTCGTCGGCGAAGCAGCCGCCCGGCCAGCGGAGCACCGGAATGCCCATCTCTTTGAGAGCGCCGACAACGTCGTCGCGCATACCCTCATGGTTCGGGATCGGCGAGTCTTTCTTGACAAAGATGCCGTTGTAGATACAGCGGCCGAGATGCTCCGAAAAATGACCGTAGATCTCTTTGCTGATGACCGCGCCGGCATTCTTCGTGCGAATGGACAGTTTCTTGTGGATCATGTTATTTTCCTCCTCACGGTTGTGTGATAAACCCTCAATGCGGACCGACGAAAACCAGGCTCACGGCGCCGGAACGCGCACTTGTCCGCCTTCTTTCAGAATACCCTATTACGGGTCGGAAGGCAATTGCATTTTTTCATTTTCCGCGGCAAATCCTTTGGCTTTTTTTATTCTTTTTGCGGCGTCGTCGGCAAAAGCTTTTCCCGCGGTTTTTCCTCGGCAAAAAACGTCCCGTGCGGTTGTTTTTTCGGCTCCCGTGTGGTACAATTATACAAAGTCTGCGCGCGTGCGCGCGAGGACGAAACGGCAGTCATAGGAGGAGCGGAGATGGCAAAAGTTTATATCGTTTTTGCGGACGGTGTCGAGGAGATCGAGGGACTCACGGTGGTGGATGTCCTTCGCAGGGGCGGTGTGGATACCGTCATGGTATCGATGACCGGTTCGCAGTCCGTAAACGGGTCCCACGGGATCGTGTTCGAGACGGACGTGCTTTTTGAGGAACAGGATTTCAGCGACGGCGACATGCTGGTGCTTCCGGGCGGCGGTGCGGGAACGCAGGCGCTCGCGGCACACACGGGGCTTCGCGAACTGATCCTTTCCTACCAGGCGGAAGGGCGATATCTCGCGGCGATCTGCGCGGCTCCGAGCGTACTCGGGATGAACGGCGTGCTCCGCGGTAAGCGTGCCACCTGCTATCCGGGATTCGAGGACAAGCTTCTCGGAGCGGACGCGACGGGCGAGCCTGTTGTCCGCGCGGGCAAGGTCATTACCGGCAAAGGCATGGGTGTGGCGGTTGATTTCGCAATCGAGCTTCTCCGGACATTTGACGAGAAGAAAGCGAAGGAGGTCGCGGCGGCGATCCAGATGAGATAAGCGCTGACGGAGCGCAAAGGGGTGTTGGTAAGAGCAGAGAAGAAACGATGGTTTCAGCGTATATATGAGGGGCGGCGGAGAAAGGACGCCGCAGCACGGAGGGAAGGTTAACCATGATAGAAGAGACGAGAAATGAACAGGACAGAATAAGGGAACTGGAGCAGGAACTTGAGAGAGAGAAGGCGAAATACCGGATCATTTCCGGTATGGTGCAGTGCGGTCTGTGGGAGTACCAGATCGCCACGGGAGAGCTGGTGCAGAGCCGCCGCGTCGAAGGTATGGGTACGGGCGACATGCTGCGCATCCCGAAGTTCCGCACGACAATGCTGGCGAGCGGGCTGATCGCGGGGGAGGATCTCGCGTCATTTGCCGCGCTCTGTGACAGTCTGGAACACGGAGACGAGGCATTTTCCTACGATCTGAAAGCGTATGCCGATCCGAAGACGCTGATCTGGCTTCGCTATGAAGGCTATACCGTCTACGCGGATGACGGGACGGCGGTGAAGGTCATCGGCCGCACCCTGAACGTCACCGACGAGAAGAAGGCGGAAGGGCTGGTCATCAAGGAGTCGGAGACCGACCCGGTGACGGGGCTCTACACGCAGGTGTCCATCCAGGAACGCTTCGAGATGAGCGTCCGCTCCTGCGGCGAGGAGGACCGCTTCGCGATGTTCGTGATGCGCATCGACGACTTCGATACGATCACGGCGGAGTGGGGCCACGCGTACGGCGATTACATCCTCGAGAGACTCTCCAAGGGTCTGCAGGCCGTATTCCAGGACAACGATTCGATGGCACGCGTCGTCGATGATGAATTTGTATTGCTCAAACTCGGTGTCAAGGGACCGGCCGACGTCTATTCGGTCGCGCGCGCCATGGCCCGCGTCGCCGAGCGCGTGGAGATGAAGTCAGAGCAGAAGCTGCACATCAGCTGCGGCGTCTCAATCTTCCCGCTGGACGGCAAGGATTACAGCAGTCTCTATCGCAACGCGACGATCGCGCTTGAGGAGACGAAGAAGAATCCGGACTCCGTTTGCACGCTCTACGAGGAAGCGCTGAACATGCACCGCCAGAGCCAGGCAAAGCGCGAGCCGGAGGCGGCGCCCGCACCGGCGCAGCAGACCGAGGAGCAGAAGGTGCTTGCCGCTCAGCAGAGTTCCAAGTACGGCCCGGTCGAAAAATACATTGTCAACAAGATCTTTGATCTTCTGGCCGGCAGCGGCACCGGCGCGGAGGAGGTCGTCTCCATCTTCGAGGAGATCGGCAAATACTACAAGTACCGCCGCATCTACACGATCCAGTACGACATCCGCAAGCAGCTGGCAAAGGTCCGCTACGACTGGGAGTCGGAGAAGAATCCGTTCTATCCGCAGTTCGATAAAGTCGTGAGGGAGAATTTTCCGTCGATCCGTTCGCGTTTCACGAACGACCGGCTGTTCATCTCGCTCAACACGGCACAGCTGGGCATCGTGATGCCGGAGGAGATCCGCGAACTCTACGGGAATTCGTCCCTGTTCCAGTACGTGATCATCGACAGCGAGGAGACATTTGCCTGCATCTGCTTCGAGAAGGCCGTCGACCGGAACTGGAGCAAGGAGGAGCAGGACGTCCTCGTCAATCTGTCCAAGTTACTGGCAATCTATATCTCGAGAACGCGTGCGAGAGAGATGCTCGCGGATGAGCTGAAGTACACCCACGCGATCATCGAGAATCAGCAGATCACCAGCTATGCGGTCATCCCCGAGACGATGGAACTCGTCTACGTCGGCGATTACACGGGACGCCAGTACCCTCTGGCGCACTCCGGCGAGCATTGCTACTCGGCGATCATGGGAAGGAACTCCGTGTGCCAGAACTGCCCGGTGGCTTCCCTCGGCGAGAACGATAAGGTCCACACGACGGAGACGTACTACACGAAACAGAAGCGCTGGATCAGCACGACCGCGTCCCGGATCACGGGGGAGGACGGCGATCCGCAGTGCCTTGTCTGCTGGTCCGACGTCACCGAGTTCGTCGAGCGTGTCCGCTCCAAGGACGCCCTGACCGGCCAACTTACGGCGGAGAAATTCGAGGCCGAGGCGACGCGCATGATCTCCGAACAGCCGCGTGCCAGCCGGTGCTTCTCCTATTTTACGTTCCCGCAGTTCCACGACCTCAACGAGGTATGGGGATATCAGATCTGCAACGAGATGCTCCGCGTATTCGCGTCCACGGTGGCTTCGATGCTGAAGACCGACGAGAGGATCGCGCGCATCAGCGGCGCCGATTTCGTGATGATGCTCGAGTACGAGGACCGCGAGCGGACGCAGGCACGCGTCGAGATGATCCTGCAGACGGCGCACACGGCCGTGCTCCGGCTTTATCCCGACCTGCAGCCGAACGTATGGTGCGGTCTGTACCGCTTCAACGACCGCGAGGATACCGTGGCCGCAGCGATCGAGCGTGCGAACAATGCACGCAAGGCGATCGGCAGCATGAAGGATCTCGGAACCATCGCCGTCAACTACGACACGGGCGATTCGGAGAAGATCAACAGCTTCCGCGCATTTGTCGAGAGTTCGATGCGCGATGCTCTGGCCAACAAGGAATTCAAGGTGTTCTTCCAGCCGAAGCGCGATATCGCGACCGGCAAGATCAACGGGGCGGAGGCCCTCGTCCGCTGGATCACGGCGGAGGGGCAGGTGCTCGAGCCCGCGTCGTTCATCCCGATCTTCGAGGAGAACGGCTTTATCACGGAGCTGGATTATTTCGTTCACAAGGAAACTTTCCGGCTGATCCGCGAATGGCTCGACAACGGGACCACGCCGCCGGTCATCTCCCTCGGAAGTTCCTGGCAGTACATGTTCGGCACGGATTTCGTCAACCGCATCAAGTACCTGCTGCAGCGCTACAATGTTCCGGCGGAGCAGATCGAACTTCTGATCCCGGACGGCATGAGCGAGTCGAACTTCAACGCGGTCGTCA
>JBGUPV010000085.1:0-4409 GCA_045130455.1 Lachnospiraceae bacterium | reverse complement strand
TGTCTGTAATGAGTCGGAAAATACACTTATCTACACAACTTTCTCGAAATGTCCCACAGCTCGGTGTTGATGTCCTTCTTCATGGCGATCGCCTCGCCGAGGTCCATGTCGGTAAATTCTCCCTTTAAGTAACAAACGGCGCGGTTGGATTTGCCGGCCAGGATGATATCCACGGCTCTCGCGCCCATGGCGGAAGCGAGCACACGGTCACGGCACGTCGGGCTTCCGCCGCGCTGGATGTAACCGATGATGGTCGCACGCGTCTCCAGACCGGTGGCCGCCTCGATACGCTTTGCCATACCGTTGGAATCGCCGATACCTTCCGCGTTGATGATGATATGCAATTTCTTGCCGAGCTTCTTGCGTGCGAGGATGCGGTCGATGATCGCCTGCTCCTCATAGTCGTAACGCTCGGGAATCAGGATTTCCTCGGCACCGTTCGCGATACCGCACCACATCGCGATGTGACCGGCGTTGCGGCCCATAACCTCGATGATACTGCAGCGCTCGTGGGACGTCGACGTGTCACGCACGCGGTCGATGGCTTCCATAGCGGTGTTCAACGCCGTATCGAAACCGATCGTGTAGTCCGAGCTCGCGACATCGAGGTCGATCGTGCCCGGGAGCGCGACCACGTTGATGCCGTGCTTGGAGATCTCGTAGGCGCCGCGGTAGGAACCGTCGCCGCCGATGACAACCAGCGCCTCAATGCCGTTCTTGCGGCATACATAGGCAGCCTTCTCCGGCCCCTCCGGACGGAGCATCTCCGAACAGCGCGCCGTGTACAGGATCGTACCGCCCTTCTGAATGATATCGGACACGCTGCGCGTCTCCATATCCACAAAATCTTCCTCGAGAAGGCCCGTGTATCCGCGGCGGATACCCTTAACCTTCCAGCCCGCGTGAACCGCGGTACGGACAACGGCGCGGAGCGCGGCATTCATGCCCGGAGCGTCGCCGCCGCTGGTCAGGACGCCCAGCGTCCTCGCTTCCTCTTCTTTTTTTCCTCTGAACAAGCCCATAATCAATGCCTCCGTATATATCAAAGACTCTCCGGCGCCGAACATACGCGCCGGGTTCCGAATGCACAACGATCCATCGCATTGTACGGAAAATGAACCCGATTGTCAACGGTTCCCGCGGAACTTATTTGCCGGCCGCTCATCCCAGGGACTGCGGTACGTGAACGCGATCCGCTCCTCGCCGTACTCCTTGACCAGACGCTCGTAGGTTCCGTCCGAAAGATCCACGGCAAAGCTTGCCGGGAGCGCTTTCGGTTTCTTCTCCTCCACGCACATGACCGCCACGGGAACCGTGCCGTCGCTGCCGGAGAGAATCTCCGTCAGGTGCGCGAAATCCGCGTTGCAGGCCTCCTCGTTCGGATAGCGGATCCACAACTTGCGCGGGATCTCGTCGAAGGTGCAGACCTTGGAGAAGATCAGCTTCGCCGGCCGGTCCTCCTCGACGCTGGCGCGTCCCATCACAAACACGCGCGACTCCGGAACGAGTTTGCCGCGGATGCGGTCGTAATCCTTCGGGAAGACCAATACTTCCGCCGTGCCCACCAGATCCTCGATTGAGAGAAATGCCATGATCTGGTTGCTCTTGGTGGTCTTCTGGGTGATCCCCGTGAGGATGCCGCCGATTACGTAGGTCGCGCCGTCCTGCACCGCCGGGATGCCCGTCTCCTCGTCGAGGTTGAAATCCACCGAGCGCGCCGTCGCGACTTTCTGGAGCATCTCGTAGTACTGCTCCAGCGGATGGCCGCTGACGTAGATGCCGAGGACCTCCTTCTCGAACGCCAGCATCTCCTCCTTGGTGAACTCGCCGCAGTCGGGGAACTGCTCCCCCGGCTTATCCTCGGGATTGATGAAATCAAACAGCGACATCTGGCCGGTCAGCTGTTTCTTGCGGTCGGCAGCCACGTCGTCGACGATCCCGGCGTACGCCTGCATCATTTGCTTGCGGGTGCCCGGAAGGCTGTCAAATGCGCCGCCCTTGATGAAGTTTTCGATCGAACGCTTGTTGACCTCGCGGCCGCTCATGCGCGCGATGAAATCGGACAGCGATTGGAACGGCCCGTTGCTCTCCCGCTCGCGGACGATGCTGTCGATCACCTGGCTTCCCAGGCCGCGGATTGCGGAGAGACCGTATCGGATGGCCTTCTTACCGTCCGCCGTGCGGCCGACGCTGAACGCCGAGTATCCTTCGTTGATGTCCGGCGGAAGCAGCGAGATCCCCATGGAGCGGAGGTTCGCGATGTAGCCGGACACTTTGTCCCCGTTGTCGATCACGGACGTCATCAAAGCCGCCATGAACTCCACGGGATAGAACTGTTTCAAGTACGCCGTGCGGTACGCGACAACCGCGTAGCAGGCGGCGTGGGATTTGTTAAATGCGTAACTCGCGAAATCCGTCATCTCGTCGAAGATGCGGTTCGCGACAGCCTCGGGAATTCCGTTGGCCACACAGCCTTTGACGTTGGCCTCGGGATTGCCGTACACGAAACTCTGGCGCTCCTTGGCCATGACGTCCGCCTTCTTCTTGCTCATGGCGCGGCGCACAAGGTCGCTTCGGCCGTAGCTGTAGCCGGCCAGGTCGCGCACGATCTGCATAACCTGCTCCTGGTAGACGATGCAGCCGTAGGTCGATTCCAGGATCGGGCGCAGCTGCTCGCAGTCGTAGGTGATATGCTCCTGATCGTCCTTGCCCGCGATGTACTTCGGGATGAAATCCATCGGGCCCGGGCGGTAGAGGCTGATGCCGGCGATGACATCCTCCAGACACCGCGGCTTCAGCTCCTTCATGAACGCCTTCATGCCGGCGCTTTCCAGCTGGAATATACCCTCCGTCTTGCCGGAGGAAAGAAGGTCGTAAACCTTCGGTTCGTCATAGGTCAGTTCTTCGACGCGGAAATCCGGATTTTCCTTGCGGATCATGTCCTCCGCGTCCTTGATCACCGTCAGAGTTCGAAGCCCGAGGAAGTCCATTTTCAGAAGGCCGAGCTCCTCGAGGGTGGTCATCGTGTACTGCGTCGTGACCGTGCCGTCGGCCGAGCGCGACAGCGGCACGAACTCATCCGCCGGTGCCGGCGCGATGACAACGCCTGCCGCGTGCATGGAAGTGTGTCTCGGAAGGCCCTCCAGCTTCTTCGCGTAGCCGATCAGCGCTTTGATTTCCGGGTCCTGGTCCGCCAGCTGCGCGAGCTCGCGGTTCACCTCAAGCGCCTTGGCGATGTTCATGCCGAGTTCCATCGGGATCATCTTCGCAACCGCGTCCACGCGGGCGTAAGGCATATCCAGCGCGCGGCCCACATCGCGGATCACACCGCGGGCCTGCAGCGTACCGAATGTGACGATCTGAACCACGTGGTCGGCGCCGTAGCGGCGCACCACGTACTCGATCACCTCCTGGCGGCGCTCGTAGCAGAAGTCGATATCGATATCCGGCATGGTCTGGCGCTCCGGATTGAGGAAACGCTCGAAGATCAGGGAGTACCGGATCGGGTCGATGTCCGTGATCCGCAGTGAGTACGCCACGATACTGCCGGCACCGCTACCTCGTCCCGGGCCCACCGGAATGTCATGTTCCTTCGCGTAGTGAATGAAATCCCAGACAATCAGGAAATAATCGACAAATCCCATGTCGCGGATCGTCGTCAGCTCATACTGAAGGCGCTCCTCATGCTCTTCGTAATTGTCCGGATAGCGCTCCTTCAGGCCCTTCCGGCACAGCATCTCTAGATATTCATACGAGGTATACCCCTCGGGCACCTCGAAAACCGGCAATTTGTAATGGCCGAACTCGATCTCCACATGACAGCGGTCCGAGATCGCCTTCGTGTTGGCCAAAGCCTCCGGCGCGTAGGAGAACAGTTCCGCCATCTCCTGCTCGGACTTCATGTAGTACTGGCCGCCCTCGTAGCGCATGCGGTCCTCGTCCTGCACTTTCGCCTGCGTCTGGATACACAGGAGCACGTCGTGCGCCTCCGCGTCCTCCGCCTTCACGTAGTGGATATCGTTCGTGCACACCAGCGGAATGCCCGTCTCGCGGTTCATCCGCAGGAGCGACTGGTTGACCAGCTTCTGCGCGGGGATCCCGTGGTCCTGGAGCTCCAGATAAAAATGATCCTCGCCGAAGATCCCGGCCAGCTTCTTCGCACAGATCACCGCGTCCTCGTACATCCCCATCTGCAGCAGCGTCGGAATCTCACCGGCCAGGCAGGCCGACAGCGCGATGATGCCCTCGTGGTACTGCTCCAAAAGCTCGTAGTCCACGCGCGGCTTATAGTAAAAACCGTCAACAAATCCCTTGGAGACGATCTTCATCAGGTTTTGATAGCCGAGGTTATTTTCCGCCAGAAGGACCATATGGTAGTAGCGCTTCTCGCCGACGGTGCCGTTCTTGTC
>JBGUPV010000084.1:0-7869 GCA_045130455.1 Lachnospiraceae bacterium | reverse complement strand
AAGTCCGGCGATCACGCGGTCGCGAATCGGCCGAATATGCGCAACATTGGTCTCCAGATTCGCGACAGCTTCCGTAAGCGCCGCCGCCATCGCCGCTGCAGCCGGAACATTTTCCGTGCCTGCACGGCGTCCGCGCTCCTGTGCGCCGCCCTCAATCAGATTGAGGACCGGCACTCCCTTGCGTGCATACAGAAAGCCGATACCTTTCGGTCCGTGGAACTTGTGCGCCGACGCGGAGAGCATATCGAAACCGTCCTCCGTGCTGACCGGGATGTGACCGATCGCCTGCACGGCGTCCGTGTGGAAGATCACTCCCCGCTCCTTACAGATCGCGGCGATCTCACGGATCGGCTGGATCGTTCCGATCTCATTGTTCGCGTACATGACCGTGACGAGCGCCGTGTCATCACGCAACGCTGCCCGGACTTCCTCCGGACGGACCAAACCGTCCTCATGAACGTCCAGAATCGTCACCTCAAAGCCTTCCGCCTCGAGTTTCTCCAGCGTATGAAGCACCGCGTGATGCTCAAACGCCGTCGAAACGATATGTTTCTTCCCCTTGCGGGCTCCGACGATCGCCGCCGAACGGATCGCCTGATTGTCCGCTTCACTTCCGCCCGATGTGAAAATGATCTCGCGAGGCTGCGCGTGGATCGCTTCCGCAATCTTCACTCTTGCCGCCTCAAGCTCTTCCTTCGCCTTCTGTGCGAAGGAATACAATCCGGACGGATTGCCGTATTCCGTCTCAAGGAGCGGAACCATCGTATCGATCGCCTTTCGGCTCATACACGTGGTTGCCGCATTGTCCGCATACACTCTCATTCCAATACTGTCCTTTCCGCCCCGCTCGCTTCCGTCTGTCTGCATACGTGTCACCGGAGTGACTGCGGAAGCACTTTTCGGAGGATTTCGAAGGCATCTTCCGGCCACAGGAGGATGTCCTTTCGAAGATTCTGTCGCGATTATATACCTATTTGCCTACTGTGTCAATAGGTAAATATTTCTTTTTTCACTTGATTTACCTATTCACCTTGCGGTATAATAGGCGAAAAGGGGGTATGCACTATGATTTCCACGAAAGGACGCTACGCGCTGCGCGTCATGATCGACCTTGCAGAACATGAAGACGGCGGCTACATTCCGTTGAAGGACATCGCCGCGCGTCAGGAAATATCGAAAAAATACCTTGAGATCATCGTCAAGGAACTTGTCACCGGAGGTCTCATGACCGGCATCAGCGGCAAGGGCGGCGGATACAAACTGACCAGGGCTCCGAAGGACTACCCGGTCGGAGAGATCCTCGAACTCATGGAGGGCCCGATCGCGACCGTCTCCTGCCTCGCGGAAGGCGCGATCGAATGCCCGCGGCGCAACTGCTGCCCCACACTTCCGATGTGGGCCAAATTCGACCACATGGTCCACGACTTCTTCTACGGGATCCGCTTAAGCGACCTGACCTCGAACGCCGTGGCCCCGATCGAAAAATGATCTTCCCAAGACGCACAAAGCGCGACTCACCGGTTTCCCGGAGAGCCGCGCCGTTTTTTTGCTCCGCTTTTTCTGACGACAGACGCTTACTCGATGCCCGTCACTTTATAATCCTTCGCCTCAACAGCCGCGCGCAGCGTCTCATCCGCCACGCTTCCGTCGTGCGTAACGATCGCCGTGCCCTTCTCGTGGCTCACCTCCGCGGACACAACGCCGCTGATGGCCGTCAGTGCTTCCCTCACCGCCTTCTCGCAGTGCATGCACATCATTCCCTGAACAAGAAGTGTTCTCTTTGTCTCCATACCCTTTTCCTCCGTTTTTGTTGTATTGTTGTCTGCCGCAGCCGATATTAAATCGGTGTCTTTATCTTCTGAAGCCTGCCGTTTTTCTTCCTCGGGCAGTACCTCCGGGCTCATCGTTTCCGCGCCTCTTCGGCGGTCATGCGAAGCGTCATAAATGTCCTTCAGATTGAGCCGCAGCGCGTTGCTCACGACGCAGAAACTCGAAAGGCTCATGGCCAGCGCACCGAACATGGGGCTCATCTGCCACCCCAGCAGTTTGGAAAATGCGCCCGCCGCCAACGGGATTCCCAGGCAATTGTAGAAAAATGCCCAGAACAGATTCTGGTGGATGTTCCGAAGCGTCGCGCGGCTCAGCCGTACTCCCGCAGCGACATCGAGAAGACGGTTTTTGACGATGACCACATCCGCCGCGTCCACCGCAACGTCCGTGCCCGCGCCGACGGCGATGCCGACGTCAGCCCGCGCAAGAGCCGGCGCGTCGTTGATGCCGTCGCCGACCATGAGGACTCTGCCGTTCTGCTGCATTTTCCGAACGACTTCCTCCTTGCCGTCCGGGAGCACGCCGGCGATCACCTCGTCCACACCCGCCGCGGCCCCGATGGCGCGCGCCGTTCGCTCATTGTCCCCGGTAAGCATGACCACGCGGAGGCCCATGCCCTGAAGCTCACGCACCGCCTGTGCGCTGTCCTCCTTGATGACGTCCGCCACCGCGATGATACCGACGAGTGTACCGTCCGACGCGAAGAGCATCGGCGTCTTGCCTTCGTCCGCAAGTTTTTCCGTGATCTTCTCTGTCTCCTTGGTAATCTCCGCAAACCGTCCGACGTACGCGGCGTTTCCGCCGACGATCTTCCGTCCTCCGAGCATTCCGGTCAGTCCGTTGCCCGGCACCGCCGCGAAACCTGTGACCTCATCCGCGAAAAATGAAGCTTCGCCATCGGCAGCGATCGTTTCCTCCGCCTTCGCCCGGATTGCCGCCGCGAGCGGATGTTCGCTTTTCTTCTCCAATGCGTAAGCGATCCCGAGGAGCTCATTTTCCGCGATCTCCGGAGCGGGGATCAGGTCCGTCACGACCGGCTTTCCCTCGGTCACGGTCCCGGTCTTATCGAGGACCGCGTACGCTGCCCTGCCGGTGACCTCGAGGGACTCCGCCGTCTTAAAGAGAATGCCGGCTTTCGCACCGACGCCGTTGCCGACCATGATGGCCACCGGCGTCGCAAGTCCGAGCGCACAGGGACAGCTGATGACAAGCACCGCGACCGCCCTTGCGAGCGCGTCCGCGGCCGGCGCTCCGACAAGCATCCAGATGACAAATGTTACCGCAGCGATCGCGATCACCGCAGGCACAAACACGCCGGACACACGATCCGCGATCTTCGCGATGGGCGCTTTCGTCGCCGACGCGTCACTGACCATGCGGATGATCTTCGCAAGCGTCGTATCCTCGCCGACCTCCGTCGCCTCGCAGCGCAAATACCCCGAAGTGTTGACGGTCGCCGCCGAGACGCGGTCGCCGGGATGTTTCTCCACGGGGATACTCTCCCCCGTCAGCGCCGCCTCGTCGATGGCCGAAGTGCCCTCCAGGACCACTCCGTCCACGGGAATCCGGGCGCCGGGTCTGACCGCAAAGACATCTCCTCGTTTCACCCGGGCGAGCGGCACCGTGCGTTCCTCGCCGTCCACGATCAGGATCGCTGTCTCCGGCGCGAGTTTCATCAGGCTCTTAAGCGCATCGGTGGTCCTGCCCTTGGCGCGGGCCTCAAGCATTTTCCCGACGGTGATCAGCGTGAGGATCATCGCCGCAGACTCAAAGTACAGCCGGTGCAGGTAGGACATTGCCGCATCCGCGCCACCCTCTGCGACCTTCGAGGTCATAACATACGTAACGCCGACGCTCCACACAAACGACACTGCGGAGCCGAGCGAAACGAGCGTATCCATGTTCGGTGCAAGGTGGATCGCGCCGCGGAAACCGCTCACGAAAAATCGTTGATTGATGACCATCACCGCCGCCGCGAGAAGCATCTGCGTCATCGCGATCGCAACAGGATTGCCGTGCAAAAATGCGGGAAGCGGCCATCCCCACATGCCGTGCCCCATGGACACGTACATCAAGGGGATCAGCAGGCAGATTGAGGCGATGAGACGGTTTCTGAGCAGTTTCGTCGCCCGGTCCGCGGCTGCCGACGGATCTGCGCCGGAAGCTATCGCCGCATTTGCTCCGGCCGCATCGCCCGTGCCGGCGGACACACCGAGCGTCCCGTGTGCAAGTGACGCGCCGTAGCCGGCCTGCTCCACCGCGCGTATGATATTTTCCGCGGGCGCCGTGCCCTCCACGCCCATTGTGTTCGTGAGCAGACTCACGGAACAGGATGTGACGCCGGGGACTTTCGAGACCGCTTTCTCGACGCGCGCGCTGCAGGCAGCACAACTCATTCCGGTTACTTCATACTTCTCCATACAACCTCCGCCGCAGTTACCTTTTGGTAACCGCTCGACACAAAAAAGAAACGCCGTATCAATAATCTTCCAAAAAGTCGTGCTTCACACCGTCTTTGTCCTTGTAGGCCATGACGGTCCGAAGATTGACATTGTACATGCTGTTGAAAATGTTGGTCTCCACGAAGGGATTGATCCGCTTCATTTCCCGGATCAGCTGCTTGGTCTCCATGCGCTTTGAGACGGACGAACCGTCCTCACGGCACGACGAGCAGGTATCCGTAAAATGACACGCGCACTGGATGAAATGCAGCCCGTTGTGATCTCTCCACCGCAGGATGTCCTCCTCGCGGATGAAATACATCGGACGGATGAGCTCCATTCCCTCGAAGTTGGTGCTGTGAAGCTTCGGCATCATCGTCTGCACCTGAGCTCCGTACAGCATCCCCATGAGGATCGTCTCGATGACGTCGTCAAAATGATGCCCGAGGGCGATCTTGTTGCACCCGAGCTCCTTCGCTTTGTTGTAAAGATACCCTCTGCGCATCCGGGCGCACAGGTAGCACGGCGACTGTGTCACGCTGTCCACCGCGTCGAAGATCTCCGTCTCGAAGATTGTGATCAGAACGCCGAGCATCCGCGCATTTTTCTCGATGACCAGCCGGTTGACTTCGCTGTAGCCGGGATCCATGACGAGAAATGTGAGTTCAAACGGGAATTTGTGATGGCGCTGCAGCTCCTGGAAGAGCTTGGCCATCAGCATCGAATCCTTGCCGCCGGAAATGCACACCGCCACATGATCGCCCGCCTCGAGCAGTTCGTACTCGCGGATGGCTTTGGCGAATTTCGTGAACAGCTCCTTGTGAAACGTCTTCCGGATGCTCTTCTCAACCTCCTGCTGCTTCTCGCCGAAGTTGTCCGAGTAGGAGGACATCAGCCAGGCGGAGTAACCGCCCTTGAGGCTCGCGGCGTCGTAGCCTTCCTCGCGTAGCCGCAGAGCAATCTCCTCGCTCTGACGCCCGTGCATGCAGTAAAGCAAGTAGGCACGATCCTGCTCCAGTTCACCGCTCTCCGCGCGCGACACGATGTCCGGCATGCTCACCGCCCCGGGGATCGCCCCGTAGCGAAATGAGATCTCGTCGCGAACGTCACAGAGAAGATATCGGGACGGATGAATGTCGGCCATCTCCTCGATGGTCAGTACCGCCCCCTGCAAAGTTTCAAACATAGTGATCCTATTCTTTCAACCCAGACTTATGCTTCCGCCTCCGCGTCCGCATCCGACGTCTCGCGATTTCCCAGTCCCAGGAAAATGACGGACATCAGCATGCCGACTCCGAGGAGCGGCCATCCGACGATGGAATAATACTTCAGAAGACGGTTGGTCGTGCCGTAGATCTCCACGACACCCGTCGCAACGGAACCGAGAGTCAGCGTCGCGATCCCGGAGTAATACATGTTGATCCCGACCCGAAGCCACGAGCCGTAGCGCACATTTTTCGTGCGTTTCTGAAGCGACACCAGAAGGATCGGGAGAAAACCGAGGGCCAGCGGGTACACAAACGCGTACACCATCGGCTTGGAGATGATACCGTGCCCGAAATGCTCGTACACGGCGGCAAAGATCCCCGTGAAGATCGATACTCCGAGGAAGATCTTCCAGTGGATGCGGAACACTCTATCGCACATAGACAATGTCGCTCACCTCCCTCTCGTAATACGGTCCGTCCGAGGTCGGAAAATTAATGACATTTCCGCGGAATACCATCGTGGACGAACCGCCGCCGTCCAGGTTGAATCCCTTCGTACAACCGAGACGCTGCATCAGATCCGCAAGTTCGTAGAGCGAAAGGCCGTGACTCTTCTTCGTGCGACCGTCGGCGACGATGAAATAGTAATGCAGCGGCTCGACCATGCCGATCGCGGTACGCGGGTTCGTCACGTAACTGAGCGCTACCTCATCGTTGGGTTTCACCTGGATCTTACTGTCGTTGACAAGCACGGGACCGAAGGTAAAGCCCTGCCAGGTTCCCTTGTCCAGAAGTTCCTTGGCCGTAGCTTTGTAGTAATGGCTGAAGTAGAAATCGCCGTCCGGCATGATGCAGAGAACATCCTTGGTCGTATTGCCGTACGTGCGGTACAGAATACCGTTGCGGATGCAGTAACCGCCCTCGCGCGCGCCGTAATTGTCGGCGTTCATCGCGAGCACCGCGTTGTTGCGCTCCGCCATCACGGACGTCTTTTCCATGATGTTTCGGCCGTACGTATCCTTGGCAAATGCGGTGAGAATGTACTGTGCGGAGGAAACCCACACTTCCGCCACGTGGATCTGCGTGTCATGCTCCCGGAATTCCGAGATGATCACGCAGAGATGATCGTTCGAATAGTAGTCGTCCTCGCTGATGACCTCCGAGGAGAACTGCGGTTTCTTCTCATTCTTGCCGAGAGGCGCTTCCGTGACACGTGCGTTCGGATCCTTCGGCTTCGGCGTATTCGTAGGAGTCGGGATCGGCGTAGGGGTATCCGTCGGCACCGGCGTCGGGATATCGGTCGGCGTCGGGATCGGCGTAACCGAATCCAGCGGATTCGGCGTGATGGAAATCTTAGGTGTCGGGCTCGGTATCGGGCTCGGTGTCGACGTCGGACTCGGTGTCGGCGTGTCCGCCTGCAGGATATTTTTCGGCGTGATGGACGCGAAGAGCGACAGATTCATCTCTGTCGCGTTTTCCTTGATCGGACGCTTGATGACAAACACATCAAGCATCACATACAATGTGAAGGCTGTCAGTAAAAGCCCGAAGATAACCGCCCAGAGCGGCCGTTGTTTTTTCATACTCTCCCCCTGTGAACATAAGAACTCTGTCTGCTCACTATCATATCATCATATCCGCGCAGGCACAAGAGAAAACCTTGTGTAAGCACAGTTTTCCTCGCTTATTCAGTGACACAGGTCACAAAGAAATCCCGAATGTGATCCGTAAATCCCGGTGCCTCGTCGTACACCGCGTGTCCGTACCCTTCGAAGATCCGGCACGGACATCCGAGAGCCTCGGCAAGTTCCGTGAGCGCCCCCGCGTGGAGGATCCGATCGTCGCTTCCGCCCATGACAAGCGCCGGACAGGTTATATTGCCGATTTCCGGCCGTGCGTCAAAACCGTGCAGACCGCGTGCAAGCACGAGAAAACGCTTCAGGTCCGCCTCCGTCACGAGGACCGACATCCTGCGGAACGCCTTTTTGTTGGCCTCGTAAAATGCCTCCGAGTAGACAGCCTCGCAAAATGCGTCCGTCAACGTCTGCGCATCCCCTGCGGCGGCTGCGCCGAGCCATCCGCCGAACATCCGCTCCTCGGCCTCCGTCACACAGCATGCCGTTGAGCTTAAGACCATTCCGCGGACCATCTGCGGATATCTTGCGGCGATCAGCTGCGCCATCATACCGCCCTGCGAAACGCCGTACAAAAAGACCCGCCTCAGTCCGAGTTCCCGGATCACAGCCGCGGTATCCTCCGCCATCTGCGACACGGTGTACTCCTGCGGCAGGTTGCTCCTGCGGTCGAAAAGATACACGACAAACTGCTCTGCCAGGCCGCGATACGCCGCCGCGACCGCTGCCGCGGACTCCAGTACGCTGACCAGACTG
>JBGUPV010000083.1:0-6863 GCA_045130455.1 Lachnospiraceae bacterium | reverse complement strand
TCACCGATCACGGAGTTGTGAACCTCGCCGTAGATCTCCGTTCCCTCGCCGATGATGGCGCGGTTGATCACGGTGTTGTCCGCGATGTACTGCGGGCGGATCATATCGCTCTTGGTGTAGATCTTCCAGAACTCGTCGTAGAGATCGAACACCGGCACGATGTCGATGAGCTCCATGTTGGCTGCCCAGTACGAGCCGAGCGTTCCGACATCTCTCCAGTAGCCGTTGAACTCATAGGCAAATACGCGGTCTCCGCGGTTGTGGCAGTACGGAATGATGTGCTTGCCGAAGTCGCAGCCCTCCTGCTCGGACAGCGCGATGAGCGCCTCGCGGAGAACCTTCCACGTGAAGATGTAGATACCCATGGACGCCAGATTGCTTCTGGGGTTCGCGGGCTTCTCCTCGAACTCGCGGATGCGCATGTCGTCGTCGGTGATGACAACGCCGAAGCGGCTCGCCTCCTCCCACGGAACGGGGATCGTCGCGAGCGTCACGTCCGCCTTATTTTTCTTATGAAAATCGAGCATCTCCTCGTAGTCCATCTTGTAGATATGGTCACCGCCGAGCACGAGAACATACTCCGGGTTATAGTACTCCATAAACCGAAGATTCTGGTAGATCGCGTTGGCCGTTCCGGTGTACCACTCCGCGTTCGTACTCTTCTCGTACGGCGGAAGGATCGAAACACCTCCGATATTACGGTCGAGATCCCACGGGATGCCGATACCGATATGGGTGTTCAGCCGCAACGGCTGATACTGCGTCAACACACCCACCGTGTCCACGCCGGAATTGATGCAGTTGCTCAGCGGAAAATCGATGATGCGGTATTTGCCGCCGAAGCCCACCGCCGGCTTCGCTACGCTCTGCGTCAGCACGCCGAGGCGCGAGCCCTGGCCGCCGGCCAGCAGCATGGCGATCATTTCTTTCTTAATCAAACTCCCACCTCCTCAGATCTTTTGCGCCGCTCCGTACCGTCCGGCCGGAACGCCGCCCGGCGCCGCAAAAAAGGCGCTCGTTATAATGTTGTATTGTACCACAAGAATGCTTAAAAAGGAACAGGTTTTATCCCCATTTTCTGTGAAAAATGACGAGGTTTTCCACAGGGTTACCGAATTTATGACATTTTCCGGACCGTTTGCGGAATGGGCGGGAGAAGTAGGGATTGTTTTTTTCGCAAAACATGCTATTATGATAGTCGGAGCAGTCGGCGATCAAGCGGCTGCAATCTCCTTTCGGAGGAAAATTATGTTTGAACTGGATCTGAACCATCCCGTGCACGTGTACTTTATCGGTATCGGCGGCATCAGCATGAGCGGTCTCGCCGAATTGCTGGTATCCCGGGGCTTTACCGTAAGCGGCTCCGACCGTACGCGCTCCGCGATCACCGATCATCTCGTTTCGATCGGCGTTCCGGTCGCCATCGGACAGTGCGCGGACAATATCAAGGACGGCATCGACGCCGCAGTCTATACGGCGGCAGTCCACGCAGACAATCCCGAATATATGGCCTGTGAAGCGAAGGGCATCCCGCTGATGGACCGCGCGGAACTTCTCGGCCTGGTCTCCCGCAGCTACCCCGTTGCGATCGGTGTATCCGGCACCCACGGCAAGACGACCACCACCGCGATGATCGCGATGATGCTCCTCGAGGCCGGCCTCGACCCGACCGTATCTCTCGGCGGAATCCTCGACGCGATCGGCGGCAATCTCCGCATCGGCACGTCCGGGAACTTCCTGTTTGAAGCCTGCGAATATACGAACAGCTTTCTCAAATTCTATCCGACCGACATCTGTATTCTGAATATCGACGAAGACCATCTGGACTTCTTTAAGGATATCAACGACATCCGTCACTCCTTCCGCCTCTTCGCGGAGCGTCTTCCCGAGGGAGGCAAGCTCATCATCAACGGCGAGCTCCCGGACATCGACGCTTTCCTGAGCGGACTTCGCAGCGAGATCGTCACCTACGGTCTCTGCCGCAACGGAATGACCCCGGCCGACGCGCCCTACACGTTTACGGCGGACGCGATCAAGGTCGACGAGTTCGGTCATCCTTCCTATGAATTGTACGTTCGCGGCGAACACGCGGGGCACATCCGCCTGTCCGTACCCGGCGTGCACAATGTTTCGAACAGTCTTGCGGCGATCGCCGAGGGTTATTTCCGCGGCATCGCGCTTTCCGATATGCAGAAGGCTCTCGCCGAATTCACCGGAACGGAGCGCCGCTTCGAGAGAAAGGGTGAGCGCGAAGGTGTCACCGTCGTGGATGACTACGCGCACCATCCGACGGAGATCCGCGCAACGCTCACGGCAGCGCAGAGCTACCCTCACAAGAGCGTATGGTGCGTATTCCAGCCCCACACCTACACCCGCGCGAAGCTTCTCCGTAAGGAGTTTGTCGAGGCGCTCTCCCTCGCGGACAAGGTCGTGATGGCTGACATCTACGCCGCACGCGAGGTGGACGACGGCACCATCTCCTCCGCCGACCTGCGCGACGACCTGATCAAACTCGGCTGCGAAGCATACTATTTTCCGAGTTTCGAAGAAATTGTCGGGTTTTTGAAAAAAAATTGTGTTAACGGCGATTTGTTGATAACTATGGGCGCCGGAGACATCGTAAAAGTCGGCAATCTCTTCCTAAACGAATGAGTTATCCACAATATCAACAGTCCATCCGCACGGAGGACTGTTGATATTTTCTGTTTTTGCGGAGGTTATCCACACGTTTCGCAGGAATTCGGAAAAAGCCCGGTTTTCAGGCTTTTCCCGCGGTTTTTCGGCGGGACGGGGGCACATTTTCCCGAAGTTATCCACTTTATCCGAAACGGGATTCTACCGGTTTCGACCGGTCTTCGGGCTATTTACAATCCCTCTCTTATTCGCTATAATGGGCTTCGTTCGGTTCCCACGCGGCCGCGGGCGCAACGATGCGCGCACGCCGGGCGGGACAGACAAAATGAGAGAGAGGAGGGAACCCCCGATGTGCATCATCCGCATGAAATCGAAGACAAAGCGAGCCGTTACCACGGTCCCGAATCTCTTCATTGACAAATACATGCCGCGGTTGAACAGCTCGTACATCCCGGTCTACCTCTACCTGCTCCGCCACTACACCGGAAGCTCCCTCGCCGGGCGCGGCGCCGAGGATTTTTCCATCCAGACGATGGCCGATCGTCTCGACTGCACCGAGGCGGACATCCGCCGTGCGCTCAAGGCCCTCGCCAAGGAAAATCTTCTCGAAGTGACCTTCGACGGCAACCGCGAGGTTACGCTCATCGAGCTCGTGGATCTTTTAGAGGAGGACGGCACGGAAGAGACTTCCGTGGACTACGTCATTGACCTTCCGGACACGGCAATGGTTTCGGAAGCTCCGGCAGCTCCCGCTGCCAAGTCTTCGCCCGCGATCCCGGAGAGTTCCTCCGACACGGCCGCGGACCTCGACTACCGCGCGATGGAACGCGCCTTCGTCGTGGACAATGATGTGCAGGACCGCTTCCTCGCGGATCCCGCGTACGCCGGCCTCTCCGACGCGCTTCAGCAGCTGCTCGGCGGACCGCTCGGTCAGGACCATTACCGACTGATGCTCTTCGCTTACGCGGAGCTTCATTTTCCGATGGACCTGATCTACTATCTTTTTGATTACTGCACGGAGATCGACAAGACATCTCCCCGCTATATGACCAAGGTTGCTCTCAACTGGGCTGAGGAGGGCATCTGCACGGAAGAGGAGGCGCGCGACCGCGTTGTTCTCTTCGAGAAGCCCGTGATCGCGGTCCGCGAGCAATTCGGACTGCACCGTTCCCTCGCCAAGGGGCAGATCGCCTTCATCCTGCGCTGGAGCCGGGAGTGGGGAATGCCCGTCGAGCTGATCGAGGAAGCCTGCCGGCGCACGATCAGCAACACCGGGGAACCGAGTTTCCCTTACGCGGAACGGATCCTGAGCGATTGGCACGCGCAGGGCTTCACCTCCGTCGCGGACATCCGCCGCGAGGACGAAGCGCGCAGATCCGATCGTCCCGCCCGCACGGGCAAGCGCCCCGCCGCTTCCAACGGCAACCTCTTCACCGCGTACTCCCAGCGGGAATACACGGACGAGGAATATGCCGCGCTTGAGCTGGCGATGCGTCAACGACACTGATCATTTTCCTTATCTGCTTATCTGTTACGGAGGCGAACATGGCACTGACCTCTTCCGAATACCAGAGCATCGCGCGCGAGTACGAACAGCGCCGCCTTGACAGCGAAAAAGAGCTTCGCCGCCGCAAGGACGAGGTCTTCGAGAAGATCCCCGCTCTCGCGGAGATCGACGAGCAATTGATCCACGGCTCGCTTCAAGCCGCCCGCCTTGCCCTCGACGGCAATCCGTCGGCGCTCGACGCGCTTCCGCGCACGAACGACTGGCTCATCCAGCGCAAGCACCAGCTCCTGACCAGTTTCGGCTACCCCGAGGATTACCTCGAACGGCAGTATGTCTGCCCGATCTGCAAGGACACCGGCACTGCTCCGGACGGCAAGGCCTGCATCTGCTTCCGCCGCGCGGTCATCGACCGCTTTTACATGGACGACGGCCGCAGAGAACGCCTCGCGAAGGAAAATTTCGCGGCATTCGACCTCTCCCTCTACTCGGAGACGGCGATCGACCGCGCCACCGGCCAGTCCTACCGGGAAGTCGCCGCGACCGCGCTCCGCGACGCCCGCTCATTTGTCGACAATTTCGGGTCGTCCTACCGCAACCTGCTGCTCAACGGCAACACCGGCGTAGGCAAGACCTTCCTCACCAACTGTATCGCCGGCGCGCTGCTGGAGAAGGGCTTCACGGTCCTCTATCTCTCGGCGTTCCGTCTTTTTGAGATTTTTGAGCACTATCGCTTCGGCGACCGTGAGCGAAGCCAGCAGGCCTCGATGGAATTCGACACCATCCTCGACTGCGACCTTCTGATCATCGACGACCTCGGCACGGAGCTTCCGAACTCCTACACGACCTCCCAGCTGTTCGTATGCCTGGAGGAGCGTGACCTTCGCAAAGCTTCCACGCTGATCTCGACCAACCTTTCGATGGACGAGCTCGGCAAGCGCTACAGCGACCGCATCGCGTCGCGCCTGTTCAGCTTCCGGTACATCAAGCTCTTCGGCAAGGACATCCGCATCCTTCGGACGTTCTGACGCCGCATCGCGGTCCGTCCGCACCTGATCCTGCCCCCGTCCGGCGGGGCGGTGTCGCGCAAGCGCACCCGAAGCCGGTGTAATATATTGCATTTTTCGGAGGATTTCTATGTCACAGGAAGACAAGTTTGTTGACAGCAGTTCCTTTGCGCCTCTCGGCATCATCGCCCTGGAGAGCAGCAAGACCATCGGCAAGAAAGTCGATGATTACATCGTGTCCTGGCGCAACGCCCGCGAGCACAAATTCCTCGACGAGCCCGGCTATGACACTTACCGCAGGGACACGTATCTCATCGATTCCAAATGTCCCCGTTTCGGTACCGGCGAAGCCAAATGCATCATCAACGAGTCCATCCGCGGCCGCGACGTCTACATCCTTGTGGACGTATGCAACTACAGCCTCACCTACACCGTCTGCGGACAGCAGAACCACATGTCCCCGGACGATCATTTTGCGGACGTTAAGCGCGTCATCGGCGCTCTGAGCGGCAAAGCCCGCCGTATCACGGTCATCATGCCGTTCCTCTACGAGAGCCGTCAGCACAAGCGCTCCGCGCGCGAGTCTCTCGACTGCGCGGTTGCCCTTCAGGAACTTGTGAACCTCGGTGTCGAGTCGATCATCACCTTCGACGCGCACGACCCCAGAGTTCAGAATGCGGTTCCGATCAAATCTTTTGAAAATGTTCAGCCCACCTACCAGTTCATCAAAGCACTGCTCCGCAACGTGCCCAGCTTCAAGCTCGACTGCAAGCACACGATGCTGATCAGCCCCGACGAAGGCGCCATGGGCCGCGCCGTATACTTCGCGACCGTCGCAGGAACCGAGATGGGCATGTTCTATAAGCGCCGCGACTACTCCGTCATCGAGGACGGCCGCAACCCGATCGTTGCTCACGAATTCCTCGGCACGGACGTTGCCGGCAAGGACGTCATCATCATCGATGACATGATCTCCTCCGGCGAGAGCATGCTCGATGTCGCGAGAGAGCTCAAGAAGAGAAACGCGAAGCGCATCTTCGTCTGCGCGACCTTCGGCCTCTTCACAAACGGCCTCGCAGCCTTCGACCAGGCATTCAAGGACAAGCTCATCTACCGCGTTGTCACCACGAACCTCGTCTACCAGACGCCCGAGCTTCTGAAGCGCAAGTGGTACATCTCCGCCGACATGAGCAAATACATCGCGCTGTTGATCGATTCCCTCAACCACGACGCATCGATCAGCGAGTACCTCGATCCGACCGAGCGCATCCACAAGATCCTCGAAAGAAAGAGAAACGGCGAAACCATCTGATCTACGGAATATGAAAAGAGCAGGGACCGCGATCCCTGCTCTTTTTTTGCCTTCCGGTCCCGCTTTTCCGGCGGAACCGGTCTCATTTTCCCTCTGTTCAGATCTTCTCAAACACCGGCATGTACTCGATCGGCGCATCCACGGTGACGGTCTGTCCGCCGACGTACGTTGCGCCCGTCGATGTGAGTTTCCACGTGCCCGCCGGAAGATACACGTCGCGGCGGAAGCAGTCGTGCTTCAGGATCGGCGCCACAAGATAGCGGCTTCCGAACATGTACTGGTCGGTGATCTGCCAGCAGCGGCCGTCCTCGGGGAACTCGTAGAACATCGTGCGGATGAGCGGGGACCCGTTTTCCGAAGCCTCGTTGTACAGAGACTCGATGTAGTCCTTCATCGCGATGCGGAT
>JBGUPV010000082.1:0-8708 GCA_045130455.1 Lachnospiraceae bacterium | reverse complement strand
CTTTCGCCGCCGAAGAGCGCTTGACACGCGCCTCCACCGTCTGCCCGGGCAGCACGCCCTTGACCTTCACTCTGGTTCCCTCGACCGAAATGCTCCCGTGGTTCGGAAACGTTGTCTCTCCGACCGTTCCGCTCACGATCTCTCCCCGTTTCATATACTCCCATGCCCGCCGCACGGCAGGCTTTTCCTTTCCTCGGATCCTTCGGATGCCGCCCCGCAGGGCGTTTCCGAAAAAATCGCTTTACTTTAGTTCTCTACAGTGTTAAAATGTTATCAGACAGAAATGCATTTTCCGCGCAAAGCGCGATACCGATAAAAACGTTACAGGAGGCAAAGCCATGAGCAAAGACATTCACACTCCCGCAGTCAATCAATTGTTCAAAGCCATTCTCACGCTTGAGAATGTTGACGAATGCTACCGCTTCTTCGAGGATGTATGCACGATCCAGGAGCTGGTCACGATCTCCCAGCGCTTCGAGGTCGCCTGCATGCTCACGCAGAAGAAGACGTACCTTGACATTGCCGAGAAGACCGGCGCTTCCACCGCGACGATCAGCCGCGTGAACCGCTCTCTCACCTACGGCAACGACGGCTACGCGCTCGTCCTCAACCGCCTCGCGGAAAAGGATGAGGAAAACTCCGACCGTTAATCTCCGCCGCGCATCAACCGAAGAATCTTACAAAAGGGACACCCGAGGATGTCCCTTTTTTCTTTTGCTTTTTGTCACAACGACCGCGATCACTCTTCGGCTTCCTTCGATTTCTTCGCCTTCCTGGCTTTTCCGTCCTCCGACTTGTCCTTCTTGTCCGCCTTTTCCTCGGCCGCCTTGTCAGACTTCTTCGAAGACTTCTTGCCGGACTTGCGCTCCTCCTGCGCGGGAACGAGCAGCTCGTCGATGATCTTCTCGATCATCGCTTTCTTCAGATAGACATCGAAACTGAGCATCGCGATGAAACTGAAGATATTGAGGAATTCCTTCTGATCCTCCCCCTTAACATCGCTGAATGCGTTGCGGGACTTAAGGAACTTCTTCATCACGTCCTTGCCGGCGCCCTGGGAGACCTCCTGTTCGATGTCAACAATGCGTCGGTAAATGTCCGCAAGCTCGATCTCGACATCATCGCCGTAGAACATCTCGTGCATCGGCTCCACGATGCGCTTCACGTCGCTGATGCTCAGGAAGTTCTTCAGGTAATAGATGAACACGAGCAGATACATGTGCCCGCGGGTATATTTCTTTTTCTCCGGGTTCGGCAGCAAATGGTTCTTCGTGTAGTTGTTGATCATCGTCTTGGTCAACAGCTTGTCATCCTCAAACCGCTTCGTGGTCTCCAGGTGCTCGTCCATGAAGGTCGTTACCTGATCCATGTACAGATCGATGTTGGGGATGTCCACCGGACGGATGTACTCCGGATTCTGAATGCTGTCAAGAAGTTCACCGAGATATTTTCTCCACTCTTTTTGCATAAGTTACCTCGCAACCGCCCATACCGCCGCAGGCGTTGATGATATAAAAGGAATTATACGCTTTCCGACGCTTTTTATCAAGAATAAACATCGGAAAATGAGCCTTTTTTCACAACATCTCGTGTTCAAAACCGCATAATACGTTATCGTGCATTACTTTTCGTGATTTCAGCGCCGCATTTTCCGGTTGAGGTCATCGCATCACGAAACGTCATGTGGTTTCGGATACCGCGTATCGCGTCAGAACATTTGTTCTGTTTTTCCGCAAAATGCGTTGTATTGCAACGCCGGTTATGCTATAATCGGACACAGATCACTCTGAAGAAAAGGTCATGTTTTATGGACATATACGATTCTCTTAACCCTACCCAGCTCGAGGCTGTCATGCACGGCAAAGGACCGCTTTTGATCCTCGCCGGCGCGGGATCCGGCAAGACCCGCGTGATCACGCACCGCATTGCCCGGCTTATCAACGACTGCGGAGTCTCCCCGTACCGCATCCTCGCGATCACCTTCACCAACAAGGCGGCGCGCGAGATGCAGGAGCGCGTACATAAGCTTCTCGACTACGCCGGAGAAGACGTGTGGATTAGCACATTTCACGCGGCGTGCGTTCGCATGCTCCGCCGTTATGCCACGGCGATCGGCTTTGGGCAGAATTTCAACATCTACGATACCGACGATCAGAAGCGCGCGATGCGCGACGTTCTCAAGCATATCAACGTAGACCCCAAACGGTACCAGCCCAAGGCTGTGCTCGGCGTCATCAGTTCCCTGAAAAATGAGCTGATCGGGCCCGAGGATTACCGCTCGTACATGGGCGCCAAGGCGGACCCGACGATCGGCCGCGCGTACGCGGAATATCAGGAAGAACTTCGGCGCAACAACGCATTTGACTTCGACGATCTTCTGATGAAGACCATCGAGCTCTTCCGGACGAGTGAGGAGGCGCTCTCCTACTACCGGGAGCGTTTCGAGTACATCCTCGTCGACGAGTACCAGGACACCAACACGGCGCAGTTCGAGTTCATCCGGCTGCTCGCCAATCATACCGGCGCAGACGGCACTGTGGAGCACAACCTCTGTGTCGTCGGTGATGACGACCAGTCGATCTACCGCTTCCGCGGCGCGAACATCCGCAACATTCTCGATTTCGAGAGCACCTACGCGGACGCATGCGTCATCAAGCTCGAGCAGAACTACCGCTCCACCAGACGCATCCTCGACGTGGCCAACACCGTGATCGGCAACAACGTCGGCCGCAAATCGAAAGCCCTCTGGTCGGATGCCGAGGAAGGCGAACTGATCCGCGTCAACGAGTACCCCAGCGACCTTGAGGAGGCGAAAGGCGTGGTCAGCGACATCGCGGAGCACGTCGACCACGGGGACGGCGAGTACCGCGACTATGCGATCCTGTATCGCACCAACGCGCAGTCCCGCGCTTTTGAGGAGCAGCTCGTATACCGCAGCATTCCCTACAAGCTTGTCGGCGGCACCAATTTCTACGACCGCATGGAGATCCGCGATCTGCTCGCCTATCTCCGCGTCGTTGACAGCGGGGATGCCATCGCCGTCAAGCGTATCATCAATGTTCCGCGCCGAGGCATCGGCGACACTACCGTCGACAAGCTCGACGAGTACGCGTACATCAAGGATCTGCCGCTCTACGAGGCACTCCGCGTCTGCGAGTCGATCCCCGGCATCTCCACGCGAACGTCCAACAGCGTGAATCATTTTGTGGCTATCATCGAGGAACTGCGAAGCAATCTCAAGGTTTCCTCGTACTCACTTCCGCAGTTGATCGACGACATTCTCGACTGCACCGGCTACGATACCGACCTCAAGGAGCAGGAGCCGGACCGCTATGACGACCGTATGGACAATATCGCGGAATTGAAAAATAAACTTGCGCAGTACGTACAGTCAGCCGAGGATGCGACACTCTCCGGCTTCCTTGCGGAAGTCGCTCTCGTCGCCGACGTAGACTCCGTCGACAGCGATGATGATTATGTGGTGCTGATGACGCTCCACAGCGCCAAAGGTCTCGAGTTTGACCATGTGTACATCGGCGGCATGGAAGAAGGGCTCTTCCCGAGCCAGATGGCACTCAACGATAACGACGGCGTCGGCGCCGACAGCAGTCTTGAGGAAGAGCGCCGTCTCTGCTACGTAGGCATCACCCGCGCGCGCAAGACACTCGCCCTGAGTTACGCGACCAAACGCATGATGCACGGCGAGCTGCAGTTCAACCGCCCGTCACGGTTCATCTCGGAACTCCCAAGGGACCGGATCCGCATGCACGTGGAAAGTCCCTCCGCAGACTCCACCTGGGGCTCCCGGAGTACACTCCGCCGCGGTTCCCTGGACAGTTTCGCGTCATCGCGAGGCGGCAGTTCCCGCGGGTCCTACGGCGGAAACTCGTACGGCAGCAGTTCACGCAGCGGTAATTCCTACAGCGGAAACTCCTACGGCGACGATTCCCGCTCCGGCGGAACACTCTCCTCTGTCTTCGGTTCGCCCCGTTCCGGCAAAGCCGGAGGTTACGGTTCATCCGATGCGACAGGCTACGGCAATCCGAAGGGCTACGGCAGTTCCTCCGGAACAGGCGGTTACGGTTATGACTCCGGCCGCGGATACGGCAGTGACGCAAGCCGACCTGCACCGAAGACGTCGTCCGACGCCTCCTTCGCCGGCGGCGCATACAAGAATCCTTACGCTTCCGCATCGATCCCGTCCGGTTCCGCCGCCGCTGCGCCGGACTACAAAGTCGGCGACCGCGTACGCCATATCAAGTTCGGCGTCGGAACGGTCCTCGAACTCAAGAAAGGCTCCCGGGACTACGAAGTCACCGTGCAGTTCGAGGCAGGCGTCAAGCAGATGCTGGCCGCATTTGCCAAATTAACCAGAGTCGATTCGTAAAAAGCACTTTTCAAAGAACGGGATTCATGGTATAATCTTTGTGTCGCCGATATGGCAATCTGATTGGGAGGTTACGAAATATGGACAACTGCAAGAACTGTAATTGTGACGAATGCAATGAGTGCTCAGTGCTTCGCATTATTCTTTGCATCATCGGTGCTCTCGTTGTGATCGCGGGTATCGCTTATGCTGTATATCGCTTCTGCACTCCGGATTACATGGAGGATTTCGATGACATCGACATCGATGCGGAAGAGGATGCCAAGATTGAGGAAGATGAGGAAGATATTTTCGAGGAGAAATAACTTCCGCGCAGACATTTGACACGAAACACACGCAGGCGCTCTGAACGGAGCGCCTGTTTTTTTCCTGAAAACAAAGCGGAAGGACGGCGCTTGTGCACTGTCCTTCCGCTCTTGGGTAGTTCTATAAAAATCCCCCAATACCTTCATCCCCATGTTATCGACTCAGCCTTTGCTTGGCCTCCTCGTAGCTTCCTAACGTTACATCCAGAACGATCTCCTCGAACTCACCGGTGGAATTTCTTCTCTGAACGACGACATCGAGTCTTGTTCCGGCTTTCGTGTAGCTCATAACGTACTGAATATCGGTGATGCTGCTGACGATATCATTTCCGATCCTGGTCACGATATCACCCGAGATCATACCTGCCTGATCGGCCGGCGAATCTTTGATGACCTCCTGCACGTACACTCCCTGCGGCATGCCGAGCACGGAAGAATAACTCGAGGAAATATCCTGCGTCTTACCGATTCCGAGGAAACCTTTCTCGGAATCCTCAAGATGCACGCGGTTGCTGAGCTCCGTGATGATCTCGCGCACGTTGCTGATCGGAATGGCATAGCCCATACCCTCAACGCCGTAGCTCGTAGCCTTCGCAGAATTGATCGCGATCACCTCGCCCTTCTGGTTCACGAGCGCACCGCCGCTGTTGCCGGGGTTGATCGCCGCGTCCGTCTGGATCAGGTTGTATTTTACGCCGTCGATCGTAACTTCACGGTTGAGCGCGCTGATGTAGCCCACCGTCACCGACTGGCCGTAACCGAGCGCGTTGCCGATCGCGATCGCCATCTGACCGACTTTAACTTTGTTGGAATCACCGATCCGAGCAACACGGATCGCTTCCGTGGTCGCATTGGAAAGGCTGGTGAACGGAACCGAAACAACGGCGAGGTCCGACGAAGCCGCCGCGCCTCTGACCACCGCTTCCGCTCTGGTCTTGTCACAGAATTCGATCTCCAGTTTCGACGCACCCGCAACCACGTGGTTGTTGGTGACGATCAGAACCTCATCGCTGTTCTGTCCGATGATGATACCGGAACCGGATCCCGAAAGCACCTCGTCCGTCGAAGACGATCCCCAGAAATCATACGTCGTGCGCTTCGCATAGTTGTTGATCCCGACAACCGCCGGCATCACACTCTCGACAACGGAGGAGACATCCACCGCCGTCACAACGGCCGACTGGCTCTCTTCGAGCTGTGAAGCCTCGCGGAGTTCAACCTCCGGGATCGGGTCGATCTCGCTTCCCTGCTTGATCTCCGGATCGTTCTTCGCAGGAGTTTCCGAAGTCTTTGTCTTCTCAGGGAAAACGTAGCGATCGATCGCAAAATACGTGCCGCCCGCGATCACGCCAAGCAAAACCGCCAGCATAACAAAGGCAACCGCCCTCTTGAGGAACGACTTCTTCTCGCTTCTGCGCTCTTCCTGATTCCGCTCTCTGGCCATCTCGTCGATGCGCCGGATGTAAGGATCTTCATACGGCGGTACCGGAGCCGAAGGCTCGCTTCCCGCGGCAGGTGCCGAACTGTAATACCCGTCCGAGCCGTAATATACACTGTATGATTGAGACGGTTGCTGCACCGGTTGCTGAACCGGCTGTGGCTGCTGGATCGGCTGCTGTACCGGCACAACCGGCTGTACCGTTTCCGCCGGAGCTTCGGCCGGAGTTACATCGGTAACTGTCTCCCGCACGATCTCAACCGAATTGTTCTCTTCGAACCCCGAATTCATCTCTCTGCTGTAATCATCCATGATCATTGCCTCACTTCCACAATTCTCACCCGGAGCCTCTCCTACTCCGTCAGTTTCAGCATACTATAGAAGTATGAATAAATTGTGTTAGTCAAAGGTGCATTTCGTGACATTTTTACGGAATTCAGCGTCCTTTCGCGTCTTTCAGCGTGATTCCGTTGTCACCGAGTGCGATGGCGTGGTCAAGGCCGACGAACTTGCCGTTCTCCTGCCACAGCACTTCCTTGACAAATGCGTATTTTTCGGAATCCCATGTCGTAAAATCATCCAGCAGCAATCCGCCGGTGTCGCCCGAGTTCGCGTTCAGGCACCAGAACGTATGATTCAGGCGATACTTGCTGATCAGCGTGCGCATATGCGTCATCCACGTGATGTTCGGCTCGGTCATATAGCCGCCCCACTCGCCGATCAGCAGCGGCGCGATATTTTCCTCGTAGATGTAGAACCAGTTATCATGCCAGCAGTCCTTCATCAGGCTGTCATAATCGTACGTACCGTTGAACCACGGCTGCTTGTAGACGGTCGGGCCGTAGTCGTGAGGCGAATACACCAGTTTGTCCTGATATTTTCCGAGGTCGATCGGAAAATACTTCACGGCACGGAGGTTGCCGCCCCACCAGTTGAAATCGTAGTCCTTCTCATTGATTGAGTGGAAATCCGAGTTGTTCTCGATATCCTTGGGGAAGATCTCGGTGCCCTCGACGAGGATCAGCACGTTCGGGTTCTTCGCGAGGATCCGGGCAGCCGCCGTCTCCGCGGCATACTTCCAGTTGTTCGGCTTCTTCGAATCGTTCCAGATCGCAGCACCGTCGCCCTCGTAAGGCTTGCCGTGAGGCTCATTTTTCAGATCGTACGCGACGATCGTGTCGTTGTTCTTGTAGCGCTCCGCCATCCACTCGAGCGCGCGATAGTAATCCTCCGCCGTCACACTGTTCGTGTACCAGAGGTTGACATTGTGACCGGAAGCGTTGGTCTCCGCACTGTGAATATCAGGCATGACCTTGAGGCCGTTGGCCTCTGCAAGCGCAAGGAAATAATCGAAGATTTCCAGACTGTTCATGCTGTTCAGCACTGAGTTGTAAGCATGGTTGTAGTTGGCCGTCGGATACTCGCCCGCCGCCCACTGGTTGATCAGCTGCGCCGAGATCGGCACGCGGATCAGGTTGAAGCCGTGGTCGGCGATCCCCTTGACCGTCGGCTCGAGTTTCGAGTTCCAAAGACCGTCGAACGTATTCGTGCCGGTGTTGTAACCGAACCAGTTGAGACCTGTGATCCAGACTTCCTTGCCGTCCTTGTCGAGGATCCGGCGTCCGTCGGTGTGAAGCCAGTCATCGCCCTGTACAGCGGCCTCCGCGCGCTTCAGGAGCTTCTCGACATCAACATCCTCGCCGTTGCCGTTCCCGTTACCGTTGCCGTTGCCATGCTGGTTCTGCTTGTTCTGATCCACAACGCCCGCGCGGACCGTGCACTCGACACCGTTCAGTTTGGCGCTCGTAACTTTCAGCTTGCCGCTCTTGATGCCGAGGTTGCAGCCGGTCACCTGCGTCGCGCCGACCGCGATATCGCCGTTGTAATTGGCACTCGTGATCGTCAGCGTGTTGCCCTTAACGTCAAATGTTCCGTTCCAGCCGCTGGCCTTCGCAAGGCCGTCGATCTCCAGCTCAAGCTTCCAGCCGCCGCTGATCGGCGTCTTGGAACCGTTGCGGACACCGAACTCGATGTTCATCATCGTGACACCGCCGTCCTCCCAGGTGTTGCCCGCGGAGTACTCGACAAGATATCCTTCGATATCCTCAGGCTTGGGCGTAGGAGTCGCAGTCACGGTGGGCGTGGGCTCCTTCGGATCCGGCGTCGATGTCGGTGTCACAGCAGCTGTCGGCGTTACCTCCGCAGTCGGCGTTCCGGTCGGCGTGACATCCGCTCCCTTCGTCGGGGTCGGCGTCACGGACACACCGTTGTCCCCGTTCGGGGCATCGCTCGGTACCGGAGTCCCAGTCACGACCGTGTCTCCGTTCTTCGTATCATCCTTCTTATCATCCTTGTTCAACGCGTTGATCAGTGCCACGCACAGCACGATGATGACGATCGCCATCACGCCGATCAACGCAAACATCGTCCGTTTCGAACGTTCCGAATTGCCGGTATTATTTTCGCTCATAATCCTCCTCATGACGTATCCGCGCCGATACGCCACGGTATCCTTTCGTGCATGATTTGCAACCATCCGCCGGTTGCAGCTGCGCCTCTTTTGATTATACCAAAAAAG